>CAZBLE010000007.1:0-18075 GCA_964492735.1 uncultured Gammaproteobacteria bacterium
CAGTCACGTGCTGTGAGTGAGTCGCTTGAATAGTGAATTGCTGGCGCTCATCAGCAACGTCTACAAATAATGGATCTACTAATCCTTCAGGTGTTATTGTCGCGGCTGCCGGACCAAGCTCCATTGTTCGCTCACCTGCGGAATCAACCATCCAATCCACTTGCCCACCCATCGCTTGCGCCATAATCTGGTGACCGAAGCAAATGCCGAAAACAGGAATCTTCCGCTCCGCTGCTTCTTGAATCACTGCCATTTCACGTTGCATCCATGGAGTTGTTTCATGATCTGTTACCATTGCTCCTGAGCCAGATAAAATAATCGCCGTAATATCATCAAGTGACGTCACAGGTGTTTCAAATGGCGCATGCCACACAACCGCACGTACATCAGACTCATCTTCATACCCAAACATACTTTTTAAGCGTTGTGCAGTATTTGTATTTCCTGGCGTTGTGCATTCGGAAACCGCATGCGCTGCGTGTTGTGCTTTACTCACCACCTCACGTTGTGCTTGTTGCTCATCTGTGAGTGGAATAGAATTATCAACAAATAATATTTTGTGATTTTTTGGCAGTCGAGCAATAACTTGATGCATTACCTCACGGTGAGTCGGAAGCGTTGCGAGCTCACGCTCATACAGCAAAGCACGCTGCTCCCCCACGACCGCGCGCACCTCCTGTAATAATTGATCTGTATTCATGTATATCTTGTGAGTGCTTCTAGGGAATTGTCTCGCAAAAACCCGACGTTCGCAAGCTCTCTTACGGGAAGATCTACGATCTTCTTATTGTTTTTGCGTAGACAACTTCCCTTCCGCACTCAAAAATAATTATGGCGCGAAGGGGAATGTGTCTATTGGAGACTGTTTGGCGACAGTCCAAACTCTCCAAAGACACTTCCCCGCAAGCGCTGCCTATGCGCACTTACTGTATCCGCAAGACATACATGTCATGCACCCTTCTTGCAATGTAAGCGTTGCGCTACATTCTGGGCATTCTGGAGCAAAACCAGTGTCTGCAATAGATGTTTTCTTTTGTTCTGTTACAGTCACGCTCACAGTTGTTGATTCTGTTTCTGCATGTGTTGCCACAGGAGCTGCTGGAGCACTTCCATTCTCTTTCGCCATACCATTTGCGACTAACTGTTTTGCACTTTCAGCAAACTGTAATTGCATTTGTGTGTTTGCACTTGAGTGATGTTGTTGCAAAATTTGCGCAATACCATCTGGAACACTGAGCACTTGGCCATTCTTTGTCCATGTTGGCATTGGTCCACGAATTCCTTTGATTTGATCAATCACTGTTTCAACAGAAATTCCTGATCGAAGCGCAAGAGACACTAAACGGCAAATTGCCTCTGATTCTTCTTGGAAGACTCCACCGGCTTTTCCGATTGTCGCAAACACTTCAAATGGTTTTCCAGCTTCATCATGATTGATTGTAACATACATTGTTCCATAACCAGTCTTCACTTTGTATGTCGCACCTGCAACAACGTCAGGGCGTGGAGTTGGCACTGGAGCACTTGTTGTTTGCGCTGCTGGAGCTGCAACTGATGCCGCTGCTTCAACTGGAGCTGATGCCGCTGCGTCTACTTTTTTCGCTTCTTTCTTTTTGTCATTCTCATCCAATGAATCAAGTACTGAGATATCACGTGAACCATCTCGATAATATGTCACACCCTTACAACCCATTTTGTACGCTTGCATGTACAAATCTTGTACTTCTTTTTGGGTATGATCGTTTGGTGCATTTACTGTCTTACTAATTGAAGAGTCAGTGTATTTTTGTGCGACCGCTTGCATTTTCACATGTTCCAGTGGGCTCAACTGTTTCGCACCAACAAAGTATGCTGGGCGTGTTTCATCTGTCGCCTCTGGGTTTGCTTTCTGCCATTCTTCATAGAGAGGATGGTAGACAATATGTTCACCTAAACGATCTTTTCGTTTAAATGCGAAATCATAGACTGGTTCAATACCTGAACTCACACCTGCCAAAATACTTGTTGTTCCAGTTGGCGCTTGTGTAAGCAATAGCCCATTACGGATACCGTTCTTGCGAATTAAATCTTGAACATCATCTGGCAACCGTTGAATGAACTTCCCTTGCATGAACTTCTCTTTGTCGAATTTCGGGAACGCACCTTTTTCTTCAGCAATTTCCGCACTCATGCGATATGCTTCATCGCGAATCAAACCATAGACATCTTCACACCATGCAACCGCTTCATCTGAACCGTAGACAATCTTCGATTTAATCAACGCATCAGCAAGGCCCATTGTTCCAAGACCTGTTCGACGAATGTTCATCTGCGCTTCTTTGTTTTCTTCAAAGAAATATGGAGTTGAATCAATAACGTCATCGAGGAATCGGATTGATGTACGAACTGTTTCTTTCAACGCTTGGCGGTCTAACACACCTTCATCATTTACAAATGCTGCAAGGTTTACCGCACCAAGGTTACACACGTTCCATGCGCCAAGTCCTTGTTCACCACATGGGTTTACACAGATAATTTTTTCAAAGTACCAACTGTTTGATTCTTTGTTGTAACGCTCCATGAACACGAGTCCTGGCTCACCAGATGCCCATGCAGATTCACAAATCAAATTCCAGAGGTAGCGCGCTTTAATTGTTTTGTACACTTTACCTTCCCATTGCAAATCCCAATCAGCATCATTTTCTACTGCTTCCATGAAACGGTCTGACACTGCGATTGAAAGATTCGCATTTGTGATCAATCCCATGGTTCGTTTTACTGTAATGAACTCCTCAATATCTGGATGATCATCATTAAGCATTAACATCAACGCTCCACGACGTGAACCACCTTGGATGATTAAACCAGTTGCGAATGAATACAATCCACCAAATGATACCGCACCAGATGCTGTTCCACTTACACCTTTGACATACGCACCACGAGGACGCAATGTTGAAATGTTTACACCGACACCGCCACCACGAGACATGATTTCAACCATCGTGCGAACAGATTCAAAAATACCACCACGAGAATCTTCTGGAGATGGGATCACATAACAGTTATAAAATGTCAGCTCAGCATCAACACCGGCACCAGTTAAAATACGGCCACCTGGAACGAACTTAAAACCATCGAGTGCATCGTAAAATTTCTTTTCCCAAAATTCTTGAGATTCAGATTTTTCGTTCAATGAAATTGCTTTGGCAACGCGTGCCCACATTTGCTCTGGTTTATCTTCAATCCGTTTTCCTGCTTCATCTTTTCGGACATAGCGATCAAAGAACACTTTTTCTCGAAGGCCGGTAAGTTCGTATGACATAATTGTTGTGTCTGTTTATTTGTTATTAGTTGTAAACACTATATGTAGTATGAAATATTGCTATTTATTACTATATATAGTGTTTATGCTGAGAGCTTGCATATTGTATCATAGCCACCAGTTGGTCACAATATTCTGATTCTTGTGGATAAGTGGATAAGAAAAACAAAGCACCACTATATATAGTGGTGCTGATTCTGTATAAACACAAAATAGCTGGATAATAGGGTTTTAATGCTCAACTCCCATGCGTGGCTCAAACGCATCCCAATCGTCCACAGCGCCTTTTGTGGCCCGCATAACAGTCACAAGATCAGCAGCATTTAAGATTTCTGGTGGAGCGCTATGCCCAGTAATAATCACCTCTGTGTTATGGTGCTTATGATCTAAAAATTCAAGAAATTCTTTCAAATCGATAATGCCATTTGCGAGCGCAGGATTAAACTCATCAAGAATTAAAATATCTGGTCGGTTACTATGCATATTTTCACGAGCGTATTCTAACGCGCGTCCTGCAATATACAAATCCATTGCTGCGGGGTTTTGTAGATCAACAGGATCAGTCGTCCCAAATTGAACAATCTCTACATCTGGACCAAGTAATTGCTGCGCGATCAATTCACCAGCATCTTTATGGCCCTTAAATAACTGAACCATACTCACCTTCATATTTTGCCCAGCCGCTCGAAGCAACACGCCAAGTGCTGCGGAAGTCTTCCCTTTTCCATCGCCGGTATAGACATGAATCTTTCCAAGATGTTTTTTTGGATTAAATTCTTTTTTGGGTCGTTTGTGCCATTGCATATTATTTTTTATTGGGACGTTTTCGTTTATGAGATATTTTTTCTACTTCTTCAACAAAGGCATTGAGGTCATCAAATGCGTGATAGACAGATGCGTACCGAATATACGCAACTTTATCAAGTTTCTTCAACGATTTTGTTACAATGTCACCAATTTTTTCAGTCGTGATTCGATCATTCTTTGCTTCTGATTGAATGTCTTGTTCAACAAGGTGAAAGACTTTTTTAAATTGCGCAGTCGACACTGGTCGTTTACTCAATGGCAGCTTCATGCTATAGAGCAGCTTCTCACGGTCATAGGCTTCTTCGCGGCCATCTGATTTCACTACATGGAGTGTCAAAATTTCAATTTCTTCGGCTGTTGTAAACCGAAAATTACAATGCTCACATTGACGACGACGGCGAATTGATGACCCTTCTTCAATCAGACGAGTATCAATAACGCGTGTATCTGGTTTTTGACATGATGGACAACGCATAACACTAGTATACCACTAAAATAGAAAAAGTTCCCCCTCAGTCCGATGAATCGACTACCTCAACTCTTCAAGAGTGAGATCTGCGATCCGAAGGACGTCCTCCACCCGAGTGCGCTGAGTCTCACGGTCTTTTGCCGTGACACTCTCAAGCGCGAGAACAATCTCGCGGGCGCAGGCACAGAGACTCTTGCCAGAGCCTTCGGCATCGAGCTGTTCTTGCAGCTCTCGAGCGAGCCGCAGTTGCGCCTCGACCTCGCCTGAAGTTGCGCGTCCCGGGATGTATTCCCGGATCCTGTGAGCCGCGCAACCAGCGCGCAGCTCGAGCGCAGCCCGATGAGCCGCGTGCTCGCCCCAGTAGCTATCTTTTACGACAGCCTTCCCGAGGTGAGCCTCGATCATCTCGAGGCGCGTCGCCATAGCGCTCAAGAGGCCAACGTCGATATGGAAGATATGATCCATGCCACACCTCTTGTCGTAAGGAAGAGCTCGCGCGGAATTGCGCAATATAAAAACGCTACATGAAGTAGCGTTTTTATTCAAGTCTTGAAAAAAGATGCCTTACCGAGTAACCGTAATTGTTGCATCTTCCGCATCTGGCGCACTGACTGTAATGCGGTTATTTGCTGTTTTTAAAATTTCATAACACACGCCATTTGCAGCGCAACTTCCATTTGGGTCATGTGGAATTGCAGTCAAATATGTTTCATTTGTTGTTAAGACAGACAAATTCACAACACTTGTGCAATTTGCAGCGCCAGTTGAACAAATTTCAGTTGAACTTGTTGTCACACCTGCTGGAATTGCTCCATCATTATCAACACTATATTGATACACTGCATTTAAAATGGTGTTGACATCAGCACGACGTTGAACGTTACGCGCATCTTTTAGTTGCTTACTTGGATTAATCGCCAAAATAACAATTCCTGCCAAAATAGCAATTGCCGCAATGACTAATAAAATTTCCAATAAGGTAAATCCTGCTGTGTTTTTAGATTTCATAAAAAAATAATTGTGACTACTCCTAGAAAAGGAGTATACCAGAGAATGAAAATTATGCAATAAAACCAAGCCACTTAAAACGATGAAACCTCTTGCCATGAAGAAATAACCATCGGCGGACCCACTGTTGTAACAACAACTTCCATGCGCCGAGTGGCATCACCTGATACACCAGTCACTTGAACTGTTCGGTTCACATCACCAGAACCACCAACCGCAGCAACGGTGCATGTTCCATTCTCAAACACAAGCTCTTCTCCGCCTGCATACGCAGTGTCTTGAATCAACTGCTCTAAGACTTCTTGTGCGCAACTATTTGCAACCTCACGCGCATTCATTCCTTGCTGAGTCGCTAGCGCAGTACGATTTGAGCCAATACCAAAGAGTAAAATTGTCCCTGCGATACTTCCAGCAACAACACCAACAACAATCACTGACAATAATAGTACATAGCCTTGGGAATTATTTTTAAGAGCTGTGTATGTGTATTTCATAGACTATGGAGTAAGCACCTGAGCAGTGGACTGGTAGTGTGCATTGTATTGAAATTCCTGACGACTACTCGCAGCAGCGTATGCGGCATCAAAACTAAAGGAAAGAGCTTGCATTGTCTCACCAACTGGTGTGTTATCTGTTACTGCAAACTGGTCAAGTGCAATATTAGACGACGAAATATCTACTGGAGAGGCTGCTCCTTCTTTTTTTGTCATCACACCCCCATCTAATTGGTAGATCGTCGGATCTTTGGCAGCATCAAACACATCAACTGTCACAATAGCATCACCATTCCCATCAGTTGAAAGAGAGACAGCCTGGCTATTCTGAATAGCTGTTGTTATATCGCTCAATACGATTGCCGCACCACTCTCAACTGATTCAATGACCTGATTTTTAACGCGCGCTTGCAACGATAACGCAAGCATTCCTGCAATAGCGGTCGTCATAATTGCAACAATCGCTGCGTAGAGTAGAATTTCTACAAGCGTAAAGCCATCTGTGTTGTAGTGTTTTTTAGTGATCATAATACAAACGTAATTCTTTGACGATTGGCGTCCCACCGCCTGTGCCGTCAAGGTCTAATTTATACTGCACCCATCGATTATTTTGCACTTGATCAGGCGGAGTTGAGTAATCGCCGTCAGTGAAATAGGTACCCGCTCCAGAGCTACCATACCACGCCGTCCATGTCCCTGGCGACCCAGCGTTGTCTGGCGCTGTTCGCACTTGCGCACGAATCACACAATCAGCTGCACACGGCGTATCGTCTTCATCCCACTCGACACGAGTAATCGTTGTTGCGCGTCCGAGATTAAACGCCGATGAGGTGAGTGTTCCAGACCCACCGCCTCCACCGCTTCCGCTGGCATCTGGATTTTGCACGTACATCGCTTCCGTACGATCAATCGACACAACATCAGAACCAGAGCTCACTAAAAAGGCTTTGAAATAGAGCGTATTCCCTGTTAATGGAAATGTGTTGATGTTCGTATTGACTGTTGCAACAGGATTATAGTGCGTCGCACTACTGACAGTTGCCCACGCAGAGCCGTTCCACCATTTCCATGTCACTCCATCATTACTCAACTGGTAATTCACCGCACTTTCATTAAAGGTTGTTTGGGTACTTGTAAAGCCATACCACGCAATTGGATCGGTCGCCGAAAATGCAGCAACATTGCGAATTGTCGGTGAAGCTGTCGAATATCTTTTTCCAAATGGCGCGACTTCTGGTGTGAAGGTGCTGGTATATCGCGCAACATTTGAAAAACGCAATTCATCAACCGCACCACCGAATGCAAGAGATGCTGTATTACTCAGCAGTACAGCTTGTGACGCACTGACAACAGAGCCATACGTCGTCGAAACACTTCCACGCTGCACACCATTAATCCAAATGGTCATTGTTCCAGTTGTTGGGCTATTTTGCGTAAACTGCCCAGCAACGTGCACCCAGCTTCCTGTTGTTACCGTTGTTGATGACGTGAGCGATGTATTCGTCACCCCATCACCTGTTTGAAATACAAGATTTCCAGAAGTATTAATTGAGAGCTTATATGAGCGGGTAGTCAAACCCGTTCCCCAACGCTGAAATAAATCATCAGCACTGTTGGTTGATTTTTTAATCCATCCATCAATCGTAAATGAGCCAGACGGCGCCATGCCGGTTTGTGCTGCTCCAGCAAGTTGAAAATAATCTCCTGTTGCTCCAAATTGTATTGCTCCGTTAAAATTTCCCGTTGTATTCCATGTCACATTTGTCACACCAGTTGGTGTTAAATCATTATTGTTTGCGGTGTAATCCTGCAGCACCGAGCCACTCATCGCTTCATTCATGTGATACAACGCGACTGTGTTTGCATCAACATCACTGCCTGTTGGCGTTAGCGCCGCTGCGCCACCGCTCACGGTAATGCCGCTGTCCACTGTGTAATCGCCACTCGTATCATAATTCCACTGCTGCAGCATGACGCACGTCAAAGACACTGAATCAAGAATTGCCGGATCAGAACCGTTGCTGACAAAAAATGCGCGCCAATTGATTTTTCCGGCAGTGGTTGAAAAAGTTGTAATATTTGTATTGATTGTTGCGGCAGTATTGTAATCTGTTCCAGTGCTTGCTGTTGCCCACGCAGAGCCATTCCACCATTTCCATGTTGCGCCGCTATCGTCAGACAACTGATAATAAATTTCTGCGTCACGAGTTTTGGTTGCGGTTTCAGAAAATGCCTGCCACCGACCAATTGTCGCAGGGTCATAATCAACAACAGGAGTGACCGTTGGTTTTGCCGATGAATAATTTAAGCCGAATGGTGTTGTGGCAACTGAGAAATTTCCGGAATATCGTGCAATATCTGAAACACGCACTTCATCAATCATTCCGTTGAACGCACTCGTTCCTGTTGAGCTGATACGAAAATCCGCCGCGCTATTTAAAATAGTTGAGCTGAACGCTGCTGTACCAACAGATACGCCATCTAAATAAATTGTCAGCGTTGATGTTCCATTGTAGACCGCTGCGACATGTCGCCATGCGCTGGTGTTAATTGCAAACGCTGCAGATGTCACGGTTGTAAAACTCGTTCCGTTACTCACACGAAAATTCAATGTAGTGTTTGCGATACCAGAGCTGACCATATACAGCTGATATGATCCTGTCGCGGCAGTTCCACCATTTTTTTCCATGATCACATCTGTTCCAGTTCCCGTTGCACCTTGCTTGATCCACGCTTCAAGAGTGATCGCTCCAGTAATATCTAAACCAGATTGCGCTGCATCCGTAACAGCGCCGTAATCTCCAGAACCATCAGATGTAATGCCCGTTGCAAATTTCGCTGCAGATCCGTATGTCCCATTTCCTGCCAGCGTGAGATGGTTATTATTTCCAGACACATCTTTCGCTGTACCAGAAACATCATTCAAATGCCACAATCCTTTTGTATTTGCATCAACATCCGTTCCAGATGAAGCCAGAAACGCCGTTCCAGAATTTAATGTGACAGCTGCACTCGATGCGGTATAGTCGGCAGCTGTTGTGAGTGGGTAGGTTTTCACGCCACACCCTTGTTGTGCGCTCAATGCCGTCACTTCTCCTGAAGTTGAAACATCAATGTCATTAGTGTGACTATCATATCGATTCTCTGTAGCCCAAGTTGACTGCCCATCGCCCCCTGACCAATCAGTCTGCTTCCAAATATCCGTTCCCCAATTTGTTAACTGTGCTGTTTGTCTAACTGTACGTGCATTGCCAAATTGCCCTGTCCACGCAATTGTCACCTCAGCTTGACGAGTGCGAGTGTCTTGATTTGTTCCATTGCACGCTGTAAAATCATTTGTCGCGTTACGACAAATATCTGTAAACACAACAGTACGTGTAAACCCATCTGTCACATCAGAAGCTCCTGAAAGTGTCCAAACATCACTCGCTATAGCAAGACCATGCGGACCAGCATCAGCATCTTGAATGGTATACCATGAATGAGTTGCAATCGACTGCACTGCTGCAACACCTTCCTGCGCAAGCAAATTTGCCCGAACACGAGAGCCGGCATCAACTGGACCGACTTGCCCATACACCAATGCACCAATAGTCCCAGAAACGATAATGCTAAATGCAGCCACCGCGAGCATTGCTTCGATAATGGAAAATCCGCGTTGAGAAAAAAGACGTACATTCATACTCATCGATTCACCACGCCAGTTGTTAAAACCGTTAACGTAATCGAAACTCCGCTTGAGCTTCCTACGGTAATGGTTTGGTCAGCGCTACTTACACCAGTAATTTTTGGAAAGATAATTTCTGGTGTCGCGGAAAATGACACATTCGACGGAATAGAAAACACTTCATCATAATCAGTATTTCGAGTTGCATACGTTGATCCTTGAAATACAGTAATAGAACCACTTGCAATCTTCACCCCCCAATCACTGTCGCTCTGCCCTGCTCGCGCAAGTTGTGCGGCGCGATGAACCGACTGCTCAATAGTATTCGCGGCTAAAACAGCAGCATTTTGATTTTGTGTTTGTTGAAACACTGGAAAAGAAATACCAACAAGCAATGCAAATAATGCAATAGACAACATCACTTCAACTAACGAAAATCCGTAGGTATGGAATATCTTCATACGCCGAGCATTACAACGTCCCAGCATTGAGACCACCAATCAAACTATAAATCGGCAAGACAACCGACAGCGCAACAGTCAATACACCGACCCACACGATAACGAGTAAAATTGGTTCCAAAATCACTGCAATATTCTTTGTTGATGTCTCTGTTTTGGTTTCATAAATTTCACCGATTTTTTTGAGCGATCCTGGCAAATGACCTGTTTGTTCACCGGTAATAATAATTTGCTGAATTGTCTGTGGAATCATACGACGCAAACGACGTTGTGATTGAAATACCATCTGAAATGATTCGCCATTTTCAATACGTTCAGCTAATCGATTATAAAACCGTTTATACATCCACAATGATGTTGCGTCACTCAATGAACGAATTGCTTCAACAATCGGAAGACCGGCTTCTAACAAACTCCCAAGCACATATCCCATCCGACCAATTTCCAACTGTTGCATTAAACTACGAATACCCGGAACAGAAAATAATAATCTTTGTCCAATAAACTTTGTCGGTCGTGCAATAAAACCAACATAGATAAAAAGCAGTGTTCCAATCACAATAGTCGGCGCAGCAATAGATCCATAATCACGAAAAAAATGACCGACCTTTAATAGTATGCGAGTTGGCAATGGTAGTGGGATAGCAATCTGCTCAAATACCAAAATAATATTTGGCAAAATAAACCATGAAATACCAATTCCAATAATAACAGTGAGTCCTAAAACAAATACGGGGTAGAGCAATGCGGATCGAATTCGAGACTGGAAGACACGCTCCTTGTCTTGCTCATCGGCGATAACATGTAAATTATCAGCCATTTTCCCTGACTCCTCTCCAATCCGAACCAATGAAACAGTATGTGCTGAAAACAAACCTGAATCACTCAGGGTTTGCCAAAATGGGATACCGGCTGATACATCTTGGGCCATCGTATGCAGTAAACGACGCAATGACCAACTTGTCACATCCCTTTCAATAGCATCTAGCGACTGAAATAAATCTAAGCCAGCTTGCAGTTGAATCGCTAAATTATCCATGACATATTGCTTGCGATCGCGTGAAATATTCAAGCGTAAAAACGCAAACCAGAGTGTCCGACGCAGGCGCTCAGTCCAATGATGTGTATTGTTCAAGTGTGATGTATTCATTAGCGTCGTTCATTCGGACTCGCAACTCGCAATACTTCTTCTGGAGTCGTAAGTCCTGCTTGTGCTTTTGCAATCCCATCTTCAAACAAAGAATGACTTCCCTGCTGCAATGCAAGTTTCCAAATTTCTTGAGTTGATGGCTTCTCTAAAATTAATGCCTCCATCTTTTCAGTGACTGTAATAAATTCAGTGATTGCAATACGCCCCCGATATCCAGACTGATGACACACTTCGCAACCCTTGCCTTTGTACAAAGTTACTTTTGAGCCGGTAAATGACTTGTAGATATCTGGGTAATATTTTTTGAGATCTGTCGCCGACAACTGAACACTTACCTTGCAATTTTCACAAATACGACGGACAAGTCGTTGAGCAACAATTGCCTCGAGTGTCGATGCTAGTAAAAATGGCTCAATTCCCATATCCACCAATCGCGGAATCGCTGTCGCAGCGTCATTTGCATGAAATGTTGAAAGCAATAAATGGCCAGTCAATGCAGCATTCACTGCAATTTCAGCTGTTTCAGTATCTCGAATTTCTCCAACGAGAATAACATCTGGATCTTGACGCACAATTGAGCGTAAGCCTTTTGCAAATGTCAGGTCAGTTTCTGTATTCACCTGAATTTGATTGATGCCAGCAATTTTATATTCAACCGGATCTTCGATGGTTGTAATGTTGACATCGGGAGTGTTGAGCGCCTTTACAACAGTGTACAAGGTTGTTGTTTTTCCAGAACCAGTCGGGCCAGTAACAAGAATCATGCCAAATGGTTTAGTAAATGCATTACGCAACTCTTGCTCTTGCGCTCCATTCAAACCAACGTCTTCTAAGGAAAAATTACGCGCATATTCTGATAGCAAGCGCAACACAATCTTTTCACCATTGACTGTCGGCACAATAGAAACACGCATGTCGGTGACCTGACCTGCATGCTCATATCGAATTGCACCATCTTGCGCAGCATAGTGCTCGTCAATCCGAAGTCGCGCCTGGACTTTCACGCGATTGATAATCGTTGAGTAATACTGCACTGGGATACGTCCTGCCTCCTCAAGTACCCCATCGATACGAAAACGAATAACCACTTCATCTGCCTGCGGCTCAAAATGAATATCTGATGAGTGATAAATTAATGCATCATTAATAATTTCTGTAATAATCTCCGGAGCAACACGACGCGTTTTCGCGATAATTGCTGCAAAGCGTGTTTCGAGTGCTTTACGAAATACTGTTAATGCAGCTTGTACGTCTTCTGGAAGTGCGTATGAAAACACTACCACCTTCCCTTGCAGTGCTTGTTCAATTTCTGCTTCATGTTTTTTTGCATTTTCAATATCATCTGTTGCAATCATCACAACATTTTCTTTCACGCCTGTGACAACCAGCCGGTACTTCACTGACAAGTCTTCTGGAATAAGAAGCATGGTGTCACGTGTTGGTTTACGTGAATTAATATCAGCGTAGGCAACTTTTAAGCTTTCTGCGATGGCTTGACCAACAAGATCAACACTAAGACTTTCTTGATCTATTAAAAAATCCACTCCACCACCGCCTTTTTTTATCTGAGCGAGTGCTCTGGCGCTATCAGAATCAGAAATATAATTACCCTTGAGAAGCAATGCAATGAGCTGTTCGTCTGTGTAAGCACCGAATCGATTCATACAATTATTTAATCATTGTTTGTACTTGCGAAACAACCTGAGTCAGTGGCGTATCTGATTTCACATAATAATTTTCTGCGCCAAGTTTTTTTGCGCGCTCAATATCTTCTGCTTGTGCTAAGTTAGATGCAACGAGCACAGGAACCTCGCTGTGTAACTCTTGAAGCTCTTGAAGCACCTCGAATCCATCCATTACTGGCATCATAAGATCCAGAACAATACAGTCAAACTTCTCTGTCTTTATTTTTTTCACTGCATCAGATCCATTTTCCACCATAGTTGCTGTATACCCTTCATGTTCTAACTTTAATGCAAGCGCTTTTGCAACAGGCTTTTCGTCTTCAGCAATCAAAATGTGTCCTTTAGAAGCAGTCATACGCGTGAGTAGTAGGTATAGATAATGTCATTAGTATACTGTATTTTTGAGAAAAAAAGAAATGGATCATTATTTTGCATCATGCGACACCATACTTGTGGTCGCCACTGTTGAAATAGGCTTTTCACCAACCTTCTTTTTCATCCCACTTTCTCGAATAGCAACAAAAAATGTACTCCCCTTCTTTTCTGTTGACTCAAACCAAAGCTTGCCTCCAGCTGCCTCCATGATCATTTTTATAAAATACAAACCAAGTCCCGAGCCATCTGCTGCTGCATGCAATGCATTGTCTGCTCGAAAAAATTTCTCAAAAATCCGTGACTGTTGATTTTTTGGGATACCAATTCCTTGATCAGTAACACTCAATACAATATAGCGACCTGGATCAATAAACGCCGCCCGATTACGCAACACGCCAAACCGCTTCCGTTCCACTGCAATAGTGATCTTACTTTTTTTATTTTTTGGTGAGTAACGAATTGCATTCGTCAGTAAATTATGGATAACTTGTCGAAATACAACAGGGTCTAATGCAATCGATTTAGTGATTGTTGGTGGAAATTGTATTTTTATTGAACACTGCAATCCTTCTAACAATGGCTGCACTTCAGCAACGCTGTCATGAATCAAGGTTTTTAAATCGGTCGGCTCTGGAGCAATACTTAAACGACCAGACTCAATTCGTGAGATGTTTAGTAAATCATTAACAAGCAACACCAATCGCTTGCTGCCTTGATAAATTTCTTGCAAAAACTCCTTTTGTTTTTTATTCACCTTTCCTGCATCACCAGATAACAACATTTCTGTATACCAATTCAATGTTGTCAGTGGTGTACGCAGCTGGTGTGACGCGACAGAAACAAATGTACTTTTTTGTTCATCAATAACCTTTTCTTTTGAAACATCGCGAAATACTTCAATCGCACCAATAATCTCCCCATCAACAATAATAGGAGTCACTGTTGAGCTGACGGTAAAATGTGAACCGTCTTTTCTAACATATGATGATTGCATTGATGTCACGACTTTTTCTCCTTTAAATAAGGCCTTTGCTTGAGGGCGTTTTTCATACGGAACAGGCGCATCCATACTATCAAGCATCGGTAAAATTTTTGTCACTGGCTCTCCAACAGCTTCGTCAAATGACCATCCTGTCATTGATTGGAATGCATTATTCACACGCGTGATGCGGGTATCACCATCAGTAACGACAATGGCATCGCCAATACTTTGAATAAAAGTATCATCAAGGGCTTTTTCTCTCTTAATTTCCAACATCCGATCTTCAATTTGGTGCTCTTGTGATTCCACATCTTGAAATAATCGAGTCATGCTACGCAATACACCAATGACTACAAAAACAATCGCAATGTTTGTTGTGAGATGTGCAAGATAAAAAAATGCATCAAATAATGCGACTGATTGTGACGCGAAAAATAAGTGCGCTAAAAAAACCCAAAATAAAGCGACAATCAAACCAAAATCAAAATCGCTATGATGCCAATCATTTTTAATAAAAAAGACGAGCAATGTCATAAGAGCCACAACCGCCGGCAGTATTTCCACTGACTGTCTAAACGGGCCAATAGAAGCTGTTAAAACTGGCACGTCAATGGTGAGAAAAAATAGAGCCGCAGCACTGGTCAGTAAGATGCTTACTACGACGACAATGCGACCACGAACCTGTGCTTTTTCACCGTATGTTTTTTGCAAGACTGAGATAGTAACAGCAGTGAGCAGCAAGACTCCCCAGAGCAACTGAGCAGCGAGCCATGCCCAGTGCAACACTGAATATTGCGACACATGCAGCACCCTTAAGCCATAATCACTAATGGCAAACAGCTGTAAAATATCAAGTACCGCATGGCTAAAAAATGCCAACGCGATAAATAAGACTGTCGTATTCGATCGTGCAGCATATCGCGCAAAAGAAATTGACGCCACGCCAATCATTAACGCAGCTGTCATGCCGATGGACAGCTTATAAAAATCAATTGATGTGTAAAAGTGAATCCGTGCTGAAAAAAATAGCAAAACACATGCACCAAAAAAAGAAGCGACTAAATATATAGCCATCCACTGCTCTGGTGTAACAACAAATTGTTTCTGTTTTTTTGTTTTCCTCCGTGACATAGAAAACACTATACCATAAAAAAATAAAACGCGCCGCATGGGCGCGCTCTATTGAGAAATCCCTTGATGGAATTACATCATTTTTTTGCGGATAAATGCCGGAATATCCAAGTCGTCTTCTTGTGAGTTATCAACTTTTTCTTCATCCATGATACTGCGTGCTGCTGGAGCATTCATCACATCAAATGGCGTTTCAGTCGCTGATGATTCTTTTTCCTCACTATATCGAGATGGTCCAGGAGTTAGTGCTTCAGTATCTCGAAATGGATTTGTCGCTTCACGTCGTTTGACTGTTCGAGCTTTTCCACCAAAACCAGTCGCAACAACTGTAATTTGAATTTCATCTTTCAATGACTCGTCAATAACAGCACCAAAAATGATTCGTGCATTTGGATCTGCGTTCTCAGTGATAATACGAGCCGCTTCATTGACCTCAAACATACCAAGATTACTACCGCCCATAATAGTGAACAAGATTCCTTGTGCACCTTCGATAGACATTTCAAGTAACGGACTATCAATTGCAGCTTTCGCAGCTTCGACAGCACGATGTTCGCCCGCTGCTCGACCAATACCCATCAACGCACTTCCGGCTTCCGCCATCACTGATTTCACATCGGCAAAGTCGACATTGATTAATCCTGGAACCGTAATTAAATCTGTAATACCGGCAACACCTTGTCGCAATACTTCATCAACAATTCCAAAAGCTTCAAGGAGTGATGTTTTTTTATCAATAATCTGCAAGAGACGATCATTTGGGATTGTGATAATTGTATCAACATTATCCGCAAGTTCTGACAACGCACTATCTGCGATGTGTGATCGTTGCGCGCCTTCAAATGCAAATGGTCGTGTGACAACAGCAACAGTTAATGCACCAACTTCTTTTGCGCACTTTGCAACAAATGGGCCAGCTCCAGATCCTGTTCCACCACCAAGTCCGCAGGTGATGAACACCATGTCAGCACCCTTGAGTACTTCTTTTAATTCTTCTTGATTTTCTTCTGCGGCTTTGTATCCAACTTCTGGATCCATTCCAGCACCAAGACCACGAGTTGTTGTTTTTCCAATATGAATTTTCTTTTGGGCTGGTGATGCTTGAAGGGCTTGCGCATCTGTATTGACAGCGATGAATTCAACACCTCTGAGGCCAGCGTCAATCATGCGGTTAATAGCAGCTCCTCCAGATCCTCCAACACCAATGACTTTGATTTTTGCAAAGGTTTCAATGTCAGGTTTCACTTCCATAAAATCTATTTTTTCGTTAGCTCTATAAAACAGTTTAGATAGTAGCGCAGAGCTGAACAAAAAGCAAGTGCATGCTGAGCACTTTTAGTGTTCATCAATTGTTGATGAATCCCTTATGGAATCAATGATTTAAACCATTTGCCCATTTTACCTGTCACATCGGCAACTGAGCTAAAATTTGGACCAGCAGCTCTCTTTTGAGTCACTCCATGATGCATATGCTGAGCCCACAGTACAAGGCCAATCGCTGTTGCAAATGATGGGTTATTTACTTTTTCAATTGGTGAGACAACATGCTTTGGAATCCCGATACTTGCACTCGTTCTGAACTGTTGTTTTGCGACTTCCGTAAGACCTGGAAGCAATGCTCCTCCACCGGTAAAGATAATTCCCGCAGGCAGCTTTGCATCACGATCAATGCCCTTTAGCTCTTTTTGAATCATATTAAAAATCTCCTCCAAACGCGCTGCGATAATTTCAGAGACTTCTTTTTTTGAAACTTTAGCATCTTCAGATGGATCAATGACAGCGAGATCAATATCTTCATTTTTACCAATTGTTTCTGGCAAGGCTGTTCCAAATTGCTGTTTAACCTCTTCCGCAATATCAACCGTTGTTCGCAAACCAATTGCAATATCATTTGTAATATGACCTGATCCTACAGGTAGAATTTTACTGTGAATCACATCACCTTCTTCGAATACCATGAGACTCGTTGTTGCGCCTCCCATATTCACCAAAACAACACCAAGTTCTTTTTGACGTTTTGTCAGTACTGATTCTGCAGCTGCTAACACTTCAACGACCATATCAGAAATATCTACTCCAGTGCGATACACAGACTTTGTCACATTTTTAATTTGTGAAGTCATGCCAAGAATAATCTGCGCTTCCACTTCAAGCTTAATGCCTGTCATGCCGATTGGATCTTTAATTCCCTGTTGGTCATCAACAGAAAATGCGCGTGGGATAACATGTAAAATTTCATAGTTTGGTGGCGTTGCAACAGATTGCGCTGCATTCATTGCTCGCTCAACATCATCTTCTTCAATTTCACCGGTTGGTTTACTGACCGCAACAATGCCTTTACTGTCTTGCGCAATCACATGCGCACCATTAATACTCACAACTGCCTCTTCAATTGGAATGCCTGTCATGCGCTCACATTTTTCTAATGCGGAAGAAATACTAGACACCGCATCTTCAATACTTGTAATCACCCCTTTTGAAATGCCTTCCGCAGGAGCTTCTCCGGCACCAATAATACTGAGGGCCATACTGCCATCAGTCT
>CAZBLE010000007.1:18085-31748 GCA_964492735.1 uncultured Gammaproteobacteria bacterium
TTTTAATTGACTACACACAACACGAATAGCAGTTGAGCCAATATCGAGTCCGGTAATAATGTCTTCACGAGCCATAAAACAATGTGTCCAAATTAGTTGAGATCGTTATTTATTATACCATAACTGCTCAACCAGTGGAAGAATATACGGCACAAAAATGATTAAGCCAACGATAATAGCTCCAATGGAAGTCAGTAATACAGCAGTAGCCATGAGATCTTTCACAATTCCCGCATATTGTTCCATTCGTGGCTTTAATAAATCAATCAGTTTTTCAATGACTGTATTCGCAATTTCCAGAACTAATACACCAGCCACCATGCCAGTGAGCGCCACTGCCTCCCAAGCTTTCACGTGAAATACCGCAGCGGCAATAATCACAATACCGCCGATCATTGTTTGAATACGAAAATTTTGCTCATGCCGAAAAGCGTACACAAAACCTTTTAATGCATAGCCAAAACTCTTTTTTAACGTGCGTATCGATAAGAACATAATGAAAGAATAGTCATTTCTAAAGCGCGCTGCTCCTCTGCTTCTTTTTCTGAGCGTTCGTGGTCCCAGCCGAGTACATGCAAAATACCATGCACTACCATCCAGGCAGCCTCTTCTAATACAGTATTTCCATATTCAATTGCCTGCGCACTCACGCGCTCACTCGATATGATAATTTCACCCTGCTCATCATCATATCGAAATGACAACACATCAGTAGGGCCGGACTTATGACGATACTGCTCATTCATTTCTGCAATTGCGCGGTCATCCACCAATGCAACTGACCATTCCATATTTTCTGGCAGTGTCACTGTCTGAGCAGCGGCAGCAAACAGCTGATGAATCACTTCATTGCTCAGTTCTGGAATATCGCTAGTGCGTGAAATATCAATAATCATATCTACTGAATTGTCCGAATAGTATTTGTATTGGTGTTTGTCACTGTGTTTGTGACATTGGCATTGCGAGCATTCGCGTTGGTTGTATTTGTATTTTTATTTGTAGGAGCAGTTGTATTTGTGTTTTTTGTATTGGTCACTGTACTGGTGTTTGTCGCAGCTGGGATACTTGGTGTTACAGCACTACTCGCTCCTGTACTTGTGGTTGGTGTTGTTTTTTTCACAACCGCTGTTGGGTTATACACAAAAGACGCGACCATCATTTGAAATGTTGTTTTAAATGAGACGGCATTTTTTGTACCATAGTTATAAATAATACCAATGATATTATTCGTGTCAGCGAGATAGTACGTAAAGCCATCAGGACTTACAATTCCGCTCAGTCCAGCGATTGTGACCTCTTGCAAAGAGGCAGGGTCAACATCAGTAAATACTGAGATATACCACTCTTTTGCCTTCAAGCCTTGTGGATTGTCTGTCACAACAACTTGCACATATTCCCCTTCAACTGCATCAGACGTAAATAACACAGACTTACTTGCATCATCAGCGCTTCCGGCAACCCATTTTGATGGGTAATCCATTGTCCATCCAAATGATGTATTTTGAAATGGTAACACGACACCACCTGTACGTAAGGTTTTTTTTGCATCAACTGGCGAATAACCGCGCAAGACCTCAGAGCCATCAATGAAACCATCACCATCTGAATCTGGCAATCCCACCTTCGTGCCATACAGCGCCTCTTCAGCATCTGTCAACTGATCCTTGTCACGATCCTCTGCAATTGGCACAGCTGTTTTTACAGAAAACTGTCGAATACCGGATGTTGTTGAAGTTTGTGCATTTGTATTTGTCGTTGTATTCGTATTTGTGTTTGGAAACAATCCAGCATTTACATTACCATTCAAACTTTGATTCACATTCAAATTTAACGCCGTTCCACTAAGGCCGGTATTTGTTGTAGCTGTGGTATTTGTATTTGTGGTTGTCGGTAATGGAAATGCAGTTGGTGTATCGGCGGTATTTTGTCGTTGTATCCAAATAACCAATACAGCAACAATTGCAATCACAACAAGTACAATGGCCACGAGTAAGGCAATAATTTTCCATGAACCGAAAAAAGACCCTCCACCAGTCATCGGCAGTAATCGTTTTTTTGGCAAAAATTCTTTCGGCAGTGTATACACAGATTGCTGTGTATCAGGATCACCAATTTGTGGACGAATAACAGTAGTGGACTTTTCTGAAGCATTTTCGTTATTTGTCACTGACTGTTGTTTTACAGAATCAAACATATATTTTTTTATTGTGTAACACGATTTGTTGTTGTATTTGTATTTGATATTGAATCAATGGCCTGAGAGACATTTAACAACTCACCATCTCCATTTGGATTGTAAAAATTACGCACCTCAGCACCATCAGAAAAACCGTCAGCATCTGTATCTTTTTTTAGGGGTGATGTTTTATAAATTTCTATTTCCTGCCGATCGGTTAATTCATCTCCATCTGTATCAATTTTCTTTGGGTCAGTCTTTATTTGATCTTCTTTACTATCAAGTAAACCGTCTCCATCTGTATCTGTTAGCCCAGAAGAAGGGCTTGCCTGCTCACTTACTGCATTCACTGGGGCATTCATTCCCTGATTTGTTGTAGTGACTGTGTTATTGTCTTGTTGGTTTGATTTTTCTGAAAATCCAGGAAACACAAAACTACGGCCTGATGTGAGAAAATACACAATCGCAACAACCATGCCAACAACTAATGCAAGACCAATGCCCATTGAAATCATTCGTCCAATACGTGAACCAAAAATTGGCGGTTTTGAATACTCTGCGCTTGCTTCAAAATGTGCATTCGACTGCAATGATGGGATAGTAGATGGCGCATTTGTTGGCATTGGTGCCATAGCCTTCACCGGCGCTGGCTGCGGACCGTTACTCATATCTCCCTCTGGGCGTTTTGGAATAGCACTAGGAGTAGGAGCTGTTGCTGTACTTGCATCTTCCTTTTTCAAATCATCTAAAGATGTATCAACCTCTGTCCCGCCAAGGACATTTGTAATATTTGCAAGTCCACCATCTGGCAAAATTGCATCAACAAGCTTCTCGGCTGGTTTTTTTTCCTCTGGTACTTTTGGTTTTGAATCGTCAGACATATAATAAATTATTGAATTGGAGACCAGGCCCGTCCTGGCTGGCTACTGGTAATGCCATAATTAAAGCAACCGCACTCTGCATTCGGAATACCGCCACACACATTATCTGTTACTTTTACATTTGCTCGATCAAAATATGTTTCAGAGCGCTGTCCTTCCAAGAAGAGACCGTACTCTAAATGTGCGTACAAAGCAGCTGTATTATTGTCACTTTGCTTGTATAGATACACTGATGAGCTTTGCGGACAAAAGAAATTACTATTTACTGGATCCCAACAAGTACCTGATTCATCGAAATATTTTCCAGTGTTTGGGTCATATTTACAATCTTTCGTGCCATCTTCAGAAATCCACGGCGTTTGTTTACCAACGGCCTGGAATGGCGTGAAATTTTCTGCGGCATAAAAGAAGTTATACGGATCTGTTGGCAACGTTGAGCCTAGTGTATTTCCAAGCGCTCCTTGCCATGAATTCCACACACTTGTTGTCATGCTTGCAATATACGAACCAAAATTATCACTTTGTGGCTTCGGATAATTTCCATTTGTACTGTAGTAAGTATTTGCTAATGACGCGACAGCTCCAAGATCACTCACACGTTTTGTATCACGGATCAGTTTTGCTTTATGTGATCCTTCGCATTTTTCCATACTGACGTCTGTATTAAAGCGTAAGAAAGAAAGAATATCTCCACGCAAACTCGTCGCTCCACCATCGGTGTCATTAAAGGTAATCAGATAAATGTTGTTATAGAGATCTTTTGTACCATCCCCATCATTGTCTGGAACGATATTACTTGCTGAAACATAATATGAATTTCCATCTTGGACAGCTTGGTACCCATCAAGTGTTGTTGATACTGGATTTCCCGGAACTGGTGCATTACGACGATACCACTCTTCTGGTGACAAGTTTTCTTCATTTGCAAACACACGAATAGCAAAAGCTTCTTTGAGATTTTCTGGATTGGTGAACAAATACTGCAAGAACCAATCATCATTTGCGCCACCCTCTGAAACAACCGGCGCCTTCAATGCTGGCTTTGAATCATCCATACAATACACAATATCAAAGAATTGTGGGAATTGATGACTTTGATAGGAATGCTGGTTTGCTAAAGTTGCGGTAAATGATGGATCATCAACATATTCCCATAACTTGTCTGGGTCACAGAAAAATGTTCGTACATTTGCTGTATCTGCGACATCACGACGACTCCAACCGGTTAGTGGTGACAGTTGAACGCCTACAGCTGATGTGCCATTATTCTGATCTCCACTGCGCACTGTTTGCGCGGACGCGCTTGCGCCAACACTTTGCTCACCGTCAATCCACACAACGTTGTCACAACGATTTTCGTCTTTATACGGACGCCAGACATATTCCCAATCTACTTGGTCTGATGGAACAACTTCTTGGCCACGTGATACGACTTTTGCTTGCATCTCAACTGTTTGATCTTGTGCTGTAAATGTATGGAGTGCCACTTCTTCATCGGTTTCTGTATATTCTAATGTCACAGCATCTGGGATACAGGTTTGAGAAGCTGTACGAAATTGAATTTCTCCTCGACCACCCTTTAATGCAAGAAGCGTCGCATCACTACGCAATGTATCTGTTTCAGAATCATTACTTGGAAGGACTACGCGATATTGTGAATTAACATCTAGATGACCACTCGCTGTTGTAAGTTGCAATGTATTGTCTTGAAATGATTTTGACGTACTCACATCTTCATAGTTTCCATCTACTTGCTTTTGCAATTTCGCGAATGACCACCCAGTCATATTTTCAGAAAAATCAACCGTCAAACGAATGTTCGGACAAACATCTGATTGCTGATTTGTCACGCTACTGCCAGTGATAGATGGTCGCTCTGAACAACATCCTTGACCGAGGGTTTGTGAATAACTGCAACCCGCCCCAGCTCCACAAATTTGCGCTGCTGTTCCAGGTGTACACACTGCACATTGGTCAATCGTCGGATCAGTACATAAACCATCAACACAATATGAACCATCCGCGCAATCATCAGCTGTCTGACATTGAATATCAATATGCTGCGTATTACTCATGCATGAATTAATAGAAACTGCTGCTTCACCAGGAAGTGTGTTTGCAGGAATTGTTGCACTCACTGCATTTTCTGAAATAAAGCTTCCGTTTTCACCTTGGATAAATGGAATACCTGCAGCGACATCGCCTGGGAATTGTGCTCGCGCATCTGTTGTAAAATTATTACCTGTAAACCGAATACGATCACCATTTGTTTGCCCTTCAGCAGCAGCAAATCCAGAATCTGGTGACACCTCACACAGAGATGGCATTCCACCTGCTGGAACAGCTTGTCCACCAGGGCATTGATTCACCATTGAAAATTCAACTGTGTTTGTTTTTGCGTTATCATCGCGTGTTACTTGCACATCACTCTTTGCGCCAATTTGATCAAAGCCTGGTACCTGCACTTCAATACGATCATTTGACCAACCGTCTGTACACATTAATGCCGCTGCAACACCGTTAAATGTCACTGCGCTATTTTCACCAAAACCATCAAAGAAACAACCGAGAACAGAAACCGTACTGCCACCTGGCGCAGCATCTGGCGATAGTGATTTAATCACAGGTGTACATTTGTTGTTATCACAGCGACTCGTACTGTTTGAACACGCCTTTTGACAATCTGCATCTACCTGACACGCAGATGTGTCTCCCGCTGCTTCACAAACACCTGCATCTGAACACACCCCACCAGCACAATCTGCATCACCACTACAAGACACCACAAAATTGATTGGATTCGTACACTTTTTATCATCTGCACACTGAATATCACCATCTGGCAATGTCGCACGAAAACCATCTGTACCAGCCTCATCTGACCACGCTCCTTGAGCAACTACCGCTTCAATTCGTGTATCTTTCCACGCTTCTGGAGAAACACCAATTCTGTCAGGATTCCCATCTTTATTATAATCATCTTCTGATAAGAATGTTGGGGTACCCTTACTTTCACCCAAATTATGCGCAGCTGCCACCAGTGTCGTTCCTTGCTCGCCTCGATACGGCTCAACTGAACAGATTCCTGGGCGCAATGTGTCATTCACAGTAAATGCTGCGCTCGTTTGAGTAGCTATTTTATCACTTGTACGTAAGGCAATTGTATAATTCCCATTATCAACTGTTCGATCTCGTGAACCATCTCCATTACTATCGTATGCTGTTGGAATTTCAGCAATAATTTGATTATCAGACCATGTCGATGCTCCACATTGTTCTGGATTTGGCCATTCCGTTGCAGCAGTTGTATTGTCATTTTTCCAATCAATGTTTCCACGCTCGCCTCCAAAATAACATCCATTAATCGTCACCCATGTTCCATTGTCACCATTATCAGGGGTAAAATCTTGAACGACAGGGGCGCAACGGCCAATAGACTCATCACAACTTGAAACACCAGCTCCACACGCCTGACAATCACTGTCTGATTCACACGCACCAAAATCTACTGAAAAATCAGCAGCATCACTGATTGCGCCACCAACTCCTGGGTTTTCAGCAGTAGCCGTAATGGTCGAGCTTCCTTCATTTTCTGCACGCGGACCAGGAACATACACCTTTTCAGTGCTAGAGAATGGGCGCTGTGGTCCAAACGCACCAACGTTTCCATTACTTGTTGACCAATTCCAACTATAATCCGTTGAGTTTAACAATCGGCATTGTGCATCATAGGCAGATGTCGCAAATGATTGATAGCTTTGTCGTCCCACTTCAGGATCACCAATCGCGCTATTTTTCACAGCACTTGATGGCGTGACATCTACAGATGATAACGCACAAAAATCTTGTGAATTTTTTGTTTTAAACTGGAAAGTGTATGGTGCTTTTAATGCAATACCTTCAGCACTTCGCACGCCTGTTGTTACTGTCACGCGATACCATGTATTTGGCTGTAAATGCGTACTGCTTCCATCAGAAACACCATCTTGATTTGTATCAATTGGTGTTCGTGTAAACTGAAATTGAATACCGTGATATGTATTTTCTCCAATTGTGACATCCCACGGCTCAACTGCTGGAAATCCTTCCATTGGACCACCGCCTTGGTCAGTCATTCGAAATTTTGGATACCCTTCATTTAAAGTATCTCCAGAATTATATTGCTCAATCACAACTGTTGATCCATTAAACGCATCACGAGCCATAGGTTGATCAAACAAAATACCAAGCTGCGCATTCACACACGCATCAGTCGAATTCGGCATTGGGTTTGGAGATGGATAAATATCATTCACCGCATCACAACTACTGAGCTCGACAACATTTGGCGCTGGTGCGCATGGAATGCGATACTCCACGCCGTTACTAGAAAGTTGCGTATCTTCATTGTAGACAGAAGCCCAATAGACATCTTGTCCCATTCCTGCATTCGTCACACCATCAATACGAGACTGCGACCAACCAGTTACACCCGCACTATATCCAGCTGCAATATCAGACAGCTTTGTAAACATCACACGTTGGTTGCCCTGTCCTTCACCTAAACGATCACCATATAATGCAAAACTCGCCTCACCAACATCTGAGCATTGTGGATCAATCCGACAAATATTTGGCCGAATTTCATCACTGAATGTAAATGGCAATAAATCAGAGTGCTTCCCATCACGGCGTTGCAGTTGAACATATGCAACATCTCCGGTTGCCCAACGACCTTCTGTGCCGTCAGGAGCACGATACGTCTCTGGTGCGATTGCAATAATTTCTGTTGCCTCCCATGTGTCACCGCAGGTTTCTCCAGACGGGAATGACAATTCAGATGTACGTGAACCATCTAAGGATTTTAAAAATACCTTCCCAACATCTTCACCGAAATTTTCACCACGCAATGTAATGTATTGCCCTGGAGAACCTGATTGCGGATCCATACCACTGATATGCGGACTAATAGAATCGACATTTTCAGGAGACGGTGCGCTCGACTCACCAGCAACACGCACAACCGGTCTTGAGTCGGTTGTTGTTAATGGAGTGCGCACTTTAACTGTACTAATACCTTGCAATGGACGATCCAAACATTGATCTCCTTTACTTGTATCTTGGTCAATTCCTCCAATATGTGCAGCATCAAAACAGGTATTCACACCTTCGGCTGCGAGCACTGTTCTACCACCATCTCCTTGAAACTCAACCTCTGGATTTGGGCCAAGGTATTTTCCGCGAATTGTCAGCGTCGCACTCAATGCATCATCTGGAACAAACTCACCATAATAATCCGCATTTGGATCAATGGAATCAATGACTGGTGTACATTGTGGGTTCTCGCCTGTTTTCCAAAGAATTGCAGCTTTGTCTTCTCCTGGTTCATTTCCAAAAAAGTTGTCAGACGGAGCACCTTGAGACTGTCCATTTGCATTACCATCAAGTGCATTACCACACGAATCAGTGACGGCACCAGCAAAATTACTTGCTGGATCACCACCGTACAACCGCATGCCGTATGTTGTATTTGCTTTCAACTGTTCTGCTGGTCGAGCTTGAGCATAATTCAGTTCACTCCCAAAACTCCATCCATCTAAATTCAGTGGATCAATCCAATCAGGAAGATCGCCATCAGAGCCTGCCTCATCAAGCACGAATGACACGTCATCATTAAATGACGTAATGCGCATCGCCTCACTAAAATCATAATTGATAACTGTGTTCAAACACATGTCTTCGGCCTTATGATTTGGGAATGGTGAGCTTTCAGAACGCACAACTGTTGGAGGAACGGTGTCAGTATCACTACCAGTTGTAAATGTCCATTCGTATGCTTGAGACATTGACACGCGACTGGTTGCACCACCAGAAATAGAACCATCTGGACTCGGTGTTGTTCCAGCACTCAACACACCTTGTGTACCGCCCAATACAACACCACGATAGCGTGTATTTTTTTCAAATGTTTTTTCAGGAACAAAGTTAAAATATTCGGCTGTATCCCCCGGCGCAAAACCGATGGTGCCAGCCAGTTGGTCACCAACACACTGCTGAGATGCTTGATCGCACAAACCAGAAGCACATGCATTATTTGTTGAACAATTTGCTCCAGCTGCCGCGCCATTTTCAACAGTAACTTTAAATGAATTGTTCGTGACGGTCGCTTTATCAACCGGCAAGCTCATACGCACAGTCACGTCAGTACACAACAATACATTGGAGGCGTTATTTTCTGGGTTTGTTGATATGACGCGGAAATTTGAAGAAGCACCACCTGGAATTGAACAGCCTGCGCACGCCCCTGTTCCATCACCTGCAAGATCAGTTCCAGTTGCATCAGCAATCGCACGTAAAATCCAGACTGCAATTCCCCATGAAGCCAAAATAATAATTAAACCAATCGTACCGTTAATAAGCACTTTTTTTGCTTGTTCAACTTTTTCTTCATTTCCAGCAGCGGTCATCCAGAGCCATCCGCCATACATGATAATCAATACCGCCAAGAATGTTAGGAAGCCAAGAAAAATATTAATCACCGAACTGATAATTTCAAATGGTGAACGTTGACCAAGTGCGATGCCGCCAGAGTTTGCTGTACTCAATTGCGCAAATGTCGGATCAGTAAATGCAACAAATCCAACAACCACAAATACGCTGAGGAGCGCAATGCGCTTCATCAGCTTCATACTCAACCATGTGTAACGATTCTGTTGCATGGGATTTTATGAAAGTTGCTCTTGAATCAATTCTTTTACTTTTTTACCATCTGCTCGACCACCAACTTCTTGCATCACCTTCCCCATTACTGCTCCAAAATTTGGTACATCTGCTTCTTGAATAACTGTAGCAATAATAGCTCGAACTTCATCGTCTGTGAACGGCACTGGTAAATACTTCTCAATAATTGTGAGCTCAGCTTTTTCTGTTTCAGCCAAATCTCCACGATCACCTGCTGTAAAGGCTTCAATAGAATCTTTTCTTTTTTTTGCTTCTTTTTGCAAAACACTAATCACCTGTTCGTCTGAGAGCATACTTGCTGGACCACCGTCTTTTTCTGCGTTCAATAACGCTGCTTTCATTAAGCGAAGAACACCTAACGTTTCTGCATCACGAGCTTTCATTGCGGTAGTCAGGTCAGCTAAAATCGTTTCATGCAAAGACATACAAAATAAATAAATGATATGTCATTATTATACTAAAAAACACTTGGATCGCCAAGTGTTTTTTCGTTCGCTGTTTTGTTATTAACTGCGACGGTATGTATTTGTGATAACAAGCTTACCAGTTTTAATGTCATGTTCACGTTGTTCGCGAGTAACACGTCGGCGTTGTGCGTTGGTACGCTTCCGATTTCGAGAGAGCTTGCGCTCAAACGTTTGGTGTGACTTGACCGTATTCACAACTCCAGATGAGCGAGTATCACGTCGAAATTTCCCAATCAGGGCTTCATTACTTTCGCCTTCTTTTCGTTTCTTGATATGAATCATTCAATCACACTCCTTTCTATAGTAAAGATAGAAAGGATAGTACAATAAAAGATCGTCGCTGTCAAACGAATAGAGCCTTGTCGTTGACTACGATGTCCCTTCAGACAAGATTTTCCACGCGGCTACCGCCAAGCAAATGGATATGAAAATGACGAATAATTTGACCACCATCGTCTCCAATATTAGTTATTACTTTATACCCTGACTTCTCAATGCCTTGTTCTCGTGCAATCTCAGCAACCCGCAACATCATTCTGCCGAGTAATCCTTCATGCTGCGACGTGAAATTCGCTAAACTCTCCAGTGGTTCTTTTGAGATTAACAAAATATGCACCGGGGCTTTTGGTCGAATATCACGAATCGCAATCATTTCATCATCTTCAAACAGAATATCAGCAGGAGCTTCCTTATTGATAATTCTTGTAAAGATACTGTCCTCCATATGAATGGAATTATTTTTTTAGAAGCTTTTTGAGCGTTGCGACGAGTTTTGCTTGATCAATCGTTTCTTGTGAACCAGCTTGCATATCACGAATAATAATCGTGCTATCAATCATTTCTTTTTGCCCCAAGATCAACGTGTATTTCGCTTCTGCGTTACTTGCAAGTGAGAGCTGGTCACTTAAACGGTTTTTACTAATGTTACTCATGACAGCAATTCCAGATTGGCGCAGTTCTTCAAATAACTTCAATGCGCGCTTACGAGCTGTTTCTCCAATTTGCGCAAGGAAGACATCTGCAGTTGGTTCTTTCACAACTTCAACATGCATTTCTTTAACTGCAAGAATAATTCGTTCAAGTCCCATTGCCATTCCAACAGCTGGTGTTCCTGGAGCTCCTCCAAGCATTTCTACAAGGTAATTATAACGACCACCACCGCCTAATGCGATTGGGGGCATATTTGTTGCTGGCACTTCTTCACTCACTGCATCAGGAGCAACTTCTGCAGCAGACTCTTCTCCTTCACCTAACACAACTGGCTTTGGTGCGGCTGGATTCAAAATAAATTCAAACGTCGTATGAGAATAATAATCAAGACCACGCACGAGTTTTGAATCAAGACGGTATGGAATATTACTTTCATCAAGATACTCAAGCACACTCATGAAGTGTTCACGTGATTCGTCATCGAGAAAATCAACAATCTGCGGCGCGCCTTCTAAAATTTCTTGTGTGCGTTCATCTTTTGAATCCAAAATACGTAATGGATTTTTGTTAAACCGCTCTTGGCTCGTTTCGTCGAGCTGTTTGCGATGCGGTTTCAAATAATCTTTCAATGCATTCACATACTGCTTGCGTGTTTCTGGTGTACCAAGAGAATTAATCAACACGATCACCGGAAGGCCAAGATCAGAAAGCATGTTATATCCCATTGCAATCAATTCTGCATCAAGCGCTGATTGTGGGCTTCCAATAATTTCCCAGTTGCCTTGATTGAATTGACGATAGCGACCAGCTTGTGGGCGATCATATCGAAACAATGGTCCATCAGTCCACATTTTTACTGGCTGTGGTTGATTGACCATGCCGTGCTCAACATAAGCACGAACAACACCAGCAGTGAACTCTGGACGCAATGCAACATCGTCCTCTCCTTTTGTTTCAAACTCATACATCTCTTTATCAACCACATCTGTACCTTCACCAATTGTTCGTTTAAACAATTGTAAGTCTTCAACAACCGGAACATCAATACGACTGTAGCCATACGCACGAGACACTTGATCAATTGCTTGACGAACAAAGTCCCAATACATCTGCTCTTGTGGCAACACGTCACGCATGCCGCGCAATAATTGAAATTTCTTTTTTCCAGATTTTGGTTTTGATGATTTTGCAGCTGCAGGTTTCGCAGGTGATTTTTTCGCAGCAGGTTTTTTTGTCATTTTTTTTGCAGTAGGTTTTTTAGCAGGCATATAATATTGTACTTAACGTCTAATCTCTGTTTTATTCTTTTGAATAGTCAACGGTGGTGAAATGTGTAAAGCGCTTGAGTGGCCATGTCCTGAGCCATGTTCGACCGATAATTTCACTTCGGTCAATCGCGCCAAAGTATCGAGAATCAAGGCTTTCTTTTCGATTATCGCCCAGAACAACGTAACTATTTTCTGGCACTTCAATCACACCGTCACCGCGCATAATTGTTTGCACATCTTCTGCTAAATATGGGGTTTCGTCAAGCTCTGTGCCATTAATATGGACTTTACCATTTTGGATGCTCACCGTTTCTCCTGGAAGTCCGATCACACGCTTAATGAATGACTGTGACGGATCTTGTGGGTTATGCAGCACCACAATATCACCGCGCTTTGGATCATGTCGATGATAGGTTAATTTATCAATAATCAAATATTCATAATTATGAAAATTTGGTTCCATTGAAGCGCCCTTTACATAATAGGTTTGAAAGATGTACAGACGAAGTGGGATGATAATAATAAGCGCAATCACTACAATGATTGTCACCTCCCATAAAAAACTTAAAATTTTATTCATAGACTTTTTATAGTGTACGAAATTTTGATTGACATGGCAATGGTGATCCGTATACTTACAGAGAATTTTATGAACACACCATCACTTGAACCAACACAAACACAACAACATACGGACGGCGTCGTAAACCTCGTGCCAACACTGTCGCGTTATGAAAAAATGAAACTTGTTTTTCAACGCGTGCGACAATGGTTGAATTGGAAACGTCTTCTCATAATTGTAGGCGGCGGCATTCTTCTACTTGTTATTGCTGTTGGAGCCTATGTGTATCAATTTACAAAAAATGATATTACCGACAAAGATGGTCAATCAAATTTTTTCCAACAAGTCGGTCATGTTGTTGGAACAAAATCTGATCCTGTTAAAGGACAAGCAGAAGATCGAATTAATATTTTATTAATGGGCAAAGGTGGTGAGGGTCACGATGGTGGTGAGTTAGTTGATACCGTCATGGTCGCATCACTCAAACCTTCAACCGGTGAAGTGGCGCTAATTTCTTTACCTCGCGATCTCGTTGTTCCGTACACTCCTCCTGGAGCAAAAAAACCAACTGAATACCCACGCGTCAATTACATTGTATATAAAGGAGGGATTGATTTTGCACGTCAAAGTATGAAAACAGTTCTTGGTCTTGATATTCA
>CAZBLE010000007.1:31848-46032 GCA_964492735.1 uncultured Gammaproteobacteria bacterium
ATTCGAAAAATGGCACCTGGCTCTGAATCAAATGAAGGTTCAGATTTTAAACGAGCAGCTCGACAGCAATTAGTCTTGCAAGCAATTAAAGACAAGGTTTTTTCAGCCTCTACATTATTGAATCCTGTTCGAGCCAATGGCTTGTTGAATGATTTCGGTGACCATGTTTCAACCGACATGGAAGCATGGGAAATACTCGCAATGGCCCAACTCGTCAAAGATGTTGATCGCAGTAAAATTAAAAACGTAGTCATTGACCAAGGTGAAAATGGCTTAGTGAAACGGATTGCAAATGCGCAGGCTTATTTATTAGAACCGGTTGCTGGCGCAACTGATTATTCTGAAATCCAAGCAGTTGCTCTTCATGTCTTTGATCAAACTTCAACTGAGATTGCGGATCAAAGTCAAAAAATTGAAAATGAACACCCTGTCATTATCTTGCAAAACGGAACAACTACTGAAGGACTTGCTTCTCGTCTCAGTAAAACACTTGAAACAGCGGGCGTGCCAGTTGCTTCATTTATGAACGCTGCAGTCAAAACAGTGAGTAAAACGGTAATCGTCGACCTGTCTGGCGGCACAAAGCCGGAAACTAAAGCGTTGTTAGAGGAACGTTTTGGCACAACAGCTGCAAACGGCACACTTGCTGCGGCAAGTACTGGTGTTTCTGTAACGAGTTCAAGTGACATTTCAATGGTTGAAAAAACCGAATTACCAAACAACACTGACTTTATTATCGTTTTAGGGACTGATCAAACAGGAGCGCCTACTCCATCGCCAGCGACAAATACCGACACAAACTCGACAAAAACCAATAGTAATAGTAGTGTTCGTGTAATCCCTGCAGGTAATACAAATGCTGGGGCAACTACAAATACGAATACGAAAAAATGACTGAAAAAAGTACTCTACAGCGCTTACCCGTCGTCGCGATCGTTGGTCGCATGAACGTCGGAAAATCAACGCTGTTTAACAAACTCACAGAAGATGATCGCGCGATTACGTCTTCTTGGGCAGGAACAACTCGAGATGTCAATTCTGGCGTTGTCTTATGGCGCGGCATGGAATTTGAATTACAAGACACCGGCGGACTCGATGTTGAAGATGATGCGCAACTTGAAGAACGTGTCATTGCTGCGGCTGTTCGTGCAGCCACTGAAGCGGATTTAGTATTGTTTGTCATTGATGGAAAAACTGGCGTACTCCCTGCTGACGAAAAAATTGCCAAGATTTTAAAACAAGCCGGCGCGCGCGTTATGCTTGTCATGAATAAAGTAGATCGAGAATCAACCACTGAATTTGATTCCAGTATTTATAAATTTGGTTTAGGTGAACCTGTGTTAGTCAGTAGTAAAAATGGTCGAGGCAGTGGCGACTTGCTTGATTCTATTTTTGAAACTCTAGAAGTCAATACAACACCACAGATCATTGATCCACGAATTAAAGTCGCAATTATTGGCCGTCCAAATGTAGGAAAGTCTTCATTACTGAACAGTATTCTTGGTGAGGACCGCGTCATTGTCGCAGATATGGCGCATACAACGCGTGACACGAATGATATTCCCTACACCTACAATGGAAAGGATTACTTACTCATTGATACTGCTGGAATTCGCAAACGAAAAAATGTGAGCAGTGGCTGGTCAGATAAACGCCTTGGCGTTATTGAGCGTCAAAGTGTTAGTCATGCAATTCATGCAATTAACCGGGCTGATGTTGTGATTTTAGTTATGGAAGCGCAAAAGCGAATGTCCTCACAAGATAAAAAAATCGCGGACATGGCCGTTGAAAACGGAAAGGGCTTAATCATGGTCTTAAATAAATGGGACCTCATTGAAGAAAAAACACCAACAACAATTAATGAATTTGCGGATTATTTTCATGCCGAACTGCCATCTCTTCGTTGGGCACCGATGGTATTTGTATCTGCAAAAGAAACGCTTCGGGTTCGGGAATTACTCAACCTTGTTTCAACTGTTGCAGACAACTATAGCCGTGAGGTTGATGAAGATACACTTGCTGAAGTCTTTGCTGTTGCCGAGCGCATGTATCATCCAAAACAAACAGCGATGCGTAAATATAAAAAGCGTGATGCAAAACTCAAAGGCCTGACACAAATTGGTGTGAAACCTCCTCGCTTTTTATTCAGTGCAAAATATCCAAAAGATGTTCCGAAAGCAATTATCAATATTATTGAACGTGAATTACGTGCACAATGTGATTTTGCTGGTGTACAAATTATTATTGAAGTTGCGTAATACAATAGAATACCGCAACGGACTGTGATACACTTCTGATATGACAGACAAAAAGAAATTCAGAATGGTTGTCGGACTCGGCAATCCTGGACCAGAATATCAACATACACGGCACAATATTGGTTTTCATGTGCTTGATTCAATGAATCTTGACTTTCAATTTGAAAAAAAATTCAAAGCTGATATCGCAAAGAGCTTTGATTGCTTGTATGTAAAACCGCAAACATTCATGAACGTATCTGGTGAAGCGGTGCGAGCAGTGGCAGATTATTATAAGATTTCTCCTGAAGATATTATTGTTGTTTATGACGACAAAGATATTACGTTTGGCACTATTCGACTACGCAGTGGTGGTTCAAGCGCTGGACACAATGGTGTTCAATCAATCATTGACCACCTTGGTACATCGGAATTTCCGCGTGTGCGCATCGGCATTCAGCAGCGCGAACAACGCAGTCACGATGCTGCGGCCAATTTTGTGTTATCAAATTTTACAGAATCAGAATCAGTTGTGTTAGAAGAAATTGCAGAATCAGCTGTTGGTGCGATTGTGTACATTCTCGACAACGGCATGACAAAAGAACAACACACAGACTTGCAAGTTGAGTTATAGACAATCCTGCGGTCTAGGCTCGGTGAGAACTTTGCGGCGACTGTGTTTCGCTTCGCTGCAACAACGTCGCCTTAAAGCTCACACTCGCCTCCCCGCAGGATTTTTAAATATATGTGCGATCTGCAATATTAGCCGGCAAGTTGCTCTCTTGTTCTCGTTTGCCATATCCAAGTTCTTTCATCAGCTTCGTCGGCGCATTCCGCAAATGCATTGGCACTGGTTCATTTGGATGATCTTGCATGTCTTGTTGAATCTGATTCCACGCATCATCAATCGCACGAGATTTTGGCGCACGTGCACAATAGTCCACTGATTGTAAAATTGCGAGCGTGCATTCTGGCATGCCAATTTGCTCGACTGCTTGATGCGCGGCAATCGCAAGCATCAAGGCTGTTGGTTTTGCATTTCCAATATCTTCGCTCGCAAACCGAATAATCCGGCGTGTGAGATATCGTGGATCTTCACCACTTTGCAGCATCCGGCCTGCCCAATACAGCGCCGCACTCGGATCAGATGCGCGCATTGATTTATGAAGCGCAGAAATGAGATTGTAATGTTCCTCACCTGTCTTGTCATATACCGCTGTTTTTTCTAACGCCTCCAGCGCTGCTTCTTTTGTGAGCGTGATATCAGTATCATGCAACAACTGCACAATATTCAGCGCCGTGCGCGCATCACCATTTGAAAATGCAATGACTACCGCACGCACGTCTTCCGGTAACACAATCTGTAAATGCTCTGCAGCTCGGTCAATAATTTCAGCCATCGCTTCGTCTGTATGTTGCTTTAATACAAAAATTTGCACGCGAGACAGCAGCGCACTGTTCACACTAAAAGACGGATTTTCCGTCGTCGCACCAATCAGTGTTACCACCCCTTTTTCAACCGCCGGAAGCAGCGCGTCTTGTTGCGCTTTGTTCCAGCGATGGATTTCATCAATAAACACGATTGTCTTTTTTTGATACAACTCTGCATTGTTTCGCGCCTGCGTGACAATCTCTTGCAACTCTTTTTTTCCAGCACTCGTTGCAGATAGCGCAACAACATCTGCATCAATCATATTTGCAATAATGTGTGCGAGGGTGGTTTTTCCGCTACCTGGAGGTCCCCAAAAAATCATCGAGGACACAATCCCTTTTTCCAGCATTGTCCGCAATGGCGCACCTTCACCAATCAGTGAAAGATGCCCGATAAACGCATCAAGCGTTTGCGGGCGCAATTGCTCCGGCAATGGCTGATTGCCTGCTGTGCTGCCTCCGAATAAACTTGATTGATCTTGCATGAGACTAGTATACCCGAAAAAGAACCGAACGACAACCACCTGTCAGAAAATTGCCACTCCTCGCTGTGCTATACTAGTGGCATGAATATCGCACAATTCTCAAAACTGATGTACACCATCTTTAAACAAGATCCGATTGATATTGGGTACATCGAACGACAAGGCTTACTCGCTGTGAAGATCGGTCAAACATTTGCACTGCGGATCGACTTTTTAGATGTTGAGCGGTGTAATGCATTATCAAAACTCTACGATGCAACAACCATTATTCCAGCAGAAGATGCAAAAATTGCCATCACTGCCGCCCTCTCACCTGCAGCCACACAATCATTTTCATCTATTGATTACACTCCGCTTGCCTCTGCCTCTGTTGGGCAAGTCCACAGCGCGACACTCCAAGACGGCTCTGATGTTGTTATTAAATTTATTAAACACGATTTTGCGAAGCAATTTGAAAAAGATGTTCATTCTGTAAAACGACTCATGCGTTTTGCAATTGCAGTCTACCCGACCCTGGCGCGCGTTGCTGATCCGATTGGCATTTTGGATCACATTGAAGAATACACAGTGAAAGAACTGAACTTGCAGCACGAATATGAAGGGCAACAACTGTTGAAAAAAATCTACGAAGATAATAAATCAGCCTACGACTTATCTCTCCTTCGCTTTCCTCATATCTATCCCGAGCATTCCAATGAACGGATTCTTGTATCTGAACGATTACGTGGGGAAACATTTGAGCAACTCCTTGATCGTGGCGCGCTGTCATATGATCAGCTGCTGCAATTATTTCACTTGCATGGCTTTTATCTATTTGCGCAGGGCACATTTCATGGTGACTTGCACCCAGGAAATATTGTCTACCAAGATGGTTACATTTACTTTATCGACACAGGTGCAATCAGTACTGTGTCTGATCGAATTCGCACGGGATTGTTTTTCTTTTTTTCAGCACTGTCTCGATATGACTACGAAGAATGCGCCCACTTTTTAAATCAAATGGCACAAAAACGGATCTCCGGAAAAGCCTTTGAAAAATTCCGTGATCAATTTATCGAACTCTATAAAGACTTTACGAATAGCACTGTTTCGCAGGTGAGCCTCACGCAAAAAATGATGGAAACGATTAAGCTTGGTGTACGCTCTGGAATGCAATTTGACCGCGGTATGTTCCCTATTATTAAAAGCATGATGTATCTCGACGGCATGGTACTGCGCTGCAATCCAAACGCAAAACTCCTCGAAGACATGCGTCCGTTCGTCGAAGAAATGCAACGCACTCACCCACTCACACCTTTAGAATAAGGAGTGCTCACGCAACTCTATTAATACAAGTCATTCAATGAATGCGGCTCTTCACGCATGACCCCATATTGCTCATCAATCGCATTAGCAGAAATACGCGCACTTTCATAAATCGTTGGCAAGCCAGAGCCTGGATGTGTTCCACCACCTACCAAAAAGCAATGCTCCAGCTCTTCAAATTTATTGTGCGGACGAAACATCATCATTTGATTCAATTGATGCCCGAGATTAAAGACCGCTCCTAAATGAATATTAAAATCTTGATTCCAATCATCTGGTGTAATAATCCGCTCATGCAAAATATGATCGCGAATCCCATGCATATTCAACCGCTCTTCCATTTGACTTAAAACATACTCACGCATTTTTGGAGCTTCTATTTTCCAATCAGTTCCTGCTCGTTGATTGCTTACTGGAACCAGCACATAGAGCGCTGTCGTGCCTTCTGGCGCCATTGAATCATCTGTTGCTGCAGTATTCACGACATAAAAACTCACATCCTCACCTTGGGGTTTTTCTGCAACCATATTTTCCACAAACGTCCGGTAATCTTTTGAAAAAGAAATCGTGTTGTGCTCCAGTGGATAGGTTGTATCAACTGCCAAGTACATCACCATTGTTGAACAACTATATTTTGCTTTTTCTAATTTTGCTGGCGTCCATTTTTTTAATGTATGCTTTGGAAACAGATTCAAAAAGGCATACGAAATATCTGCATTAATCACGAGATCATCTGCGCGTTTTTTTTCTCCGTTTTCTAAGCGGACTCCAACCGTTGCACCGTTTTCAATAATAATTTCTGCAACTGGTGTATCAAAATGAATCCGCGCACCAAGCTCTGTCGCTGCTTTCGCAAGTCCATGTGACAGTTGATTCAAGCCGCCCTTCACATGAAACACACCGAAGTGATGTTCCATGTATGGCAAAATAGAAAACAGCGCTGGGGCAACCCACGGAGACATGCCGATGTATTTTGATTGAAAGGTAAATAACAATCGCAAACGCTCGTCATCAAAATAGTCTGCCAATCGATCCATGACTGATTTTCCAAGGCCCATTGAGGGAATTGCAGAAAACACACGACGATCAAATAAATCACGGAACCCAAAATACCGTTTTTGTAGTAATGGAAATATTTTAGAAAAGCGTTTTTCTTCATCTGCTAAAAAGCGATCGTATTGCACGCCACTCCCTGGAAACAGCGCTTCAATTTGCTCACGCATGCGGGCACGATCCAAAGTCATGTCGACTTCAAAATCAGTAAACTGCAACTTGAATGTGGTATCAAGCTGCATTAATGTCACATAATCCTCCATCTTCAAGCCAACTTCTAAAAACAATTCTTCATAAATACGCGGCAGGGCTAAAATAGTCGGACCTGTATCAAATTTCCATTCATCGTTCGGTCCAAGAGTGAGCAATGCATTGCGACCACCAACGCGATCTGCTTTTTCGTACACATCAACACTGTATCCTCGCCCTGCAAGCAGCATTGCCGCGGCGAGCCCGCCTGGTCCTGCTCCGATAATAATGACGCTTTTTTTCATAGAAATATTATTTACTGAATGACGCTTTTCCGATCCGATCTATTTCTTCAAACCACACACGATACCCTTGCGATGACGGATGGAATGAATCAGCCGCAAAATAAATGTGGGGCTCTTGAGCATACGGATCTAACGCGCGCTCAGGATGTAAATTGAGCACTGTAAAACGCGTATCATCCCCTATTACCTGCAGATATAATCTACGTGTCTGTTTTGATCTCCACGTGAAATATGGTTGTGCGATTTTTGGAAAGAATGGAGCGGTACCGATATTCCCACCGTGAATCAAAATAACATCATCAGACAGTGGAGTAATTTGCTCAAGCACAGACTGCAGTTGTGTCTGCATCGTTGCGAGAGACGTCCCATGCACAACGTCATTTCCGCCGATATGCAAAAAGATGCGATCATACTTCACGTCATGTTGAATACGCGAGTTTTTTAATTGTTGCGGAACATCCTTCAGTCGCGCGCCAGACACAGCAATATTTGTAATATCCGCATCTGGATTGAGCGCGCCAATTCTACCCGCAACACTCTCTTCTGGCTTTGTCGCACCTACTCCAAATCCACTACTATCACCAAGCACTAGAACACGATGCGCAGGGCCTGATGGATGCTGCTCATATGCAACTGCCGTGTGCACAAGTCCCACGCCCACATCAACAAGCTGTCGCATGCGAATATATGAATACACACCATAGAGAGCGAGGCATACCACTGCAATAAGCAGTACCTTAGTTGTCATCGAGGTGTGTATTGTCACAAAACAGATTATATATTAGCTCTTTTTTGCATCTCTGCGATCACGATACGCGCAATCCAAAATAACGATTGGGAAAAACAAAATCATTAACGTTTTTCCAAAAAATCCGAAACTCCAGAAATGACGTGATACAAAACGGAAGAAGATGTACAGAATTGGAGTTGTAATCAATGACGTGAAACCAGATGTAAGCAAGCCAGTCATAATCACAACCGCAAGTGAGCGATAGGTTTCACTGAGGATTGCCAATGGCAACAATGACGCAACTGCTGTGAATTTTGTCATCAACACTGGGCGCAATCGAATGCCAGCTGCGTATGAAATTGCCCGTTTTTCATCCCAACCATCCTGTTCAATTTTTTGTCGTGCTGCATCAATGAGGAAGATCGCAACATTCTCCACTAAACCGACCAAAATAATCATGCCAATAATTTCCAAGAACCCAAATTGACCATTCGCAAACCACGCAAGACCTGGGAACATTCCAACAAAAGTTAATGGAATGGTGAACAAAATTGTCAGCGGTTGTGTAAATGAATTGAAGAATACTGCAAGGACAATGTATGACAACACAATCGCGAGTAATAACGCCGTAAACAAATCTGTAAATGATTTATTTGCAGACGCAGTTGAACCTTCAGAATACTGCTCAATATCACTTGATTGTAAATCAAACTGCTTCAGCGCAGCACCGTTATCTTTTTGGAAATAATCAAGAGCGGCCGATGTGACCATTGCGGCTGTTTGTTGATCATTCTTTCCTTCTTTTAATCGAGCTTGAATAACTGCGACGGTCTTGCCATTTGATCGACGGATTGCCGCTTCACTATTCACCTCTCGCACATCTGCGATGTCTTTTACACGCACTGTTTCAACCGGTGTTTTCAACACAACGATATCACGAATTGCATCAAGACTATCTGGATTATCAGAGTTTGTGTCTAAAATGATTTGGAGACTTGTTCCTTCATCTTCAAGTGTGCCAACTTTTTTATTATCATTGACTGCATACGCATTACGAATCGCCGAATTCACTAATAATCCTAGTGGCGCACCAGATACAACCAATTGTTTTTCTTGCAGTTTTTGACGGTTCAGTACAACCTCAACAGATTTTTGCTCTTTATTTGTATACCCATCATCTACTGCGGTGACAATTTTATTTTCTGCGGCACAATCTGGATTTACTGTAATAGCGGCATTTTCTAAACAGGCATCATTCAATGCCGCACCAACAGCAAGAGCTGCATCTCGTCGCGCTGTCGCATCCTTTGAGGCAATAGCAAGCGCAACCTCATATGATGCTTGTGGACCACCAATGCTTTCGACATTTACTTGTAAGTCGTAGAAATTTTTTGCAATATCCGCTTTTTCGATATCTTGGCGAATCGCATTTCGAATTTCTTTCGCGGTTCGGTTCTCTGTGCGTTCTGCCTTTGGGTCAAGGCGCATGTAGTATCCAGAATCTTCACCTAATGGGAAAATCCGCAACACATCTTCTTCCTTTTGAATCACTTCATAGAGCTGTTGATCTCGCTCTGCTTTTTGTTGCGCCGTTGCGTCAGGAAAATGACTATAGTTCAAAGTCAAAAAATCTGAATCATCACTGGTAGAAAATTGAACAACAGCAATTTGTCCACTGCTGAAAAAATATCCAGCAACACCCAATGGAACTGATAGTGCAACCACAATAATGAGTGTGCGAATAATCACTGAACTGCGCAAAATACGCTCATTCAATGCGATAAGCAATCGACCAATAGCGAATAAATTCTCTTCTTCATCAGCAGTTGCGCCCTTTTTACGTTTCAAGAAATGTCCACCAAACCATGCCAAGAACACCAACGGCACAACATATGAACCAACAACAGCTGGAATGATTGTCATTGGAATGTATTTGAAAATTTCACCAAGAAATCCAGAGATGAGTCCAAATGGAGCAAAGACGATCACATTCGTCACTGTTGCCAAGAATAATCCATTTCCAATGTCACGCACCGCAGCGAGAGCCGCTTCATTTCCTTTTTCACCTGCATCAATTTTTCGTTGAATACTTTCCAAGATAACCAGCGCTGGATCAACAACTAATCCGATAACCAGAACCAAAGAGAACAGCACCAAGGTATTCAAATCTTCACCAACAGCATACAGATAAATATTTGAAAAAACGAGACTGAGTGGAATTGCCAGCGCGCCAATAATTGCAGCACGCCAAGACACAAATGCAAGCATGACCAAAAAGACTAACTGAATACCGCCAAGTAACCAGCCAATATGTCGAATTGGCCCATCTACTCCTAGATCACCACCAATCAATCCACTGACAACTTCTTTCACCTGACGATCATTCGATTCATTTGCTGTAAAATTTTCAAGCAACACGGTTCCATTAGTTGCAGGTACTGTTTCATCTAAACGAACGAGTGTTGTGTTTTGAATTTCAGCAAGCTGTTCATCAACTGCAGCGGCATAGTCAGACAACTGCGTTCCATCTGCTGCATCAATCATGAGTGTCACCGCAGAACTCACCACTGCCTTGCTGTCTTGTGTGTACCCAATGAGTGGTTGTCTATTGTCTTCAAAACGATAATTTTGTGTCACTTCAGCAACGTCAGATAATCGCAATGCAGAAGTTTTTTGACTTACCGGACCAGCTGGTGTTTGAACAATTGATTTTTGTTCAGCACGAATCGGCATGTCTTTGACATCTTTGACCGACAACTCACTTGCCATTGTTAAAATTGAACGATTTGCATCTTCTACAACCACATTACTCGCAGCTGGAATAGACTCTCCAACTGTTTGTAAAGCTTCTTGTACTGCTTGAATCGTTAACCCCTCATCTTCCAGTTTTTTGCTATCAAGCGTAATCTGCAAGACCGGCTCAAGAGCAATAAGTGGCTTCACGGAACTTGTTTCTGGCAAATCCCCAATGCGTGATTCAATGTCTTTTGAAACTGCATATGTCACCGCTGGATCTGCATTCACGACCGATAGTAAAATATCTGGTCCACCGATAGACGGCACACTCACCACTGGAGCATCAGCTTCATCAGGTAAATCAAGAGCACCAACGCCTGCATCAATTTTTGCACGCACATCATTTGGATCAACACCATCTTTAATATTCACTGTAATCAAAGAAATAGAGTTGCGACTCTGTGACGAAAAGGTATCAACACCATCGATGTTTTTGATCACCCCTTCAATTGGCTCTGTTACGGTATCAGCAACCGACTCTGAGGAAGCTCCAAGATATGTCGTTTGGACAAAAATCAAATTGATATCTGGTGACGGGAAGCCTGTTGTTCGCATTAGAAGCGTACTGGCAATACCAAGTCCTACAACAAACACAAGAGCGAGTGCTGTGAGACGATAATTATGTAAAAAGTATGCGGTGATTTTTTCGCTCCATTGAGCAGATTTTTGAGAAGATGATGTTTTCATAGTCTGCGCAGTATATCAGTTTTATGAGATTTTCTCAAACGGAACAAAGTGCGCTATACTCTTATATATGGAACAAATTATAAACAAATACGCTCTCGATGTTGTCAGTACTGCGGTCCCAACTGCTGATGCAACTGATCTTTGTGGTGATGTATTGAACCACCTGATGCAACAACAAGATTTAGTCGAAATTGACTCTATTTATGTATTAGACGAAACAAAACAATGTATTGGATTCATTACATTACAAGCTCTTTTTCATGCGAAGAAAAATAGCCGCGTTGAAGACCTTATAAACCCGAATGTTATCTCCGTCCCGAGTGATGCAACATTGCGACAAGCAGTTCACATGGCGCTTGAGCACAAATTACATGAGATTCCTGTCACAGATCATGACGGTGTATTTTTGGGCATTATTCGTAGTCGCGATGTTTTAGCGGCCACATATCAAGAACTAACCAGTAATTTATTTAAAAGTCGCGGCATTGAACAACCTGTCGCTGGTTACGATGATATTTTGCATCTCTCTATTCTACGATCCATTCGACACCGTTTGCCATGGCTGCTGATTGGTATTATCGGTGGTCTATTTTCAACCGTGATTGTAAACCACTTTGAAGAAACCTTGGCGCGTACAGTATTACTTGCGGCCTTTATTCCGTTGGTTGTTTACATGGCTGATGCCGTTGGAGCGCAAGTTCAAGCCTATGCAATCCGAGATTTAACACGCTACAAAAAACCACCACTTGGCTATGCTGTTCGTCAAACAACGATTGTCTTTTTGTTGTCGCTGATCATTGCGGCCGTCATTTTCTGTGGTTCATTTCTCCTGTATCAAAATTTGATTATTTCAATTGTTGTTGCTTGCTCTCTTATTGGAGCAATTACACTGTCGGCAATGACGGGCCTTGGTCTTCCCTATTTTTTTCGGACAATTCATCAAGACCCAGCAAACGCAAGTGGGCCGGTTGGTGAAATTATTCAGAACATCTTGTCTATTGTTGTCTTCTTTATTGTTGCGACAACATTTATTCAGTAACGTTTGGATCTTCCTCGCTTGTTGATGTGGTGGTGTTTGTCGCAGCCGCAGGGTCTGAAGCTTCGCCTTTTTTACTCACATCAGTTGTATTCGTTGCGGGGTTTGTTTTTACATTTGAAGACGCCGCTTGCTTGGCTTCATACTCAAGAATACCTTTTGTGACGCGTGAATCTTTTTCGAGATTTTCCCAATAGAGCACATTAGCTGGTTGGATATAGAGCGTATCTTGTGGTTCATGAAATTCATTTTTTCCCAGTTTTCGCAGCGCCACTCCCCCTGCTTCAGTGATCGTATCAGCAGAGGCATCTTCATTGGTTGTTGCTTGTTCAGTTTTTTGTGCTTTTGGATAAAACACATCGTTCAAAATGACTAAATCAGACGCAAGTGTTGTGATACGACCAAAATAGACTTGGCCATTACTCAAAAATACTGCTTGAATTGTATCGTCTTGTACGTGACTTGCTGCAGTTGCATTTGTTTTTTGCGCGCCTGTAGAAGTAGTCGTTTTTTGAAGCAACGCACTCAGAGCCTCACTCCGATTTCCTTCTGTATCTTTATAGGTTGCAAATACAAGCAGCTGAAAACCTGCAATGGTTATTACCCCAAGCGTTGCTAGTACAGCGAGTGTTGTCAAAATACGTCGACTACGAACATTTCCATGAAAATGACTCGAGGCTCCATGATGCGTATTTGGTGATTGTGAGGCTGTGTGTTTTGTTGACATAGGAATCTAGTATAGCAAAGAACGCATAGATACAACAATGCAGCAGAACCCCCACCCTTGAGTCCTGCTGCCCCGCCGATACACATGTGTAGTGCGCTTCGTAATGCTATGAAGATAGAAGAATTACCATAATTCAACTTCTGTGACATCAACTGGCACCTCGTCTTCTGAAATCATTTCTTGCGATTCTTCAACCATTGTTTCTGTCTTTTTAATGCTATCCATAAACACAATGGTAACGGCAACCACTTCGGTCATCCAGTGCTTCACACCAGACTCATCAGTCCATGATCGGGTTTTAATAGGCCCTTCAATATAGACACGACTTCCTTTTGTGATGTGCGTCGCAATTTGTTCAGCAAGTTTTCCAAAGGCAACAACACGATGGTAATCAACTCCTGTTTTCCATTCACCATCTTTTGACTTCCAGCTATAGTTTGTTGCCAGACCAAATAAAGTCATGGGTTTGTCTGTTTTTGTTTGTTTCGCTTGCGGGTCGCTGGTTAAACGGCCAATAAGCGTCACACGATTGAGATTTAACATAGTCATACATTAATAGTAGAAGATTCCCGGCCAGGATATTGCGAATGAAAGCGTTGTTGGTATAAAGAGAAATTTGGACACATCACTCTGAACCGCTTGCTAAATAAAATGAATAAGCAAACAACGCCCTCATGCAATCTATTAGTCATTCAGTGGCGTTTGTTTTGATCACCGAACATGAAAATCAAACACACCACTGATTGACTAAAAACAAATAAAGACACTCTGATAAAGTATCGGGGTGTCTTTATTCACTAGTATTATATGAGCTCGTGCACTTGAGCGTCTATGGCGAAAAATCGCCGTCTGTGGAGAGTTTTTTTGACGGCAAAAAATCGCCAGATTACGAGACTTTCTATCCCGCACCAACATGAATCAACGGACTAAATGTTGACAAAATAAGCCGAGGTGAATAACCTCTGTCATGGAGGTGAGTCATGAACCTGACCGACGGCGGGCACTGACCCGCGGGGCGGCTGGCCTAAAAACCAGACCGCCCTTTCTTCTTTTTCGCTGAAAAACGCGAAATAGTGGACAAGATTTTGTTTTTCTTATATAGTACGTTGGCAATTCCCCACTATTTGGGGGTGTAGCTCAGTTGGTTAGAGCGCTTCCCTGTCACGGAAGAGGCCGCGGGTTCGAGTCCCGTCACTCCCGCAC
>CAZBLE010000008.1:0-1672 GCA_964492735.1 uncultured Gammaproteobacteria bacterium
CGCGTGCCAGCATCGACCAAATCATGCCACCAAATTCCAGCTGCGATGCGCCGCTGATTATACTCCTCCCAATATTCCGGCATGACATCCGCAATCCCTGCGTTCCCACCAATAAACCAATGTTCGTTGTATTTCAGTGACTCCTCCATCAGCACTTGTAGTCCATCGACACCACGATACGTTTTCACATCTTGATTCCAGAGCGCCTGAAAATATTCCCGGAACGAATTAGCGAGCTGCTGATTGTGGATCGAGACCACAAATGGCTCAGCATCGTGCATCATGAATGCGACATTGTCTTTCCAGATATCAATCATTGTCGGCTCACTGACATTTTGAGGCAACAAACGCGCTTGGGTAAATGGCTGCCTCCCTACTTCGTCTGCATATGGTGCATCGGTTTGTGAAAATAAAATCTTGGCCGGAAGTTCAAACTGCTCACGCTTTTTGTCATAGGCACGAAAAAATTGTTCGTAGAGCTGGGCCTGTGATTGCTTGCCGGCAATAATGTAATGTTCGTCGTGATCGTCTTTGACATCTCTAAGCAGTGCATCGCGATGGGCGGTCAGACCATTAATCCCTTCATAAAATTTCACTTCATGTCCAGAGCGTTCACGCAAGAGATTGATTTCGTTGGCAACGGCCGTTGCATTAGCGAGTTGCATTTCCGCGTCATTGACCAAGGAGTTGGCATCAGATAATTGAAACCAAGCGACTCCACCTTTGCTGGTTTTAAATATTAAACGTCGCTTTTCAAGCGATTCAAGAGCTTCATAGACAATACTCCGATGAAGGTCTACATGCTTAATAATAGCAGCCGCCTTGCTGTTGCCGAGCTCAACCAAAGCCGTATACACAGAGGCTTGATTTGGCGAAAAACCGAGCTGTACTAATTTTTCTGACACGTTCATACGTATTTTTAGCCTGTTATCATTGATGATTATTTTGTCGTCTTTTTTACGATAACAAAAATACTCCATAAAAACAATATCTGTGTATATCCGACAGGTTTTTTACTTTAATATTAGGCAAAATATTTATATCTTACAATAAGTGTCATAAAAAAGCCCTTGTTTTATTGGTTTTAGCGCTCTACTCTGCCTTGTTTTCAGCTGGTTGCGGTAACTGACTTGAAAACAAAAAATACCATGTCCTTGGAGGACAGTATGCGTGCTCTTTTTTTCTTGGCCGTTTTCGCCTGGTCTTTCTGTTTCTGCAGCACCTCTGCTGCAGAGGAAGTAAGTGAGGTAGGCGACTTTGATCTTGCTCCGCCGCAAGTGAAGCTGTGGCTGAATGCCGGTGTGCGAATCAACCCGGAAGCTGCGCGAGTTCCAGCGAAATGGCACTTCCATATGTTCATGCCCAACCTGGTCACAAACGGCGGTCGGGCGCCGTGGTTCTACACTGGACCGAGCTGGCAAGTGAACGACCAGTTCAACATCGAGCTGGTTGGCGGCATGGGAACGGGCATTGGCGATGACGCGCGCGGCGTTGCACCTGTTGCTGGACTCTGGTTCACCTGGACACCTCCCAAAGGTTGGCTCGTCTGGAGCGACGTTGAGTGGTGGGGCATTGCGGGCGACCAAACACTGTTCGGCGTCGCGATTGTAAGCAAGCGCGTCCGCGAATCTCCAATCTCACTCGGCATTGAGACCTGGGGAATCTGGACGCT
>CAZBLE010000008.1:1772-37985 GCA_964492735.1 uncultured Gammaproteobacteria bacterium
GCGTCCGCGAATCTCCAATCTCACTCGGCATTGAGACCTGGGGAATCTGGACGCTGGAAGCGCCTAAAAACACAACCCTCTTCGGCGGGCCAAGCATTAACCTGAAGCTGGGAGACCACTTCAGTCTCCGTGCGGCGTTGCTGCTGCAAGGCAACCCCGCCAGCAACAACTGGGCAATCGGCCCGGCCATGTTCCTCAATATCAACCCCTGAATAGGACTTGAGGAACACAATTTTCTAAGGAGCGCGCAACAACACTGCACGCTCCTCACTTTTCTTATTTTAATCAGCGAGCAATTCATTCAACTTCCGCACCGTATTCACATTTCGAATCGTGATGTTTTTATAGACATCTTTCCGCAACATGATTTTTGGGACACGACTTTTATTGTAATTCTTCTTTTGAATATTCCACACAATCGCGCCCGCCTGATACTTCAAATGTTCAATTTTTACATTCACTTCAAACTCTTTCGCAATCTTCGGGCTATCAATCTCGCTCCACAAAAATAAGACATCAGTTCGCATTTCAGCATTGTTCACCCACGCCTGCGGAATTGCCTTGCATAGCGCTATAATATTTTTTTCGTCGCGCACGAGCACAGCAACCGGAAATCCAAACGCCTGTTCAATTGCCTGCTCAATTTTTTTCTCCAGTGTTTTTGTTGCAGTTTTTTGAGCCGCAAAAACAACATTGCCAGAATTGATATAGGTTGTGACATCAGAAAACCCAAGCTCTTCAAACACCACTTTCAAACGCTTCATTTCGACCCGATTGTTTCCTCCAACGTTAATTCCACGGAGTAGTGCAACGTATTTCATATGTGCCGGAGAGAGGACTCGAACCTCCACGGATTGCTCCACCTGCTCCTAAGGCAAGCGTGTATACCAATTTCACCACTCCGGCGGAAAAATGTTTTAGTAGCCTATCGTACTTGAGCGTTCGAGTCAAAACCTTGACGATTATTTTCAGAATACGCATACTATATATGGATACATCCTCTGCAGCGCACGCTCTAAGGATGTTTTTTTATGCCCTATATTATTCGCCGCTTTCCAGTCAGCGGCATGCTCTTATTCGTTGCTATTTGCACGGCGCTCTTGCTTCCTTCTCATGTAGATGCGGTTGTATTGCGCTGCCAATATATTGACGAAACAACTGGCGAAGTCGTTGAAGATCCAGCGGCAACTACTACTCCTGCAAATGATCCTGAGACCGCGGAAACCCTCTCGCCCGTTCAATTGTCTGAACTCTACCCGACTCCTGTTGCCGGACAAGAAGAGTTTATCGAGCTGTATAATCCAAATGCATCGGCGATATCAATCAGCGGATTAAAACTGACTGATGCGTCCGGAAAAAATTTCACGATTTCGGAAGCGACGCTTGAATCGACTTCTTTAGCGGCACATGCCTATCTGACAATTCCCTACAGTAAAACAAAAATTATTTTAAACAACAGTGGTGATACGATTATTCTCACTGACGAGGCTGGCGCGATACTCGACCAAACAACGTATGGATCGGCGCTTTCAGGATTTTCGTGGTCGAGACATCTCAGCGTCACTGACCCTGTAACAAGCTGGGGCTTTACAAGCATTGTCACGCAAGGCACTGTAAATATTTTTACTGAGACTGCAGACGACGCTACGGAAACAACAACAGCGCAGTCAACCACAACACAAACAGTTCCAGTGGGCGGCGCTCCATCGTCACCAACCACTGCAACAATTGAAACACCGACAGTTGCTGCAGATACACACCAAACATCGTCTGATATACAAATCAATGAGCTTCTGCCAAACGCAGTTGGCTCAGACACAAATGCTGAGTGGATTGAACTTGTGAATACCGGAAGTGATCCTGTGCGACTTATTGATTGGACGGTGGGCGATGCTGGAAAAACCTACCCAATCGGAGATGTCACAATAAACGCCGGCGAACTCCTTTTATTAGAATCTTCAAAAACGCACATTTCTTTAAACAACTCCGGTGAGACGGTGACACTCACCGATCCATTTGATGCCATAATAGACAGCGTTGCATACGGAGCTTCTACAGAAGGACAATCATACGCGCGTTTCCACAATGGATTTTATTGGACCGCAACCCCGACGCCAAAGAGTGCGAACATTCTCACAAAAGCATCCGTTGTTGAAACCAGCACGTCAAACAAAAAAGACGACGCTTTAAAAAAAGCTGTCGCTCCAAATAAAAACAGCACGAGTGTGGGCAGCGCAAAAACAAGCAACTCTGCGCAGAATCAAAAAACAACAATCGCGGCGGCAAAGATTTTAGAAGATGGCGCGACGGTGATTATAAGCGGGACTGTCACTGCGCTTCCTGGGCAATTAGGTTCTCAATATTTTTTACTCCAAGATGCAAGCGGCGGTGTTCAGGTGTATTCCTATGCAAAATTATTTCCTCAGCTAGAAATAGGAACGCGTGTCACAGTGAGCGGCGAGGTCGGTACGTCACGTGGGACAAAGCGGATAAAAATTACTCAAGCCTCGGACATTGTTGTGAATGGCAGTGGTGATCCAGTTGCGGCAAAAACAGTCAGCGAGTTGAATGAAACAAATGAAGGCATGCTCGTGCAAACTGCCTCAGTGCTTGTCGAAAAATCTGGGTTGAATTGGAGCTTAGAAAATGGACTGGCGGTTGGTTTGAAAGGAAGCAGCGGCGTCTCCAATAAAGATTTTAAGGAAGGAGATTCGGTGACAGTGACTGGAATTGTTGAGCAGTCGGGCGGAAATTACCGCATTGCGCCACGGCAAGCAGAGGATGTGAAGAGTGGGAATGATCTCACAGCTGATGGTGCGGGAGTAGCGGGTAACGGAACGACGACTGTGAAAAAAGATGCGACAGGAGGAGGTAGAAGCACGGCTGGTGATGCGGGTACAAAAAAAGCCGCTAGTGAAAAAAGCACTGAGAGTAATGAGTCGACAATGACCACCACAACACTACTTACGAAAGCTAAAGAAAATCCTACAATGACAACCTTTATTGTTGCATTAGTTATTGTTGGCGGACTATATCTGATTCGCCGCAATTGGGAGACAATTGAAGATCAAGGGTGGATGAAAAAGTTACTTGAGAATCCGCGCATTGCGAAAGTTGTTGAACAGTTAAAATTAAAAGGCTGGTTACCGCAAGTTGCAGGCGCAGCGCCGCAAACAACCTCATCACTAACCTTTCAAAACGCAAATCAATCGAGGGCTATAACACATTCCGGAACACTCGTGCAAGACTCAATGACCGACCTGCCTGATATTATCGACGATGCCGGTGTGTTTTATGCGTTGTCTGAACATTTCGGTCAACGGCCATCCTAATTGTTTGAAATAAAAAAAGTGAGGGGGCATGGGGCGGTCGCACGTAGCGCCACCCAGGCCTCCTCGGGCGGACCTGGTTGATGTTTCCTCGATTCCACCAAGCGCAATTTGCGCGCATGTCATTCCTCCGATAGCTCCCGAGATGAGAGCTGAAAACAACCTAGCATAAAGGCAAAATTACACAATATCAGAAAAAAATGCTGACTAGCATGGTTTTCCTGGGTCTGTTAGTATCAAGACATGAAAAAACTCCTTATTATCGACGCTCACGCCTTAATTCATCGTGCGTATCACGCCCTACCCCCTCTTACCAGCTCAAATGGCACACCCGTTGGTGCTGTTTATGGCTTTTTGCTCATGGTTATCAATGCGCTCAAAGACATGAAACCAGATGGTGTTGTCGTCTGCTTTGACTCAAAAGGCCCAACTTTTCGCCACAAGCAATTCAAAGACTATAAGGGCACTCGCAAAGAAACTGACCCTGATCTTGTTGCCCAATTTCCACTCGTTGAAGAAGTGGTAAAAGCATTTGGATTTCCTATTTTTAAAGTCAGTGGATTTGAAGCAGATGATCTCATTGGTACAATTTCAACAACTGTTTCAAAAACAAAAAAAACCGAAGCGATCATTTTGACCGGTGACATGGATTTGTTGCAGCTCGTCAATGCGCACACAAAAGTATTGCGGCTCAAAAAAGGTGTAAAAGATATGGATTTATTTGATCGTGCGGCTGTAGAAGCGACCTACGGATTCACCCCTGAGCAAGTCATTGAATACAAAGGATTGCGTGGTGATACATCTGACAACATTCCGGGCGTGAAAGGCATTGGCGAAAAAGGCGCGACAGAGCTACTTAAAGAATTTGGGACCATTGCAAATATTTATAAACATCTTGAAAAAATCACTGGCCGTAATCGAAAGGCATTAGAGAATCAAGAAGATCAAGCTAAAATGTCACGCGAGCTCGCAACAATCGTTTGTGATGCGCCAATTGAATTTTCTCTCGACGACGCAAAAATTGGAAAATACAATCAAACAAAAATTCACACACTGTTTCGTGAATGGGAATTTCATTCCTTACTAAAACAACTCCCAACACTTCCGGGGTTTCAAAAAAAAGAAGGCTTATTTGCTGAGCCAGAAACAGAAGAAGAAAAAGCCGAAAATGCAAAACCAGTAGACAGCACATCACCATACCGAATGCGCACTGCTGAAGATGAAATTGCCGCCGAACTTGCTGAAGCCCGAAAAGCGACGGTCGTTGCTATTGATGCAGAAACAACCAGTCTATCTGCCGTGTCTGCTGATTTAGTTGGCGTCAGCATTTCATGGAAAGAAGGTGAGGGAATCTACATTCCATGCATGAATGAAAAAGGCGCTGTAGTTATCTCTCCGGCATTGAAAGCTTTTTTAGAAGATGAGAGCGTGAAGAAATCAGGCCATAACATTAAATATGATATTGAAGTGCTTCACCATAATGGCATTGCTGTATCTGGCATTGTGTTTGATTCAATGATTGCATCGTTTGTTATAAACAGCGGTTCTCGCGGTCACGGTCTTGATGCGCTCGCGTTTGCATTATTTGATTATGAAATGCAACCAATTGAAGATCTTATTGGAAAAGGAAAATCGCAAATTTCCATGGCAGATGTGCCACAAGAAAAAGTTGCCTGGTATGCAGCAGAGGATGCGGATTTTTCACTGCGACTCTACAATCATTTTGCACCACTGATCACAAAACAAGGGTACGAAAAACTGTTTTATGACATTGAAATGGAAACATTACTTGCGCTCGTACCAATGGAAGAGGCCGGAGTAAAAATTGATGTGCCATTTTTACATCAGATGAGTAAAGAGCTGCATAAGCGCATTGCAATCATCAATCGTGAAATTCAAGAAATGGCTGGCGCGGAATTTAATGTCGCAAGTCCTGTGCAACTCAAAGAAATTTTGTTCGACAAGATGCAAATTTCAACAGACAAGATTAAAAAAACGAAAACCGGATTTTCAACCGCCGCCTCTGAGCTCGAAAAACTGCGTGGGGTGCATCCAATTATTGATAAAATTTCTGAATTCCGTGAGCTCAAAAAACTCACATCAACATACATTGATACTTTACCAACATTAATCAATCAAGAAACTGGCCGCATTCACACATCATATAACCAAACAATTGCTGCAACTGGTCGCCTGAGTTCAACAGATCCAAATCTGCAAAATATTCCAATCCGCACTGAACTTGGACGTGAGATTCGCAAAGCCTTTGTCGCTGAAAAAGGACACTCCCTTGTCTCTCTTGATTATTCACAAATTGAATTACGGGTTGTTGCACATTTGAGTGGCGATGCGGTGATGAGCGAGGCGTTTCAAAATGGAGAAGACATTCACAGCAAAACAGCGGCGGAGCTGAATGATGTGCCGATGACAGAAGTTACAAAAGACATGCGCCGCGCGAGTAAGGCTATTAACTTCGGCATTCTCTATGGAATGGGTGTGCAAGGACTCATGCGCGACTCAGGAATTTCCCGAGATGAAGCTCGGATGTTTCTTGATAAATATTTTACTGTCCACACTGGCATTCATGCATACATTGAACGCATTAAAGCTGAGACTGAACAATCAGGCTATGCAGAAACGATGTTTGGTCGCAAGCGATATTTTCCAGACATCCAAGGTAAAAATCCAATGCTCAAAGCGGCAGCAGAACGAGCGGCAGTGAACATGCCAGTTCAAGGAACAGCAGCGGATATCATGAAGCTTGCAATGATCAAAGTAGGGACAGCAATTGAAGCTAAAAAAATCGATGCGCGGATGTTGCTCCAAGTGCACGATGAATTGGTCTTTGAAATTGCGGACAGCAAAGTTGCAACTGAAGCAAAAAAAATTCAACACATCATGGAACATGTCGTGGAACTGTCTGTACCGCTAGAGGTAGATGTTGAGTATGGTAAGAATTGGGGTGAACAAGAAACCGTATGATTATTGTACTTGCTGGAGTAGATACGTTTCGAAAAAGAGAACGCATTCATGTTTTACGTGATGCATTTATTCAAAAATTTCAGGCCCCGAGCTCAGCTGTTCTCGACCTATCTGCGGCAGAACAATCAATTCAAGAAATGCAACTTGCGCTTGCTGGCGGTGATTTATTTTCTACAAAAAAATTTGTTGTTCTGCGATCGATTTTCAACAGCAGTGAAGCCGATCAAGTAACGCTACAAGCATTATTACAATCACTCTCTGAGGATGTGATTTGCGTTATTGTCATTGACACTCTTCCAGCAAAAAAATCTGAGCTCAAAACATTTTTAGAATCTGTTGAAAAAACAGAACAGTTTCCAGCGCTTACTGTATTTGAAGCAGTTGAGTACGTGCAGCACATGTGTGCGAAAAATGGAGTGAGTATTGACCAGGCAACCGCTCGGCTCATTGCTGAAGCGTTTCACACCGACACTTGGCAGTTGCACCTACAAACAAAAGCCCTTTGCTTTCAAGTACAGAGCCAGCCCACTCCAGTAATTACACGTGAAGTAGTCATTGCTATGCTTCCAGAAGAAAGTCAAGAAAATTTCTTCGGACTTACTGATGCAATAACTGCGCGGAACGTCGAGCTCGTAAGTGAGCTGACTCACAAACATCTTTCTGAAGGAGCTGCAATTCAACTGCTTACAACAATTATTTTTAAACACCTCACTCTGCTTCGGATTTTTGCACAAACCCCAGAAGCAAACTTAAAAGGCATACATGCATTTGTGCAACAAAAAGCGAAGGATGGTGCGAAGCGCTATTCCGCAGAAGAACTTGCCGTAGCAATGGACAAGCTCATGAAGCTTGATGTCGACAGCAAGTCTGGGAAACTCCCTGACCCAGAATCTCGATTGTTGCTAATTCTTTCTCAACTTTTGAGTACTAAAAAAGAAGCCTGATGGTGAGCTTTGAGGCTCCGCGAGCATGACTGCAAGGTGCTCAGGGACCGAGAAGCTTCACCGAAGACTTCTTTTTTTCTATTATGCTTTTTTTACTTTTGCTGATTTTGCAACTTGCGCTTTCAAACGAGATGCTTTGTTTGGATGAATAACGTTACGTTTTGCTGCTTTATCAAGCGCTTTTTGCGCTTTTACAACTAACGCCTCAACATCTTTCGCGCCTTCCTTTAGAGCGTGTTCCAAGTTCTTCATTGCTTCTTTAATCGCTTTACGCTTTACGTTATTAAGCGCTGTGCGTTTTTTTGTTTGACGGATCGCTTTACGTGAATTGGCTTTATTTGCCATATAAAATGAAAATTATTTGTTGGGACAAAATTAATTCAATACTTGAGAGCTTCAAAACACTAGCAAATTCATGAGAAAAACGCAAACGAACGAGTCATTTGCGTTTTTTACGCGTATCTTATTTTGTGCGACCAAGCTCGGGCTCGTCTGCCGCATCAAATTCACCAAGCTCTGCGGCAAGTTCCGCCCCGCCTTCTCCCAACGCTGAGCCATGTGTTTTACGGATCGCAATTTCCGGCAAGAACCAAGTAATCACAAATGCAACGCCCATAACAATCGCGGAACCAGTAAAGGCAACGGTAATAGAATCCGCGAGTCCAACACGCATCATTTCTGCAAATTGTTCAAATCCTGAAATGAGCTGTTGCTGTACAGCTGCTGGTGCTTGGTGCAGTAACCCAACGATGCGCTCTTTTCCTTGAGCACTCAATACTTGTTGCAGCGTATTTGCATTAAATGCATCCGGATTAAACTGCGGCGCAATAGATCCAACATTTTGTAAAAACGCATTTCCCTTTGCTTCGTCGATATGTCCTGATAAACGGTTATTCAAAATTGTTCCAAAGATTGCGACACCAACGCTTCCGCCAATACTACGGAATAGTTGCACAGATGCTGTCACAACACCGAGCTTGCTGTGATCAAACGCACTTTGCACAATCACATTAAATACCGGCATACCAACACCGAGCCCAAGTCCAACAATTACCATGTTTCGAATCAATTGCAGGTTGGTTGTGTCTGCTGACATTTGTGACAACAAGAACATTCCAAGAGAGCCGACAGCAAGTCCTGCGATCGTCAATTTTTTATATTTACCAACACGAGAAATATACTGCCCTGTGAACACGCTTGAGGTGATCATTCCAACCATCATTGGCGTTAAGATCAAACCAGAACGAGTCGCGTTTACACCAATGACTGTTTGTGCGAATAACGGGATATATGAAATCGCACCAAACATCCCCATGCCGATCAAAAATGTTGTCGCAACAGATGTCACAAACACGCGAGACTTGAATAGCTCAAGTGGCAAAATCGGCTCTGCTGCTTTTGATTCAAAAAAGATGAAGGCAACAAGAGATACGGCAGCGCCAACAAATAATCCAATAATCTGTGAGGATCCCCATGCATATTCTGTGCCACCCCAAACACACGCAAGCAATAAACAGACAAGCGAGACCGCCATTGTGAACGCACCAAAAACATCAATACTGCGTTTGCGCGCTTCTGGAACAATTCGTGGCAAGACATACCAAACAACCGCGAGCGCAATAATGCCAACTGGAACGTTTACATAAAACACCCAACGCCAATTCCCAGCGTCTGTCAGCGCGCCGCCAATGAGCGGCCCAGCAACACTCGATAATCCAAAGACACCACCGATCAGCCCTTGCCATTTACTACGCTCTGCTGGCGGGAAAATATCACCAATAACTGCAAATGAATTCACCATAATTGCGCCGCCGCCAAGACCTTGAATCGCACGGAAGATAATAAGCTGCGTCATGTCTTGCGCCGCTCCAGAGAGCGCTGATCCGATCAAAAAAATAACAATACCGCTGATATAAAAATACTTGCGACCGTACATGTCCGACAGTTTGCCATAAATTGGAACAATAATTGTCGACGCGAGCATGTATGACGTAAAGAGCCAACTTAAATGCTCAAAGCCGTTCAGCTCTTGCGCAATACGCGGCATCGCTGTTGCGACAATTGTTTGATCGAGTGCTGATAAGAGCATTGCGAGGATAACACCGATCATCACACTGATCTTCTGGTTTTTTGTAAGCTCGGACATGATCATAGGCCTTTTGAAATGTTTGTAATAATGCGTTGTAAATCTTTTTTATCTTTGAGTGACATTTTTTGAAGCATCGTTTGCATCCGCTCCATTTTTGCATCCATGGATTTTTTCCACGCCGTCTTCCCTTTTGTTGTCATCGTGACGCGAATGACTCGACGATCATCTGAATCGTGCGATCGTTTTACATACCCCGCTTTTTCAAGCTTGTCGATATGAGTAGTCAACGTCGGCATTTTGACATGCATCTCATTTGCGAGAACACGCATTGTTTCGTGGCCTTCGGAAATAAGCTGCAGTGCTTGTAGTTGCACCATACTCAGTTCATGCGCGAGCGTTACTGTATTTGTTACATTTTTTCGCATGAGCCGCATAAGGCTATATATTTGCAGGGCGATATCTTGTTCAATTTTCATATATTCCCTTGCATAAAGATGCCTTCAGGCTATTTTATATTTAGTAAGCCTAACTAACTATAAGAGGTCGCCTTGATTTTGTCAATAACACATCTTTTCAAAGCGCAGCAGTCGTGGTTGTCTATCGAATAAAAAATGAGGCTGTTGGACTCTTTTACAACAGCCTGCCAGTTGAACGGAGCGATTCGTTATCTGGCGGTCTTCTTGACCGGCGGCCACGCTGGTCGCGATGGATCATGTAATAGATCCACAGCGTCAGCGCCGAGTGCCTTGCGGACGATCACCTTGAGCGAACCAGCGGCGTCTGTTGCCAGACGTCGATTCTTTCGTCCCATTAGACCCTCCACCGTGATTGGTGTAGTTGAAGCCTATGTCATGTACACACAACTTGTCAAAAAACATTTTTTCAAATCTCAGCACAGATGCTGTTTTTTGGAAAAACGACAAAATACAAAATATATCTAGTTTTTACAGCGATTACGCATCAGGCCGTAGCTTCGAGCTTTTGTATGTTTCTGGCTCAAAAGAATCAATGCGAACAGCTTTGCTTTCCCACTCTTGCGGCAACTTCGCTTTTTGGTCATACCCAAGTGCAATCACATCTGGCGCGACATCAGTGAGCACTTGCAAATGCTTCCCCCACTCTTCATATCCAAGTCGCGCTTCAGAAACCACTTCAAACGCCGCAACATTCTTCACGCGAACAGTTTCTGCATCATGCGGCAAACGTCCTTTTAACCGCTCAACATTTGCATCACGCGCCACAACCACGACTAATCGATCGCCAAGCTTTGCAGCTTCACACAAAAAATATTCATGCCCTTTGTGAAAGACGTCGTACGTTCCAAATGCAAGGACTGTTTTCATAAACAAATAATTATCCTCGTTTCTTACGGTTGCCAGACTTGGCCTGCTTCGCGAGTTTTTTCAAATCACCAAACCGCTGTCGAAAAACTGTTTCGAGCTCGTCCAAATTATCACGCAATCGTGCCGCTTCTTCAAATTCTAAATTCTCTGCAGCCAGATGCATGCGACCACGAAGCTCATCCAGCACGCGCACAAATTCTGGCTCAGCCAGCTTGTCTGTAATTTCTGGAGCGATCAATGAATCGTCCACTTCTTCAACCTTTTTCATTCCACTTAAACGATCATCTCGAATCGCTTTCACAATCGCTGCCGGAACAATGTTGTGCTCGCGGTTGTATTCTTCTTGCAATGTGCGGCGGCGGTTAATTTCGTCCATTGCGCGCTGCATTGAACCGGTGATCACGTCTGCATACAAAATTGCCGTACCTTCCAAATGCCGAGCGGCTCGACCCATGGTTTGCGTCAATGCTGTTTCTGAGCGCAAAAACCCTTCTTTGTCCGCGTCTAAAATTGCCACAAGCGAAACCTCTGGTAAATCCAAGCCTTCACGCAATAAGTTAATGCCGATCAACACGTCATATTTCCCAAGCCGCAAATCACGCAAAATCTCGAGCCGCTCCATGTTGTCAACGTCAGAATGAATGTATTGCACGGCAATTCCTTGTTCATTCAAATATTCCATCAACTCTTCCGCCATCCGTTTTGTCAGCGTCGTGATCAATGCGCGCTGCCCTTTGTCAATCCGCTCTTTCACGCGCTCAAGCACGTCTTTCACTTGCGTCACCACCGGCTTCACGATAATTTTTGGCTCGGTAATTCCAGTTGGGCGAATCAACTGCTCGGCAACAATATTTGTTTTGGCTTTTTCATATTTCCCTGGAGTTGCAGAGACATAAATCGTCTGCGGCATGCGCTGCTCAAATTCAGCAAACTGCAGCGGCCGGTTATCATATGCCCCGCTCACCCGAAACCCATGATCAATCAACGATTCTTTACGCGACCGATCGCCACCATACATTGCGCCAATTTGCGGAATGGTTTGATGAGACTCATCAATAATCAATAAATAATCATTACCAAAATAATCCAGCAATGTGAACGGTGGTGACCCAGGTTCTCTGCCGTCAAAATAGCGCGAATAATTTTCAATCCCATTCACATACCCCACATTTTCAATCATTTCCAAATCAAACTTTGTGCGCTGCGCAAGACGCTGCGCTTCAATCAGTTTGCCGGCTTTTTCAAACGCCGCGACTTCCCGCTCCATGTCTGCGCGAATATTTTGCACCGCTTTTGTAAAATGCTCATCTGCTGCTTGGTAGAGGGTCGCCGGAAAAATAGTCACTGTTTGAAAATTACCAAACACCTCACCAGTCAGCACATCAAATTCTGAAATTGCTTCGAGGTCGTTCCCGAAAAAATCAAACCGCAGCGCGCGATGCTCGCTTGATGTTTGAAACACTTCAACAACATCACCACGCACCCGGAAACTTCCGCGATGAAAATCAATATCGTTGCGAGAATATTGCATGTCGACAAGTGCAATCAGCAACTGCTCACGATTCAACGAACCAATTGAAACATCCTTGCTGCCAGCTTTGTAACTCTCTGGACTTCCGAGTCCATAAATACACGACACACTCGCAACAATAATCGTATCGCGACGCGTTAAAATCGATTGAACAGCCGCGTGCCGCAAACGATCAATCTCTTCGTTAATGTCTGTTTCCTTTTCAATATATGTATCACTCCGCGCAATGTAGGCCTCTGGTTGATAATAATCGTAATAACTTACAAAATACTCAACCGCATTTTCCGGAAAAAATTCACGAAACTCTCCAGCGAGTTGGGCTGCAAGAGTTTTATTATGTGAAATAATCAAAGTTGGCTTTTGGGTTTGCGCAATCACATTCGCCATGGTGAATGTTTTGCCCGATCCAGTTACGCCCAATAAAATAGCGTCTTTTTCATCTGTTTGCACAGCATTCACCAGTGTTTTAATCGCTGTCGGCTGATCGCCAGAGGGTTGAAAATTGCTTGCAAGTTTGAATTTCATAGAACTTTTAGCTTACTGCGAAACCCAAAAAATCACAAGACAATTTTAATATTTTGAATACGTTTGGTCAGATCGACGCTCTAATGCAAGAACAACAACATTTTTATTATTAGTAAGTTGGAAAATCACCCGAAATTGACCTTTACGAACACGATAAATATCGTCGTGACCTGAAAGTTTTTTAATGTCCAAATTGGAGAATTTTTGTGCTTCAATAGCTTCTAGTAACTTGCGAAACAACTCACGTTCTTTTGGTGTTAATTTTTTTAAGGCTTTTGTTATTTTGTCCATAGAGACATGGAATCTACAACCGCTTTAACAAATCCTTGATATTTACTCCGCCTTTTTTTAATTTTGTAAAATCAATAACCTCCTCCCACTGCTCATCTTCATCCACTGGAGAGATTTTAAATAGCGGTTTTCCGCGACGCACAACGACAAAAGCTTGTCCTTGTATAATTTGTTTTTCGTATGCAGCTGTATTTTCTCGTAATTCTTTTAATCCAATTATTTTCATATCCCCTGTTTATCTTCTTATAAGATAAACTAAAGATATCTTAAGATAATCTTTTTGTCAAGTTGTATCAATTATTCAACAATCAACTTCGCAAAACGACGTTTACCAACTTGCAACACATCTCCACTCGTCACTTTCACATTCGCTTTGATATCGCTCAGTTTTTCATCATTCAATTTCACACCGCCCTGTTCAATTAACCGACGGGCTTCTCCGTTTGATGCTGCACAACCAGCAGCAACAACTAATTCAACTGCACTCAACTCACCTGCAACGCGTACTTCTGGAATCTCATCTGGTCGCTCACCTTTTTGGAATTGACTCACAAATGCTTCTTCGGCAGCCTGTGCTGCTGCGGCGTCATGATAGATTTCAACAATCGCTCGCGCTAAGTTCATTTTCGCATCACGTGGATGCAGCGTGCCGCTCGCCAAATCAGCTTTCACGGTCTCAATTTCCGCATCAGACACATCAGTGCAAAGCGTCCAATAACTTGGAATCAATTCATCTGCTAATGACATTAGCTTTCCATACATCTCGTTTGGCGCGTCGTTAATACCAACGTAATTATCATACGACTTACTCATTTTACGACCATCCAGTCCGAGCAACAATTCAAAGGTCAAGACAATTTTTTCTTTCCCTGTCGCGGCCTTTAACAAGCTGCGGCCCGCGAGCATGTTAAACAACTGATCTGTCCCGCCCACTTCAACATCAACGTCCATCGCCACTGAGTCATACCCCTGCATGATCGGATAAAAAAATTCATGCACATAAATCGGCTGTTCATCTTTCATGCGCTTATCAAACATGTCCCGCTCAAGCATTTGCTGCACCGTAAACTGACTTGCGAGCTGAATCACATCTTCAAACGACAACTTCCCGAGCCATTCTGCATTAAACGCCATCACCGCCGGAGTTTTCGCGGAGTCGCTAAAATCAATAATTTTCTGGACCTGCTCCCGGTAGGTCTCCGCATTCGCCGTTACCTGCTCTGTGCTTAGTGCTGTGCGAGCCGCATCTTTTCCAGTTGGATCACCAATTCGGCCAGTAAAATCACCGATTAAAAAGACTACTTCATGACCGAGGTCCTGCAGTGCGCGTAAAGACCGCAAAATCACCGCGTGTCCAATATGTAAATCCGGTCGACTTGGGTCAGCTCCAATGTAAATCCGCATTCGCTCGCCGCTGGCTAATTTTCGCTCAAATTCTTCCTTTGGGATCATGTCCACGATGCCGCGTAGTACTCGAGCTTGCATTTCCGGAGACGCTGGTGTAGCCTGGCCGCGCACTGGCTCAAATTGCGGTGTAAATAAATCACTTTTCATAAATAAATCACTGTACTTTTAGACGTGGTTAGTCTACCATAGAGCTATCATTTGTCACATTTTTATGCCAATTCCACATTTAGAATCATCCAAAAAACCAGACGGTGAGCACTCACGAAAAACCCGAGCCGCTGAACGCTCAGGCACCGCACCAAAAGCAGAAAAAAAACCGCGTAAACGACTTTTTGGCTTGTTTAAACGGTCAAAAAAATCTTCTGAAAAAACAGAAGACGCACCAAAACGAAAACCAGGGCTCAAAGGAACAATTCAGCACTATTGGTCAAAAAAATGGGTGCATGTATTTTCCTATATTATTGCATTCTTTTTTATTCTTTTTGTTGGCTTGGTAATCGCAGCTTTTTTGTGGGTATCAAAAGACCTCGCAGACATTAGCGACCTTGAAAATCGCAGCATCACGCAAAGTACAAAAATCTACGCACGTGATGGACAAACTCTCCTCTACGACCTTGGGGACAACAAACGACAAGATGTAAAACTCGAGGATGTGAACCCGCATATTATTGATGCGACCCTCGCTCTTGAAGACCGTCGATTTTATTCTCATGGTGGCTTTGATGCAATTGGACTTGTTCGTGCTGTTGTTTCTCGTGTAACTGGCATTGGTGTTGGTGGTGGAGCATCAACACTCACGCAGCAATTTGTAAAAAATGCCGTTCTCACAAACGAACAAACGTACACTCGCAAAGCAAAAGAGCTTATTCTGGCAACGCGCCTCGAGCAAAAATATAGTAAAGACGAGGTGTTGAACATGTACCTCAATGAGGTGTACTACGGACCAAACTACCAGGGCGTTGAAGCAGCCTCAGAAGAATATTTTAAAAAATCAGCAAAGGACGTCACTCTTTCTGAAGCAGCGATTCTTGCATCACTACCAAAAAATCCTGTGAACTATCCACACAATCCAGAACGGCTCAAAACCCGTCGTGATTATGCGCTCGACATCATGGCTGAAGATGGAAAAATCACCAAAGAGGAAGCAGAGGAAGCAAAAAAAGAAGAGGTGAAGGAGTTGAATACAAAAATCACACAGATTAATGCGCCGCATTTTGTGTTTTATGTCATTGAACAATTAGAGGCTGAGTACGGACAAGTAAACTTGCGCAAAAACGGCTACAACGTTGTAACAACACTTGATTGGGACAAGCAACAAAAGGCTGAAAAAGCGATTGCAGACGGAATGGCAAAGGTTCGCGAAAAAGGTGGTAGCAATGCAGCGCTTGTTTCTATTGACGCAAAGACTGGTCAGATTCTTGCAATGGTTGGATCTCATGATTATTTTGACGCTGCCGGCGATGGTCAATTCAACGTCGCAACATCACCAACTCGCCAACCAGGGTCTTCCATTAAACCATTGGTGTATATGTCTGGGTTTGAAAAAGGCCTCACACCAGACACAAAAGTGTGGGACGTTGAAACTGATTTTCCTTCAGATTCAGGAACATACCACCCACGAAACTACAGTTTGAATGAAAATGGCTTAATTGCACTGCGTAATGCATTGCCACAATCATTAAACATTCCAGCTGTAAAAGTATTGTATCTTGCGGGACTTGACCACGTGATTAACAACGCGGAAAAACTCGGCTACACCACAATGACCGATCGCAAACGCTATGGACTCGCATTTACACTCGGTGGCGTTGAGGTGTCCTTGCTAGAACACACATCTGCCTTTGCAACCTTTGCGCGTGACGGCGAACGTCACCCTATTGCTGGTGTTTTAGAAATTAAAGATCAGAGTGGTAAAAAAATAAAAGGGTGGAAAGATGATCCAAAACAAGCAGTGGGCAAAGATGGTGTAAAAGCATTAAATGACGTCTTGTCGCAACAAAACTTACGGTATAACCCTCTTTCAACATATAGTGTCCCTGGACACACTGTTGCGTTAAAAACCGGAACAACAAATGACTTCCGTGATGCGTGGACAATGGGCTACACCCCATCAATTGCAACAGGCGTTTGGACAGGAAACAACGATAACACCTCAATGTCAAAGGGTGCCGATGGTTCAGTTATTGCTGCTCCTATCTGGTTTGCGTACATGAAAGAAGCCTTAGCTGGAACATCAAACGAATCATTCTCAAAAGCTTCTTGGAAAAATATTAATGACGCTATTGGCGGAACAATCGATAAAGAAGTAGAAAAATCTTTTGATAAAATCACCAAAGAACTTATTCCAGATTCATGTGTTGCGGATTATCCAAAAGAATTTGTTGAAAAAAAGAAAGTCAAAGAAGCCCATACAATTTTGTATTACCTCAACAAAGATGACTACAAATCCAGTCCACGCAAAAATCCAGCGGATGACCCAATGTTTGCTTCTTGGGAAAAAGGCGTTCAAGAATATGTGAAGAAAAGTAAAAAAGAAGAGTATGTAAGCGAGGAAACAAAAGAAGTGGATTGTTCAATTCGAAGTAAAGAAGCTCAACCAGCTGTCACTCTTACATCACTCACAGATGGTGAAACATACACAGCTACTGACGTTTCACTCGCGGCCTCAGTAAACCCAGGAAAAGGACGAACAATTAAAACTGTGGAATTCTTTGTTGATAAAAAATCTGTTCAATCATTATCTGTGAGTGCAGCGGGTACAAAAACGGTCACATCTTCTTACAAAGGAAAATCACTCAGCGAAGGCTCACACACTATTAAGGTCGTCGTGACTGACGATAAAGAAAATACTGCAGAAACAAGTGTGAAAATTAAGGTTGGCGCGAAAGCAGCTGCTCCGGTAACAAATAGTAATACAAACGATAACACATCCACGAATACAACTCCGGTTCTTGATTCAAATACAAATACCGCAACCAACGAAACTGTCACTCAATAATCATATGGCCGATGTGTTTCCAAAAAAACTGCAAGACACCTTGCGTAGTCTTGATTTAACGGAACAACAAATTCTACTGTACCTCACAACTGTGAAACATGGTGTTGTTTCAGTTTTAGAATTGTCAAAATTCACTGGAATTCATCGTCAACAAATTTACACTGAAACAGAAAAGTTGGTTGGACTTGGTTTGTTGGAAGTAACACGCAAAGATCGTCGAAAATTTATTGCAGCAAAACCTGCAGCTCTTGTGCGACTTGCGGAGCAGAAAAAATCTGAGGCTGAACATTTAATTACACGAATTCAAGAACACATACCACTACTAGAAACAATCGCGCTTCACAATAACCCGGATGTAACTATTCGGTATTATGAAGGTATTGCAAAAATTCGTGATGCCTACGCGAATGAACTTGAAATGTCGCGCAATGTTGAGGGCTTGTGCTTTGCGGGTTCGATTGATGATCTGTTTCGATTTTTTCCCGAATCGTATTGGAGGAAATGGAATACACAGTTTGTAAAACAAGGCTCGACGAGTCGCATGTTGGTTCACTACTCAAGTGAAGCAAAGCGGACAGCATCTCATGATGCAGTATATGGTCGTGAGACTCGATCACTGGAACACTTCCCAATGAAAGTGAATATTGATGTTATTGAAAATGTTGTTTTAATTGTGTCGTTTTATGACGAAATTGCGATTTGGATTGAAAGCGACATGATTGCGCAGTCGTATCGAATTCTGTTTGAAACCTTGTGGCCGCTCGCAAAGCCACTAAAATAGATAGTTTGTCGCATAAAAAGTGACAACATGTTATATCTTTTTTTTATTGAATATTAGGCTTAAAATATCTGTTTGTTTTTACTTTGTCATTTTTTGTTATACAAAATTTTATTCTCCTTCATACTTCCCGCACATTCGTTCCTTACCAAGGAGAGTAGTCATGCCACCATCCGGATTCTCTCAGGCGTCAGTCAACGGCGCAGTCACGTTCGTCCGAGAGTGCTTCAGCGACCTCGTTGCCGAGGTCAGCAGCGGCAAGCACACGAACTTCAAGGGTGGTCTCGCATTCGAGATCCAGCAGATCAGCTCCGCCCTCACCTCCAACAACTGCGGTGACTTGGAGCGCGGTTCGCTCCTGCTCGTGCAGAGTGTCTACCGCAACGCGCTCGAGCGCATCGAGTCCGGTGAGGCCGAAGACGTCGCAATCGACAATGTCATCACCAGACTCACCACCACACTCGGTCAACTTCACATCACGCCACAAGGTCAGTTGGTGAAGCGCTGATTTATTTCAGCGGTGCTGGTGTAGGTGGGTTAGAGGTGTGTTTACGAAAACAATCCGCAAAGGAGTAAGGCTCCGCAGTGGGTTTTCGAGACATACTTCCTAACTCACTTTTTTCTATTCTATTCCCATTCCGCTTTTTCGCGCGGAATAATACATGAAATCCGGATAACCTCTGGGTAGCCAATTTTTTCATTTAGCGCTGAAATAAACGCCTCATTCGACAACATTATTTCTTCTGATACCGCAGGGTGAATAACCTCAATCATTAGCGTACGATCTTTAATCGATACTGGTCGTGCGTGTTCAAGCGCGCCTTCACCAAATCGCTCAATCACTAATTGGCGCGCATATTCAATATATTGCGCAGCCTTTACTTGCGCACTCACACCACCTTTTGAGCCGATATGTCGCTCAATATCAAACTTCTCAAATTTCATGATATCCTCCTAAAAATCCTACTGCTTAATCGGCATGATAACCATAAAATACTGCGCTGATTCACTTACTGGTCGCAATACAGCGGGAGCAGTTGCATCAATAAAATCCAACTGAATCGTATCACTACCAATGTGCGCCAAACCATCTAAAATATATCGATAGTTAAACACAATTGTTAATTCCTCACCGGTGATTTGAGCAGTCATCTTGGAAACATTTTCACCAACCTGTGTATTTACCGAAGTTACTGTCACGCTTCCTTCTTTTGGTGATACATGAAAACTCACATCATGAATTCCTGTTTTACTAAACAGACTTGCAGACTTAATTGCTTGCACACACTGCGCTGTTTCAAGAATAACACTTGTGTTTTGGTGTTTTGGAACGATTTGTTGGTAATCTGGAAATGAAACTTCAACTAACCGGCTTGTATATTCAACATCCCCACACACAAACAACACTTGAGAGTCACTAAATACACAACGAACTGTTGCATGTTCAGATTCTCCGATAATACGATTTAACTCAGCAAGGGCACTTGAAGGAATAACACATTGTCGTTTCCCTTCAACCTCCGTATCAATCACCACAGTTGCTTCTGCGAGGCGGTGACTGTCTGTAGCGGCCATAACAAGTGATTTACCTGAAAACACCCATTGAACCCCTGTAAGCTCTGGACGAGATTGGTCGTGCCCTGCTGCCACAATAACTCGAGGGAGGGTTTGTTTTAACTCTTCAATAGCAAGAGTGCATTCAAATTGTGCTTCAATAGTTGGAATAAGTGGAAACTCACCAGAATGTACTCCACGAATTTTTGTATTTTGACTCCCTGAACTAATCGTCATTGACGCTTCGTCACATTCAACATCAATACGATCACTTGATAGTAATGAAACATAGCTACTCACGACATGCGCTGGAACTGTAAAACTTCCTTCTTGCTCAACTTTTCCTCGAATCACTACTTGGATTCCAACTTCTAGGTTTGTTGCTTTTAAAACAATCTGCTCACCTGATGTTGTAATAAGGATATTTTGTAATATTGGTAGTTGAGCATTCTTTGTTGCAATATGTGAAACTAAAGATAACCCTTTTGCAAAGTTCGTTTTTGTACAGGAGAATTTCATCATATATAAATTAATAAATTGATTGAGTTTATAACACCCATTATAAAGCGTGTGGACATCTGGATATCTTATTTTAGCCTAGCGGTTATTGGCGAAAATGCAAATCATGATGTGCACAAACCATGGGTATTTCTGTGGAGGAGTGTGGGTAGTTTTCACCAACTGTGGATAGCTCTGTGGAGGGTGTTTGTTTATACACAGAGTTTTCAACTCATCCCCAAGGTTATCCAGTGACTTATCAGCAGTTTTCTGTTGCTTACACAGATTGTTTCCACAAGATATTCACAGTTTGGGGGTAAATAGATGTAAGGAGCGGTTGTGTACTTTGTTGTTATGAGTTGTAGAGCCGCTGTTTCAGCATCGACACATCGTTTTCCATCTTCTCATCAATGTCGAGAAGTTGAGATATTTTTTGATGTGCGTGCATAGCAGTTGTGTGGTCACGACCACCAAGTTCTTCCCCGATATTTGGGTAACTCGCATGGACTTCTTCACGCATAAGATACATTGCGATTTGTCGAGGAACAACCAGTTCTTTTTTACGACTATTTCCTTTGATGTTTTCTAAAGAGATATCAAAGTAATTCGCAACAGTTTCAATAACTTTCTTTGTTGTAATTGCGTGTTTTTTTGGAGCTGGTGAAAAGGATTGTAAAATCCCTTGAACAGATTCGATTGTTGGTGTTTTTTTGTTAAGTTCGTGATATGCAATAACACGATTTAACGCTCCTTCAAGCTCACGAATATTATTTTGAACGTTACTCGCAATAAATTGCATGATTTCTGAACGAATATGGTAGCCTTTTTCTCGACATTTTTGTGTAATAATCGCAATTCGAGTTTCAAGGTCTGGAAGTGAGACGTCAACAACCATTCCACCTTCAAAACGTGAGATAAGACGGTTTTCTAAACTTGGAATTGCTCGAGGTGGTCGATCTGAGGTGAGGATTACTTGTTTGTTCCCTTGTTGTAAGTGGTTGAATGTATGGAAAAACGCTTCTTGTGTTCCCTCTTTTCCGGCAAGAAATTGAATATCATCAACTAAAAACACGTCAATACTGCGATATTTATTTTTAAATTCATCCGCACGTCCTTCACCAACACTTTTAATATATTCATTTGTGAATGTTTCACAAGTGACATACAGGATTTTTTTGTTCGGGTCTTTTTCTAGAATGGCATGACCAACAGCTTGCATTAAATGGGTCTTTCCAAGACCAACCCCACCATAAATAAATAACGGATTGTAGGTTGTTCCAGGTTGGTCAGAAATTGCAACGCAGGCTGCATGCGCAAGTTCGTTCTTTTTACCAACGACAAAGTTTTTAAACGTATATCGTGGGTTTAGTCCAAACAGTGAACCAACATCAGCTGATCGCAAGGTTTGTTGCCCGCCTTTTTGAGCAGTTTCAGTTGGTTTTTTCTCAACTGGTTGTTGAGCGACAGTTGATTCTGTCTTTTCTTCTTTACTTGTTGTTGCGGTAGCCGCGTTTCCATCTGCACTTGCTTCGGCTTTTTTTGTTCGTACTTGGTAGTGAACTGTCCGAATATCTTCATCTGAAATACGACGCATCGCTTTAAGAATAGCGGTGTGGTATTGCTTTTCCATCCATGATTTCGTGAATGCGCTTGGGACACCAACAACAACTTCCCCATTCTCCATTGAATAAATAAAGGTATTCACAAACCACGTGATAAAGTTTGGTTTGGAAATTTCGAGCTCAAGTTCTCCGAGAACACCGTTCCAGAGTTCATCTGTAGTCATAGACAAGCAATATGAAAGTATTTTTTAAGGCACAATCAACTATAGCATGTGGAAAACAATTTCTACAGGGTTACTTCAATAAAAATTGTCCAATGTTGTGCACAGGGTGTGGATAGAGTGTGTACGAAACAGAGAGGTGCCTTATAGATTGACAGAAACGCTCCCCTATAGTATAGTTCGGCAGTTACATATTTGAAGTATATGCCTAAACGAACCTACCAACCAAACAGTCGTCGTCGTCAGAAAAAGCATGGTTTTCGTGCACGCGCTCGTAAAGCGTTGCATGTTATCAAGGCTCGTCGCGCGAAAGGACGCAAGAAATTGACTGCGTAATTGAAGTTTTATGCTGCCTCGGGCGCATCGCGGATTGAAGCGGTCAGATTTTAATCGAATCTATAAAAGCGGAAAAACACTAAAAACCGCTTTTTTTCGTATAAAAACAGCACCTTCAGACAATAAAACACGATTTGGGGTAGTTATTTCAGCAAAATTGTTAAAAGGAGCAGTAAAGCGGAATCGACTACGCCGACAAATTTCAGCAATATTAGCGGAAATTGAGCCAAGGCTCTTACAACAGGCAGATATTGTGATAGTGCCTGAACCAGCGGCCATTGGGGTTGATTTTGTTGAATTACAGAGAGATTTGGTTGAGGGGTTTAAGAAAATTCGCTTTTTAGGCTAGTTTTATATGAATATTTTACACATTCCAAGAAAGGCAGGCGTTTTTTTGATTCGAATCTATCAGAAGACGCTTTCGCCAGATCATGGTATGATGGCCGGACTAACGCCAGCAGGTTGTCGTTACTATCCTACTTGCTCGGAATACACCGCTCAGTCCATTAATCGCTTTGGTCTTCTCGGTGGCTCTTTACTCGGTAGTTGGCGGATCCTGCGATGCAATCCGTTTTCAAGCGGCGGCATTGATGAGGTGCCAGAACATTTTACATTCAAAAAACATTCACACTAATTATGGGAAATTTGTACACAAACGTTTTATACGATCCACTCTTTAATACACTGATCTGGCTGTATGATGCAATGCCATGGCAAGATCTTGGTATCGCAATTATTTTACTGACACTACTTATTAAGTTGTTGTTGTTCTACCCATCACTGCAAGCAATTCGTCAGCAAAAAGGAATGCAAGAGTTGCAACCAAAGCTTGAAGAGTTAAAGAAGAAATATAAGGACGACAAAGAAGAGCTTGGTCGCCAAATGATGTTGCTGTACAAAGTTCATAAAGTAAATCCCCTTTCAAGTTGTTTACCGCTCATCATCCAGCTTCCTGTATTAATTGCATTGTTCCGCGTGTTTTCAAATGGATTGCACATTGACCCTGCGACAGGATTTTTAATGCAAGATGTACTCGTGCATTTGTATGAACCATTACGCACAACATATGAAACAGTGGTGATTAACACAAAGTTTTTGGGTCTCGTGAATTTAACAGCAACACATAATATTATTCTTGCTGTTGCTGCGGGTGGCGCGCAATTCGCTCAAGCAAAAATGATGCAAAGCAAGCGACCGGTAGTAAAAAGTGCTGGAGCAAAAGATGAGGATATGTCTTCTATTTTGAATAAACAAATGTTGTACATGCTGCCAGTAATGACAATTGTATTTGGATACCAGTTCCCTGCTGGTGTTACGCTCTATTGGCTTGCATCAACACTATTTACATGGATTCAACAATTAATTTTCTTGCGCGAAGGAAATCGCATTGATGCAGCAAAAGAAAACGCTGTTGAAATTATTGATTCAAAATAATAAAAATAGCGCACCGTCATTTCTCAACAACTGCGCTTCGCTTGACGGCAAGCCTGCCGTCGTTACTGCAGCGACGTTGTTTCAAAATGCAGTGCGCTATTTTTCCGCCTTACAAATCAGTTCATGGTCCAAAAAGTTGCAGTCCTATGCAACAGCTTTCTGCAAGCACACCCTCCTTTATACATTGTCTCTATAGTTAAAAACAATTAGATCCGCATGGTTTAAAATGGTATGTCTTCTATAGATATCGTTTCTTTATTTTGCTGAGTAGGAGGTTTTCTAAATTCAATTTTGTCTTGGTTGTTCATTAACCAACTTTCGCCCTTGTCAGTTAATCGACAACCAAAGTACCCTTCATTAAAACCGCTTTCAACAGAAAAAGTTGTTATCATGTCTTTTTTTTCAAGTTGACGTATGGCTATATTCGCAGCAGCCTTGGTGTAACCAGCTCTTTCCATGTCACTCTGTAAATTATCAAGAGATGAAATATCTTCCTTGCTCAAAGAAGATTCCAAGGCAAATATTAATAGTGCGATTTCATGTGAAGCAAGTCCTTTGTTTTCCTTTACTGGATTCGCGATCATTTCCTCGGCTTTTTGACTAGTTCTTAAATATGCGCCTGTTTGTTTTGTTATTTCTTCAGCAAGATTAGTAAAATCACTAGACGATTGTGTTTCATATTTAATTATTTTTCGATGTTGAATGTCGAATGGAAATTTTGTAACCCTCTCATCAGAGCAGACCATAACAACGTCTTTGCCGCTTGCAAAAGCATAACCAAGTTCATACCAAACATTTGGATTGTCAGTTGAAATTTCAGCAAAGCATATTCTGGCTTTTTGAATTTGATTTTCAATGTCTTGAATTGGTATTCGAACACTCAGATCTTGATCAACACGGTAAGCTTCTAAGCCCGCGGCTATGATGGCGGGCTTAAATACATCGACAAATCTCCGGTCAAATTTATCCTTATCAAAAGGTTGAATTATAAAGCATTTTTCCATTTTACTAAGATCAGTATTTTAAGAAAGAACTATAACATATAATTTTGAATTGCTTCAAATGACAGTTCGGTGAAATCCCGGACTGTTTTTTTTGCGCCAACAAGCTCTTCTGGTCGCGCACTGGTGAGGATTCCAATGGTTGGAATATCAGCGCCCAATGCTGAGTGAAGTCCGTGTGGCGAATCTTCAAATGCAATAGCGTCTTCTGCGCGTACACTAAAATGTTCTAAGGCCATAAGGTATGGTTCTGGATCTGGCTTAATGCGCTGAACGTCTTCAATGGCAATAATAGTTTCAAAATAGTGATCAATGCCCGCGCTTTGTAAATCACGTTCAATAATCGCGCGTTTTCCAGAGCTTACAATACACATGCGCACATTGTTTTTTTTGAGATCAGCAAACAGCGCTTCAGCTCCCGGTGTTAAGAGTGCTTTTGCGTTCTCACATTTTTTTGCTGTCAGCACGCGAGCAGCACGTTCTAGTTCCCAGGCGTACCCTTCTGAATACAGATCACGTAGCCGAAGCATTGCGGTAATGCGGTCAATGTATGGAATGCCAGAATAGGCAGCAGACTCTTCTGCTGAAACGGTAAAGCCGCAATTCTTTAAGAGAACTGTTTCAATTGATGCACGATGAATTTGTTCAGTCGAAAAAATTGTCCCATCAAAATCAAAACACGCGAGCTTGAGCATGGGAACAAAATTAGTACGCACTTTTTACAGTGACGTCGCCTTCAACTTGGCACTGACACGCAAGACGCTGACCTTCTTCTGCGCCCATTGCATCTAACGTTTCTTGTTCATTTTCTTCGATTGCTGAAACGCCTCCTTCGACACTTGAAAGGCAGGTTCCGCAAATTCCTTGTTCGCAACCAAATGGAATCATTGCGCCAGCATCTTCTGAGACATCTTTAAGATTACTACCAACTTCAACATCAACCTCTAGATTGTCATCTTGAAATGTTACTTTTGGCATAGGTGAAAATAATACTTGTTTGTGGGTGCAGAGGGATTCGAACCCCCGGCCAATTGGTTAAGAGCCAACTGCTCTACCAGCTGAGCTATGCACCCTTGGTGCGCCTGCCAGGAATTGAACCCAGAACCTCTTGGTCCGAAGCCAAGCGCTCTATCCAATTGAGCTACAGACGCATATGTATATGCTTATACGCTCAAAGAGCATAACGAAAAAGCACCGCGACGTCAATCCGTGCGGTGCTTTTTGTAGATAGCTGTGCTATTCAATAGGTGTTTGCTGTGGGCCTGTGTGCTTTACAGCTTCTTTGAGGTTTTTCCCAGCCTTGAATTTTGGAACAGTAACAGCTGGAATTTGCATAGCCTCTGAAGGGTTTTGTGGATTGACTCCATTACGCGCATGGCGAAACTTTGCCATAAATGTGCCAAAGCCAGCAATTGTGACCTCTTCTCCTTTTTGTAATGTTTCTGTAATGATGTTCGTGAACGCATCGATGCATTCGTCAGCTGCTTTTTTTGGAAGTCCCGTGCGATCGCTCAGTGCCTCCGCGAGTGATGCTTTGTTCATAGGTCTTAGGTTGTATTACTTCTTCTCAGTATAGCCTTTTTTTTCCGGTTTTGCCTAGTGTTTTCATTTATTTTATACACATTTCCCAATGGAATTGGCTATAGTTAGCTATAGGTTGATATGTTGAACTCGTTCTATAGAAGTTGTTTTTTCGGTTGCTCTATCAATGGTGATGACTATTCCCTGGAGAATCGTACTTTCAACATCTTCCGGTGGCTCTAGGCTTACGTCATTTTTATGAGCGACTTTTTGCATGACAAGGTCCCGCCGCATTCCCAGGGATGAGTCGAGTGCGCCAGTAAAGCCAAGGTCTGTGATATACGCAGTGTTGTTTTCAAGTACTTGCTCATCCGCTGTCTGGATGTGCGTGTGTGTACCGACAACTGCAAGTGCGCGTCCGTCAACGTAATATCCAAAGATGCGTTTTTCCCCAGTTGCTTCAGCATGGAGATCAAAAATAGTGTGAACTGATTCGTTTTCGTATGCCGCAAACAATGCGTCGGCAGTTTCAAATGGTGATGCGACTGTGTCTTTCATAAACACTTGACCAAGCAAGCAGCTGACAACAATGTCTTTTTTGAAGCCATGCACGCGTACACGAGTGTGCGTTGGGCCAGCGAGTGTCGCTTTCGCATTCGCAGGGCGCACCGCAGTTGGTTCAACACCACTCTTGAGTAACTGCACGCCTGCCGCATTTTTCCAGGTATGATTTCCGCCAGTAAACACATCAACACCTGCTGTTTTTATTTCAGCAATGGTGTCTGGTGTGATGCCAAATCCATGCGCCATGTTTTCAGTCTGCGCGATCACAAGATCAATGCCGCGCTCTTTTTTGATCTGTGCAACTACTCGGTTTACAGCTGCTCTGCCAGGTCGTCCAACAATGTCACCAATCAGCAAAATGCGGAGAGGCTCGCTCGGGTTGGCATCAAGAGCTATTTTCCTCTCGTTTTGTGGGGCAATAACAACAGCGTCATTTTTTGAAATCACCGTAAAGACAGGGACAGGCACAATGGCCTGTTCATTTGAGTCTGTCTGCACGGATTGTGATGAGTGCGTTGTCATGTTTTTTAGCGAGCGTATTCAACAATACGGGTTTCTCGAATCATTGTGATTTTGATTTCACCTGGATATTTTAAGGTTTCTTCAATGCGTTTTGCCATGTCTTTTGCAAGTTGATGTGCTTCAAAGTCAGAGACAACGCCTGGATCAATAAAGACACGAACTTCACGGCCCGCTTGAATAGCGTAGACTTTTTGTACGCCGTCAAAGGTCATGACAGTATTTTCGAGTTCTTCTAAGCGTTGTACATATTGCTCAAGAGAGTCTTTGCGTGCTCCTGGTCGACCTGCTGAAATCGCATCAGCAACTTTTACAATCACCCCTTCAATTGAAGGTGGAAGATCATCATGGTGACAGAATGCGGCATCAGAAAGTTCTTGAGAAAATCCAAACTTCCGACCAATGTCTCGGCCAATTTCAGGATGTGTTCCTTGAATATCATGGTCTAGCGCTTTGCCGATGTCATGGAACAGGCCGGCTTTCCGCGCCATTGCAACGTCAGCACCAAGTTCTTCTGCGATCAGAGCCGCGACGGTTCCGACTTCAATAGAATGTCGTAAAACATTTTGGCCATAACTGGTTCGATAACGGAGTCGCCCAAGAATCTGGGTGAGCTTTGGATCAATGCCAGTAATACCCATTTCATAGAGCGCTTCTTCACCAGCTTGTTTGATTTCACCTTGGAGTTGTTTTTTTGAAAGCTCGACAACTTCTTCAATGCGACCTGGGTGAATGCGGCCGTCTTCCATTAAGCGTTCGATTGTACGTTTTGCTAAATGACGGCGGATTGGAGAAAAGCTAGATAGCAAAATTGCTTGTGGTGTGTCGTCAACAATGACTTCAACCCCAGTGATTTCTTCAATTTTTTTAATATTGCGACCTTCTTTTCCAATGATGCGACCTTTCATCTCGTCAGACGGTAAGTGAAGAACCGTTGAGGTTGTTTCAGCAGAGTGTGACATGCCACAACGATGAATCGCTTGTGTGAGGATGTCTCGAGCTTTTGCGTCGTACACATCATTGCCAGTTTCTTGTAATTTGCGGACACGACTCATCAATGCATCGCTTTCGTCTTGCTCAACCTTTTTCATTAATACTTCAGTTGCTTGTTCACGACTAAGCCCCGCAACAACTTGTAGTTTATCAAGTTGTTGTTGTTTTATGGTTTTTAAGTCTTCCTTTTCTTTTTCAAGTGCTTCAGCTTTTTGTTGAATTGCATCTTGCTTCTTTTCAATATCAAGTAGTTTTTGATCAAACATGCTTTCGCGTTTTTCAACACGTTGCTGCATTTGTTGAATCTCGTCTCGACGCTTTTCTTCTTCTTTTTTCGCTTCTTCAATAATTGACAGTGCTTGCTCTTTGGCTTTTAAGACGAGTTCTTGTTGTTCAGATTTTGCGTCTTTTAAGAGTTGTTCAGCTCGACCTTCAGCTGAATTTTTTGCACCGACTGCTTTCAGTTGTCGCAGAAGCCACCCAAGCCCAAGGCCGAGTATAGCTGCAACAAAAATAAAAATAATGTCCATAAAATATTTTCAGTTGCCGTTTTTGTTGTGTAACTCAAAACACCCAATGAATTGGGCTATTCGCGATGAGAATTGTGAAGCAATGAATGCTGCATAAAATAATTCAAGCGCAGATTGAGCAAGTACAACAGAATCGGCAATATAGTTCAAAAGAATTAGTGTACTTCCACACTACTCTTTGGAGCGACTTTCGTCAAACAATGTTCTTTATGAAACAATTTTATCAATCAGGCCGTATTTTTTTGCCTGCTCTGCGGTCATGAAGTTGTCGCGGTCTGTGTCGTTTTCAATTGTTTTGAGTTTTTGACCGGTGTGTTTGACTAAAATAGTATTTAATTGATCTTTGACGCGCAGAATGTGCTCGGCTGCAATTTTAATATCAGACGCTTGCCCTTCAGCGCCGCCCATTATTTGATGGATCATGACTTCAGAATTCGGGAGCGCGAACCGTTTGCCTTTTTTACCAGCAGCAAGGAGCACCGCGCCCATAGACGCTGCCATGCCAACGCAAATGGTTGATACATCTGGCTTGATGTATTGCATTGTGTCGTAAATAGCCAGCCCTGCAGAAACAGAGCCTCCCGGTGAGTTGATGTAGAGCTTGATGTCTTTGTCTGGATCTTGAGATTCTAAAAACAATAACTGCGCAATAACAGCATTGGCAACTCCGTCATTGACACCTGTTCCAAGGAAAATAATTCGGTCTTTGAGAAGGCGTGAATAAATATCGTAAGCGCGTTCACCATATGGTGATTTTTCGATAACTGTTGGTACAAGGTAGTCGTTTGAAATTTCAGTGTTCATAGAATAGAAAGATAATAGAGCGACAGTATCACATTATTTTTGAATAATCCAGCCGCGCGGTGTTTCGACAAGCCGCCCGTTCACAGCAAAGCCCGCAGCTTTTTTGTGTCCGCCACCACCAAAGGCTTGCGCGAGTTTACTGACGTCGATTTGCGGATTCGTTGTGCGGAAGCTGCCCTTAATGGTGTTTTCGTCTCTTTGTGTTAAGACCAAAATTACTTTTGCATCCGTTTCTTGATCAAGTGAATTTAAGAAATTGCTAATTCCTTCAGACCCATCTGTGCCCGCCGCTGCCAAATCCTCTTGTGTGAGTACTGTGTAGACAAGGCCGTAAGGAGTTTGTTGTAAGCGCTCAAGTGCCTTGCCCCACATGCGGAGCGTTCCAAGCGAGCGATTGTTCATTGTGCGCTTGGAAAGGTCTGGTAGGTTCACACCCCGTTTTAGTAGACCTGCTGCTGCATCAACAGACGAGCCTGTCGTTGCGAGGTTCATGAAATGGCCAGTGTCGGTAATAAGACCAGTCAGTAAGCATTCAGATGATTTTTTGCTGAGTACCCCGCGCCATTGCAAGAGCCCGCTGACGATTTCGCAGGTTGATGATCCGTTACGCACAACTAAATTAATGTCACCATAATTTGTATTTGTTGCGTGATGATCAATATTAATAATATTGAATGAATGCTGTGATTTGCGCAGCGCGTCAATGTAGTGCTGCACGCCGACATATCCAAGATCTCCGCCATCAAAGACCATGACTAAATCAAATTGCGCAACATCTGGAGACCAATGGTATTCATCATTCATCACCTTTTCTTTCCCAGGTAAAAATTCAAGTGACTCAGGAAGTGGATCAATACAAAAAACAGTATGCGGCTTTTGAATGGAATCTAAATAATGCGACATGCCAAGCGATGAGCCAGCTGTGTCCCCATCTGGCTTTTGATGCAGCACAAGCATGATGTGCTCACTGTTTTCGATCGCCTCAAAAATCGCAGTAGCAGTCGCGTCATCAAATAAAGTTGTTTCAGTGTTGTTATTTTGCATAACAAAATACCCTATCGTTTTTTATCGACACTGTCAATAATAACAAAAGAATCAATGGAAGCGCGTGGTGCTATTCTTCCTCGTGTTGTTCGTCTAAAATATCGTAAATTCGTTGTCCACGAATACCAGCTTCATCAAATTCAAAGCGAATCTTCGGTGTAAATTTCATTTTCAGTGCATTTGCGAGCGCTCGTTGAACGATGTGTTTTTGGCCCGCGAGTTTTTTCATTGTGGAAACGCGCTTGCCGTCTGGCAGTACCATTACAAACACCGTTGCAAATCGTAGGTCGCGTGATGTTTCTACTGAAAGAACAGTTACAAATGTATCGAGTGGTAATTCAACATCCCGACTCAAACTCTCCGCTACTTTTGAGCGAATTTGTTCGTTGACTTTGCGCATCCGATCAACAGCCATAGATACTATGCGAGAGATCGAGTACTTTCTTCTGCTTGATATGCTTCGACCAAATCATTTTCTTGTAACACCAGCTCTGTATCAATACGCATTCCACATTCTGATCCTTTTCCAACTTCCCCGACATTCTTTTTGTCTTTTTGTAGCTGACTCAAAACGCCTTCACCAATCTGTTCACCACCACGCATAATTTTGAGCGGCATATTTGGTTTCATTGCCCCATCTTCAACACGACCACCGCAAATAGTGTAGGTTTGTTCTTTTTTGAATATTGCCAATAATTTGAGTGTACCAATTTTTGTGTAACTGATTTTCTTCGTTAACAATTTTTCAGTTTCTTCTTTTACGAAATCTAACAGTTGGTAGATGATATCAAATTCATGGAGTGCGATTCGTTCGTCTGATGAAAATTTCGTTGCACCAGATGTTGCGCCTACTTGAAATGCTAAGACAACAGCTCCAGCGGCTCGCGCGAGTGCAATGTCATTTTCTGTGACACTCCCGAGACCTTTTTGCAAAATACTCACACCAACTTCATCATCGCCGATCTCTTGTAGTGATGCAACAATAGCTTCTAATGAACCGAGCGTATCAGCACGCAACACAACAGGCAGCGTTGTCTTGTTGCGACTAGTTGCTTTTTGAGATTGTTGTTGCATGTTTGCAAACGTGTTGTATTGCTTCACTGCTTTCTTCAACGCTTTTTTGTCAGAAGAAACGCGCAAGACATCGCCGACAACAGGTGCGGATTTTAAACCAAGAACTTTTACAGGCATTGATGGCGGAGCTTGCTTAACCTCTGCTCCGTGCCAATCTTTGAGAGCGCGAACACGACCAACTGCTCCACCAATTTGAACAATGTCACCCATGTGCAATGTTCCGTTTTGTACTAATACAGTCGCAACCGGGCCAGTGTGTTTGTCGACGTGTGCTTCAATAATTGTACCAACCACTTCTCCATTTGGATTTGCAACAACTGTTTCTTGCTCCATGTCTGCAACAAGCAGTACGGTGTCGAGTAAGCCGTCGATGTTTTGGTTTGTTTTTGCACTCACAGGCACGCATACGACTGTTCCACCCCAATCTTCTGGAATCAAGTTGATTTCTGAAAGTTCTTTTTTGACACGATCAATGTCTGCTCCAGGTTTATCTGTTTTATTGATAGCAACGATAAATGGAATGCCGGCCTCTTGAATAATGTGCACTGCTTCAATTGTTTGTGGCTTGATGCCATCGTCAGCAGCAACAACTAAAATTGCGATATCTGCAACACGAGCTCCACGAGAGCGCATCATTGTAAATGCTTGATGCCCTGGAGTATCGATAAAAGTAATTTTGCGATTGTTTTTTTCTACTTGGTACGCACCAATGTGTTGAGTGATGCCACCACTTTCTCCAGCAGTAACAGATGTTTCTCGGATAGTATCAAGCAATGTGGTTTTTCCATGATCAACATGACCCATGATGACAATGACTGGTGGGCGTGCGACTAATGATTTCTTGTCTTCATTCGCAACAACTTCATTGACTTGCGCACCTCGATCATCAACTGCTTGTTCCGCAGACTCTGTATCTTTTTTTGGACGAAAGCCAACTTCTTCAGCAATAATCGCAGCTGTTTCAAAATCAAGTGATTCATTAATTGAAGCCATGATTCCGTTACGTAATAAAATCGCCAAACAATCAGGAACTGTTTTTCCTAAACGCTCTGCAAATTCTTTGACAGTAATTTTTTCTGGAATCAAGATGATTTTTTTCCCGTCTTCGGTCGCTTCCTCTTTAACAGTCTCAACGGTTTCATCGGAAAATAAACTCTTTTTCCGGTCTTGTTTGCGTTTTTCTTTAATCGCTTTGATGATTTTTACTGCAACAGCATCATCAATTTTAATCGCGCGTTCTCCAACATCAAAACCGAGCTGATTGACCAAAACAAAGAAGTCGTCTTTGGTCATTTTTAATTCACGGTACATCTCGGAGACATTCATATCTCACAAAAAATACCGTTTTTTTCGCCGTTTGTCAACCTTCAAGCAGAAGCGTGTCTTTTCCAACAACGCATGTGACTGCGTTTGAAATAACACTGACGTGACATGGGAGTGGAATTGCTACTCCATTATCACCCGTCGCACTACTTGTTGCACTACGACTTTCAATGTACACCTCTGCTTCTTGAAAGCGACTTTCCTCTTCACGTTCCTGTTGTCCAAATAGTCGCTTGATGCTCATGTGAGTTGTTGTTACAACGTCCATTAAGGCATCGTGATAATTTCGTATTTTTGAACGCCCTTTTGTAAAAGAGTCTATTTTTCCAATGTTTTCAATACTAATCGTTGTTGCGCTGCCAGACTTTGCTCGAATTGACCATTCATCTCCATCTGTGTGCGTTATTCGTACGGCCGCATTTTCAGGCAGTGTAATGCCACCAAGAAGAAAGTGTGCTTGCTCCCCGCTTTCAATTTTTAAGAGATCAATTGTACGAGAAAGTCGGCGACTGAGAATTGGTGCGCATTCAATGCCGGTGGGTAGTCCAAGGAGCGTGCCTAGTGTTGATCGTTTCTGCAACGGAACGAAACCCAGTGTCAGTCCATGCTCGCGTGCGTAGGGTAGTAATTCAAAAAACGTTGCATCTGCGCCAACGATGACAATGGTTGTAATAGCTTGATCACCAAGAGCTTGTTCAATAATAACCGCAGGGTCTTTGAATGTAGATAAACGCTCTACTCGTCCGTGAATATCGTGCTGTACTATTGCGGATTCAAAAACGGGAATTGAAAAACCACCCTGCTGTTCTTGCGCTAGTTTGTCTAAAAAATACAAATACATGTATTAGTTTGTTGCCTTTTCCGCGGCTGTTGCTTGAGGTTGACTGCCTTTACCAATATGCATGTTTCCTTCAATTAAGGCGCCTGTTTCAATTTTCACACTCGCTGCTTTTACATCTCCGCGTACAACAGCGCTACTTTCTAACACTAATGATTCGTTTGCTGTGATGTTGCCAGTAACAGTTCCTGCGATTGCAATTGTTTTTCCAGTGAGCGTCGCTTCAATCTTCGCTTCTTTTCCAATGGTGATATCAGCCGTTGTTTCAATTGTCCCTTTTAATTCACCGTTTACTGTGATAGATTCCTTGCTTTTTATCGTTCCTTCTACAACAAGGGTCGCGCCAAACACTGTTTTGCTTGTCGTGCCCACTGTAGTTACTTGTGAGCGGCTGACACTTGGTGTTGATTCTGTTGTTGTTTTCAGTGTTTCATCTTTTTGTGTGAAGAGTGCCATAAAAATAGTATTCAATAGTATAGTTTCAAGGTACGAAGTTTTACGGCGATTGTCAAAGTATTGGTTGCGCACAGGCTCATTTATCTATACAATAGGTTTATATGTTGCATTCAAAACAAGAATTACGAAAAGAATTGATTTTTATCGGCATTTTAACAGCCGTGCTTATTGCCGGACTCGCTGCATTGTATGCGTATGATGTACAGGCAGGCGTTATTAACACTTGGTCACACTGGTTGTATACCAGGATCTTAGGATAGAAAAAACATTGTTTACCTGTCTCTGTAGTTTAATGGATAGAACAAGGCACTCCTAAGGCTTAGATAGAGGTTCGATTCCTCTCAGAGACACATGTATGTATTTTTAGCAAAATAGCTTGTATAGAGCTTTTCCACACAGTTTTGCGTCGTAAAATGTAAAAATAGCAAAAGAATTAGCTAATGTTAGCTTTTTTAGTGATATTATTACTTATACACAGTTGCTGTGAATAAGTGTTCAACTATGTGCATAAGTAGTTGTTAGTCCGTAGAACAATTCAAATTGTTCCACGTGGAACAATTGAGAGTCTAACTCTTTTTTAGAAGTGTAATGGCCTCTGTGACAATTCTTGCAGTGTCTTCAGGTAAGGCTTCTATTGAACACCACATAACTTCATCACACTTTAGAGGTTCCATATTTACTGGCTCCCCGATCCATTCATGCGCTACAAATGCATGTGATACCCAGTGTTGATCTAATTCAGGCATAAGATGATCAATGTACCCAAGGTATTTTAGACTTTTGATTGTAACCCCAACCTCTTCCGCGGACTCTCTAATGATTGATGCTTCAACTGTTTCTTGGTTTTCAATCGCACCACCAGGAATAGACCACAGACCTTGATCGTTTCGAGTATTTTTAGAACGACGCATTAAAAATATCTCGTTCTTTTTGTTTAGTAATAAAATGGTAGATGAAATGCGTGGGAATTGATAGTCACTCATAGTCGTATTGTGTGGATTGGGCAATTGTTCCACGTGGAACAATTTGTTGTTAGAGCTTTTGGTGGAATGGAAGATACGAACAAAAAATGGCCCTAATGGACCATTTTAGTTTATTTACCGCATGTGCAGTCTCCGCCGCATCCTTCTACCATAAGATTATATTTTAACAGTTATCTTCAATGACAAGTATAGCGGAGTTTAACCAAATTGTCAAGTTTTCGAGCGTTTTTACGCAATTGTTCCACGTGGAACAATTTATCTCCTTGACCATTTTTTTTATTATTTATATAGTTTTCTATAGCACGTTCCAGTGCAAAGGAGGTCGACATGAGCTTCATCTTGTTTGCGAATGTGTGCGGGGCCCTTTTTGTCACGGCTGTTTCTATCTATATGTGGAGGAAAAGGTTTTTGGGTTGGTACTTTATGGGACCAATTCTAACTCTACTGGCGTGGAATCAGGTCTGGCAACTGATGTCAGGCGAGTAGCTCGAGGACTACGTATTTGCCGCATCTGTAAACCGGCTTTTGTGGACGCGTTCATTAAAAGCCGGGCTTTGTTTATTATACGTACTTATTCTAGTGATTTGAGCTTACATACAACAGGTAAAAAAACAATAGCATAAAGTGAAGAGGTCAAATTGTTCCACGTGGAACAATTTAGTAAATATAAGATGCTTTGAAAAATGCCCATCTCTTTTTTAAGCCCTGCATCAATTATAATATTTTACGACGCTTAATATG
>CAZBLE010000009.1:0-37916 GCA_964492735.1 uncultured Gammaproteobacteria bacterium
ACTTGTACGGGCAAATTAATAACAAGATTTGTTAATAGCGACTCATCGTATGTTGGCCAGTCTTCTTGAGCAAGGAAAGTGTCAGCACCTTGCAGTTTCCATAACTCCTCTGTCATATGAGGAGCAAATGGATGAAGTAATTTTAAAAATTTCCACCAATGATCATCGTTGATTGAACCTACTTTGTCAGCGCCCTTGCCAAAGGCATTAAAACAAATCATCAATTGAGAAATTGCAGTATTGAATTTCATCGCTTCAATATCTTCTCCAACTTTTTTAATGGTTTGATTCATTAATACATCCCACTCTGAATTTGTTTGATTTTGCTGCTGATCATCTCTATAAGGAATAACTTCTGTATAAAAACGCCACACTTTTTCTAAAAACTTACGAATCCCATTCATCGCGCCAGTATCCCACGGATAGGTTCCGGGTTCGTTGTATGGTCCAATAAATGCCAAATACATTTTCACGGTATCGGCTCCGTATTTTGCAACCTCAACATCTGGATCAATCACATTGCCTTTTGATTTACTCATTTTGTGACCATCGGGCCCGAGAATCAATCCGCGATTCATTCGATTCACATATGGCTCTGCAACTTCTGAAAGACCAAGATCATGTAACGCTAAATTGAAAAATCGAGAGTAGAGCAAATGCATAGTTGTGTGCTCCGCGCCACCAGAATATCGATCAACCGGCATCCAGGCTTGTTGTGCCTGCTTACTTGAAAACTCTTCAGTGTTGCTCGGATCAAGATAGCGCAAATAATACCAAGAAGAATCAATGAAAGTGTCCATGGTATCAATTTCTGGTGTCCAGCCTTTGCCGAAAATCCGCTCCGTGCGTTCAAATAATTCTTTTGAAGTCGCCAGTGGCGCAACACCCGTTGGCGTAAAATCAACGTCCGTTGGCAACTCCCACGGCAAATGTTCTTTTGGAATTGCATGCGGCTTCCCTTCTGGATCATAGACAATCGGCATTGGCGTTCCCCAATAGCGCTGCCGCGAAATCAACCAATCACGCAATTTGTACGTCGTTTTTTTACGGCCAAACTGTTCTGTTATTTGCGACTTCGCATCTGCTGTCGACACGCCATTCAATGGACCAGAATTCATCAACACACCACTGCCTGTATAGGCCGCTGTTTCAATAGCCGCATCATCAGACTGCACAACTTGCACAATCGGCAATGCAAACTTGGTTGCAAATTCAAAATCACGCTCGTCATGTGCCGGGACAGCCATTACCGCGCCTGTTCCATACGTCGCGAGCGCGTAATCTGCCACCCACACTGGAATCTGCTCACCATTTGCTGGATTGACGACAAATGCACCAGTGAATACGCCAGTCTTTTCTTTGTCCGCGCCGGTTCGTTCAATCTCATTTTTCTTCGCCGCCGCTTCTTTATATATATGTATAGCGTTTTGCTGCTCTTTTGTTGTAATCACATCAACCAATGAATGCTCTGGCGCCAAGACAACATAGGTCGCACCAAATAACGTATCAGGCCGAGTGGTAAACACTGTGATCTTTGGCAATACCGCATTCAAAATCACTGGTTCTTCTGCAGCACAAAAATGTGTTTCCTTCGCCACCGACCCTTGAGCAGCGACACCAAATGCATCAGCCCAAATTGTTGCGTCACTAGAACGGACCACCGCATCCTCTGTGTCACATAACACAATGACAGTGTTCACGGCGTTTTTAATTGCCTCATATTTTTCTGGTTGTCGCACTTGTTTCATTGCCACAGATACGGTCGGACGCTCTTTTCCATCTAAAAAATCATCAGTCGCTGGAGTTGCAACCAATACAAGTTTTGCAGCCTTTGTTTCACCGCGCGCCAATAATTCCATCGCCACTAAACCGCCAAATGAATGACCAACAACAATCGTTGACTCATCAACCGTGCAATGATCCAATACATATGAAACCTGTTCATCAAGATTTGGGTCTTTTGAATTCGGCAACGCTGGCACCTCAACCTCTATGCCTTGTGCTTCTAACTGTAGTTGTAACCATGGGAAAAAATGAGCATCTGGAGCACCTCCTCTACCATGCAACAACACCGCGCGCTTCACGCCAGGTTGCGCAACCGCAAAATCCAATTCAGCGCCTTCTGATTTCCCGATCCAATTTCGTTGTGATTGCGCAATTTCTTCCGGCCACGGCAATGCATCAAGTCCTGTCAATAATTTTTCTGCATAATCAGTAATCCGAATAAACCATTGTTCTAGCGCGCGTTTTTCAATAATCGCGCCACACCGCTCACACGTTCCATCGCCCAGCACCTGTTCATTGGCGAGCACGGTCTGATCTTGCGGACACCAATTGACCTCTGCCTTTTTCCGATACGCCATCCCCTTTTCAAATAACCGCAAAAACAACCATTGTGTCCATTTATAGGTTTCTGGATCCGACGAAATCACCCCTCGTGACCAATCAAATGAATTCCCCATGCTCTTGAGCTGCTGCGTCATGTATTCAATATTTGAATAGGTCCACTCTTTTGGGTCTAACCCACGCTTAATCGCCGCATTTTCCGCTGGAAGGCCGAATGAATCAAAACCCATTGGAAACAAGACATTATACCCTTGCATCCGCTTAAAACGCGCCAAAATATCCGGAACTGCAAACGCATACCAGTGTCCTATATGGAGATTTCCAGACGGATAGGGGTATTCTACTAATAAATAGTAGTTTTCTTTGTCTGATTCTTGGTTTTTGACTGTAAAAAGACCATCGTCCTCCCACTGTTGCTGCCATTTCGGCTCAATCTCACTCGGATTATATTCCTGCATATTTCACTGAAAATAAATGAATATGTCCACTCTAACACGCTTGAGTGCTGAACTCAAGCGTTGACCCAAATGACGTTTTATGGCATTATGCCAACTCAAATATGCGAAAAAAAATTGCTTACATTTCAATCGCAGCACTCCGAAAAACACTAGAATCACTGTCTCGGACACTTCCAAAGATTCTAAAATCTCTTGTCATTCTCGCACTTCCGTTTGTATTGCTCTGGAAATTCATCCAACCACTTGTTGTGCAATTCTATAAATTGACTATCGTTCTCCGTAAGAACACAGGTCAATTTTTCCACGCGCAACATAAAATTCTAGCGATGGTGACTGCGAGCTCAACTGTTCATGTCTTCATGGCGATATTGATGCTTTCTATTGTCTGGGTAAATATTGGCTATGCGCAAGAAGTGCGTGCGGAAAAAATTCTCTCTGGCTCTGTTATTGATTCTATTTTGAATCCAAATGCGGAAACAGTCATCACTGCAGATCCAACAAAAACTGCACGGAATAGCTATATTGATTCTAGTAGCGCCGTTCGTGCACGAACACAAATTGATACAGAAACAGACATCGCTACAGCCGCTGAACTTGCTGCTGCAAAAAATAACACGACAAAAACAACAGCTGGCGCGATTCAAAGTGCAACGACAACAATCGCAACTGGTGGCGCGACTGGTTCAAATAAAAATATTGAAAAATATGAAGTACGAGGCGGTGATACAATTGGAAGCATCGCAAAAGCCTTTAACATTTCTCAAGCAACTATTTTATCGGCAAACAACTTGGATGAAGATACTGCAAAACGGGTAAAACCAGGTGATTCACTCTATATCTTGCCAGTGTCTGGTGTTGCACATACCGTACAAGCTGGCGAAACAGCACAGCAAATTGCAGAAAAATATAGCGGTGCAAAGGCAGAAGAAATTGTAGCGTACAATAAAATTATTGGTGACACACTAGAAGCTGGCGTTGAAATTATCGTACCAAATGGCACACGCCCAGCTCCAGTAAAGGCTACTGATCCAGCCCCAGCAACAACATCTACAAGTCGCTTTGCACGTGTTGGTGGAACGAGTAGTGGTATTATTACCAGCACTGTCAGCGATAGCCCTGCCCCATCTGCTCCAGCTGCTGGTGGTGGGTACCAATGGCCAACAACAACCAAGCGCATTTCTTGTGGCTTTGGATATTGTTATGGCCATCGTCATACTGGCCTTGATATTGATGGTGAATTTGGTGATCCAATTTATGCATCAAATAGCGGAAAAGTTGTGCAAGCTGGTTGGTCTGGTGGATACGGTATTTCTGTATTGATTGATCATGGCGGTGGCGTACAAACACGCTATGGCCATTTACAAAAACTCTATGTTGGCGCGGGTCAATCTGTTAGTCGTGGTCAAACAATTGGCCAAGAAGGATCAACCGGAAACTCATCAGGATCTCATTTGCATTTTGAAGTCCTGGTAAACGGACGCTTCGTTAATCCATATAGCTATACACGATAAAAGCCCTTAAAAAGGGCTTTTATGTTATATAATTACAGTAAGAGAACTAAGCTGCCGGTAAGATTGATTTAATCTTGTCGACAATTTCACCAGTTGTAAAGTTGGCTTTCACCAAAAAGTCTTTTGCTCCAAGTTCTAAACCTTTTTGCACTTTACTTTCTTGTCCAAAATTACTCATGATAATCACCGGAATTGCACTAAGTGGCTCACCAAGTTTTTTAATGCCTTCTAAGACATCAAAACCATTCATTCCAGGTAACATGATATCCAGAAGAATAATCTGAGGTTTCACTTCACTCACTTTTTGCAACCCTAACTCCCCATCGGTTGCAAGAGTGACGGTAAACCCCTCTTTAGACAACTTTGTTGACATCAACTCTGAAAGAAATTTGTCGTCTTCAATAATAAGTACTGAAATTGGATCTGCCATAAAAATGTTGCTATTTAATCTATTTTTAGTATAGCATAGAGTCTATGAATAACAATAGTACACTATTTGTCGTTTCAACCCCAATTGGATCATGGGATGATATCAGCCTTCGGGCCCTTCAAACACTGAAAAATGCTAGCATCATCGCATGTGAAGATACCCGAGAAACTCGTCAGCTACTCGACCATTTTGATATTGATGCGAGCGAAAAACGCCTTCTGTCGTATCATGCGCAATCAAAAGCAAGTCGTGAAGATGAAATTATTCAATTATTAGAGAGCGGCACATCGGTTACTCTTGTATCAGACCGCGGTACTCCTGGAATCTCAGATCCAGGCAGTCGCTTAATTCAACGAGCTATTGCGCTCAATGTATTAATTGTCCCTATTCCTGGAGCTGCTGCCTTTGTCACAGCGCTCACTGCCTCAGGCGCAGATACAAGTGCATTTGAATACGTTGGATTTATTCCCCATAAAAAGGGCCGTCAAACATTATTTGCAAAAATGATGGAAGCAGACCACACAATGGTTGCCTATGAATCTCCACATCGGTTACTCAAAACTCTCGAAGCATTAAAAGACTGCCCAAAACAACTTATTGTTGCTCGTGAGCTTACAAAAATGCACGAAGAATTTTTTCGCGGAACCTGCGCAGAAGTATTTGCTGAATTTAGTAGTCGCGATAAAATCTTAGGTGAATTTGTATTAATTTTAGATGCGCGATAATTAGTCTTGGCGAACTGTAAGGCGAAACGCTTCAGCGACATGTGGCAATTCAATAGACTGATTACTCTCAATATCAGCAATCGTGGCTGCCAGCCTTAAGGCTTTTGTATACCCGCGCATAGAAAGCAAGCCTGTTTTTAATGCTCGGTCGAGCAATTCTGTTGTTTTCCCTGGCGCAACTCTTGCTTGCAACTGCTGAATTGTTGCTCGCGCATTCATATATCCTCGTTGCTGTTGGATCTCGCGCACTCGCATCACTTCATCTCGCATCTTCTCTGTAGAATATAACTCAGGCTTGTGTGCTTGAGCGTCCATACTTTTTACTCCTTCAACGCTTCTTTTTTGTTGTGCCACAAGCTCTTCTGGCGCAATAGACCGCACAGTCAGTTTAATATCAAATCGATCCATAATAGGGCCGGATAATTTACGGTGATATCGATCTAATGACTGCACACTGCATACACATTGGCCATTTTTCGCGCCACATGGGCACGGATTATGCGCCGCAACAACCATGCAATCTGCTGGATACATCACAGAACCCGCGGCACGAGTCAGATGTATCATCCCTGATTCTAATGGCTCGCGCAATGCTTCAATAATGTCACGACGAAATTCAGGAAACTCATCAAGAAATAATACTCCATTATGCGCCAAGGAAATTTCTCCTGGTCGTAGCTGCGGGCCACCGCCTAAAATTGCCGGACTTGATGCTAAATGATGAGGACTGCGAAATGGCCGAACCCGCACACTCCCCGCTCCAGGATTTGTAATTGAATGAATTTTTGTTGTTTCAACAATTTCCATATCCGACATGGGCGGCAAAATTGATGGCAAGGCTTTTGCAAGAATTGTTTTCCCTGCTCCAGGTGGTCCTGACAAAATAATATTATGCGCACCTGCTCCTGCAATCAGTAATGCGCGCTTTGCAGCATCTTGTCCCACAATATCATCATACGTTGCGTCTGCCTCTATCGCAGGCTCTGCTAGATTTTTATAAACATCTGCCGCTGTTGTGAGCTGAGCTTCACCATGAAAATATGACACAACCTCTTGCAGTGTTTCTGCAAACAACACATTTGGTGAATTGAGCAGCGCACACTCTGCACTATTTGCAGCTGGAACAATAATTCTCTGGCCAGCTTGCACTGCTGCGTGCGCATAAATTAACGCACCAGACACTGGTCGTGTCCGACCATCGAGCGCAAGCTCACCAACAACAATGGTATCTGCGTGATCTGGAATGATTTCTTGTACTCGCAAAATACCAAGCGCGATTGGTAAATCAAATGTTGAACCACTTTTTCGAATGTGCGCTGGAGCAAGATTGATAATGAGCTTTGTTCGTGGAAACGTAAATCCAGAATTCACAATTCCGCTTCGTACACGATCGCGTGATTCTGAAACTACTGCGTCTGGTAGTCCGACAATAATAACTGCCGGGAGTCCGTTGCCTGCATGCACTTCTATTTCAACCGGCACGCAATCAATACCTTGATGTGTCATGCTTTGTATAATTGAAGTTTTGTGTTTTGGCATAAAAAAATCTCTGACACGCAAATGCGCTCAGAGATGTTGTGTCCAAATCAACTGTACTATGATTGTTCTTTTTTTTCAACTGCAGCCCAGACAACAATAAAAGACCCAATCACAATCATCATGTCTGCGATATTAAAGGTCGACCAAAATGGAACGCTGATCATATCAACCACAGAGCCGTAGAGCCAACGATCCATGATATTTGAAACCGCGCCGAACAACATACTGCTAATACCAATAACCTCAAACACTCTCTGTGACTTCCACGCGGAGCGCATACTCATAATGAGCGCAATCATGACAACGCCAATAATCAGTGTCATCACCCAAACTGGCAAATTGAGAATGTACAGCAGATTCGGATTTGGGATATAGATGAGATGAAAGACATTCGGAATCACAATAATGGACTTTGTGGCGAGTGCGGTCACGGTCCAATACTTCACAGCTCGGTCAATAAGAAAGATGATGGTCAAAATTCCAAAACCTATTGCGGTTTGTCTGATGAATACATTTTGTGTTCTTATCATATTTCTATTATATCATGCTTTCACTTTTTTATTTTGGCTATTTCAATAAATGAAAAATTACTAAAGGGAGCTGAATAAGTGCCTACTCAAAAACAATAAGAAGGTCGTAGACCTTCCCGTAAGTGAGCTGTGCGAACGTCGGGTTTTTGAGAGGCACTTCTCAGCGGACTGAGTGCGCCATTTACAAAGTTTTTTTCGGATATGAAAAGAGGGCGCATATAGCGCCACTCCCTTCATATAGTATGAAGATCTTGAGTGGACATATGCGCCCCAAGTTCTGACTGTTCCTCTCGTCGAGAGAAGCAGACGGAACAAATTGGAATCTGTTAGACGTTGGTCACTTGTAAACAGATATGAAGCGCGTCCCACAATCGTGGTTAGACAATTCGGTGTACCGAATGAACGGTACGTGGCAAAGCCTCCGAATATCATCACCAAAGAGATTTTTATTTTTATTTCATAACGCAGGGCTCTACCGAATTACTCGTTGCAATTCAGGAACTCTCTGCGGACCAGTGTACTCAAGATCGTAGGAAGCAAGTAAAGAGTGAGTCTTCATTCACTACTCGCTTCCAGCGATGCTGTTACTGTGAAACACGCTATCTTGTGAAGGAACTAAAACTAGTATAGCACAAAAAAACACTCGGGTCAATTTCGTAGCACCGAGTGTTTTTCTTTTTTTATTTTTCCGAATGTTTTTTTACATTTGCTGTGGACAACATATGTTGTGCACACTCATTATTTTTTCTGTGTGCGCGTTTCAATTGTGTGGATAAGTTCTTTTGCAGCGTCATCAAGCGCTCCTTCAAGATTTTGAATCACCGCATCCCATTGATCAAGGTTTTGCATCTCGCTTTCTGCAACCGCGAGGCGCTGTTCGATGATTTCTGGAGCATCTGTTGCCCGACCTTCCAATCGTTTCCGCAAGTATTCAATCGATGGTGGTTGAATAAAGATCACAATCGCTTCTGGCATCATTTCCTTTAGCGTATGCGCTCCTTGAATATCAACTTTCATGATAACAACAGCGTGTTCTTTTAACGCACGTTCTACTTCTTGTTTTGTACTGCCGTAGTAATTTCCATAGACAGTTGCTGACTCAATCATTTCATTATGATCTACTTTGCGCTCAAACTCTTCTTGTGTGACGAAGTGATATGGATGCCCTTCTGACTCACCTGGTCGCATTGCTCGTGAAGTAGTTGTAATGACAGAACCAAACTCTAAGCCTAACTCAGTCGCACGCATAATGACTGAATCTTTGCCTGCGCCGGATGGACCAGTCACAACAAAGAGTGTGCCGATCGCTTTTTCTTCTGCAGGAACAATTTCATCAGTCATAGTATGTGTGTGTTCAGTTATTTGTTCATCAGTATTCATAGTGTATTCAGGCTAATAAATTTAGTGTTCAATCCCCCAAAGGGGTTGTTCAATCAATTATTAGAATCGATCACCACGTGTGAAGTCCTTATGACCAGCCTTCTCGCCAGCTAAATCACATTTTGCATCTGGGGCATTTTTATCAATCAACGCTTTGCGTGACAATCCAATACGACCACGCTCTTTATCAATCTCCACAACCTGTACTTGTAGACGATCACCAACATTGAGAACGTCAGTCACTTTGTTGATACGACAATGGCAAACATTACTGATGTGAACCATACCGTCACGATCTAATCCAAGACTGACAATTGCACCAATTTCTGAACCAGAATTTTTATCAGTCACAATTTTTTCAACGATCCCTTCGTAGACTTCACCAACTTCAATATCTTTTGTTAGCGCGATGATCAATTTTTTTGCTCGCTCCATTGCTTCACCATCTGATGTTGCAATGTACACCAATCCATCATCTTCGATATCAATCTTCGCACCAGTTTTTTCGATGATCATGTTGATTGTCTTTCCACCTGAACCAATCACTGCTCCAATTTTTTCTGGATCAATTTGTAACACTTCAACACGTGGAGCGTATGGTGACAATTCCATGCGTGGCTCAGCAATTGCTTGCTTCATCACTTCAAGAATTTCAAGACGCGCTTTGCGAGCAGCAGCGAGTGTGTCACGACAAATATCAAGTGAGATACCAAATAATTTAATATCAAGTTGTACTGCTGTCACACCTTCTGTTGTTCCGGCAATTTTAAAATCCATATCACCAGAATGATCTTCAATACCTTGAATGTCTGTTAAGACTTTATATTCTGATGCGTCATCTGTCATCACAAGTCCCATTGCAATTCCTGCAACTGGATTTTTAATTGGAACACCAGCAGCCATAAGTGCGAGTGATGAACCACATGCAGAAGCTTGAGATGAAGAACCATTACTCATCAATGTGTCAGAGACAACACGAATCATGTATGGGAATTCTTCTTTTGAAGGAATCACACCTTCGAGTGCTTTTTCAGCAAGTGCACCATGTCCGATATCGCGGCGTGATGGCCCACGCATTGGTTTCACTTCTCCAACAGAATATGGAGGGAAATTATAATGATGGATATATCGTTTTTCGTATTCCGGTTCGAGTCCATCAACGATCAATGCTTCCGCTGGTGGCGCCAATGTCACAGTTGAAAGGACTTGTGTTTCACCACGTTGGAACAACGCTGAACCATGAACGCGTGGTAACAAATCAATTTCTGCATAGAGATCACGCAATTCATCTGTTTGACGTCCGTCAACACGCACACCCGATTCTAAAATCTGTTTACGAAACTCTGCTTCGTAGCAATGTTCAAATACTTCAGCGGCAACTGCTTTTTCTTCATCAGTTTCAAACTGTCCAAATAATTCAGCTTTAAATGCCTCTTCTTTTTCAGTGCGTTCTTGTTTTCCTTTGATACCAAAGAGTGATCCAAGTGTCGCATTGCAATGGGCTGTCACTTTTTCTTCAACACCAGAGTACATTGTTTTCTCTTCGTCTGTTTTTTCAGCAAGCGCTGGTTGGATTTTTTCTTTTCCAACTGCTGCTTGTACTTTTTTAATCAACTCAATCACTGGCTGTGCTTGTTCAACAAGAAATTCAAATGCTCCCATGACAACATCTTCCGGAGCTTGTTTCGCTTCAGATTCAAGCATAACAATTTTATCAGCGCGCACTGCACCAAGAACATACAAGGTTGATTTCGCTCGTTGCTCTGGTGTTGGATTTAATACATATTGTCCATCAACATATCCTACAGCAAGTCCTGCAATTGGACCTTCGGCTGGAATATCAGAAATAGCAGTCACTGCAGACGCTGCGATCAAACCAACATATGATGGATCACAATCTCCATCGAACGCTTTGACTGAAATAACAACTTGAATGTCGTTTCGAATATTGTAATCAAACAATGGACGCAATGAACGATCAGCGATACGTGCATTTAAAATCGCAACATCCGTTGGACGACCTTCACGTTTCATGAAACGTGAACCTTTAATCTTTCCAGCTGCGCCCATGTTTTCTTCAAAATCAACCATCAATGGGAAGTAGTCGATACCAGCGCGCACTGAACGACTCATTCCAATAGTTGAAAGAATCACTGTGTCACCGTAGCGCACAACAACAGATGCATTTGCGAGTTGCGCGAGCTTCCCTGTTTGGATTGTAAGAGTTCGACCGCCCCATTCGATTGAAAATTCTTGGGTGTTCATCATTGGATGTGGTTGCATAAATAGATTGTTATGCTCATCCGTACACCGAATCCTTCAAGAGCTGAGCCCTCGAGAATCTACGTGTGCGGACGAGCGAAATTAATTTTATCGCGTAAACGAGAACAGCCTGCGATGAGCGCAGACTGTTGGGTGTTTTTAAATATTGTCTTTTAACTTGAGTTGCGCAATCAATGTTTCGTATGAAGCGAGATTTTCTCGTTTCAAGTAACGAAGCAAACGACGACGTTGTCCAACCTTTTTTAAGAGGCCGCGACGAGATGAAAAGTCTTTCTTATGCATTTTTAAATGCTCAGTCAGTTCATTGATGTCACCAGTCAAGATAGCGATTTGAACCTCTGGGGATCCAGTATCATTATCATGGGTTGCGAACTTCTTAATAATGTTGTCCTTTTGCTTTTTTGTCAGCATAGTAGATCATTGTTCACGATATCCGAGTCTGTCGCTGGACAGCAGGCAGCCAAGATACCGAATGTATTAATGTACGAGCGATAGTATCACCTTACGGCTCCTTTGTCAATTAAGAAAGGGCTGCTATACTGATTTTCATGAAGCCAACAATTGACGTCATTATTCCCGCATATAACGAAGAACATCGCCTTGGTCCGATGCTCCGTTCGTATGCTGAAGCATTCTCTCGGTATGAACACGGAACCATACGTCTTACTGTCGTGCCAAATGGGTGTACAGATAAGACTGTACAAGTCGCGGAAACAGTACAAAAAGAATACTCTCAAATTATCCATCTATATATTATTGAAGCTGCAGTTGGAAAAGGTGGTGCAATTTATGCTGGTTGGAAACAATCAACAGCAGATATTGTTGGGTTTGTGGACGCGGATGGCGCAACTGCTGCAAAGGAATTTCAACGCTTAATTGATGAACTTGTCAGTCGAGATGATATTGATGGTGTAATTGCCTCTCGTTTTATTGGCGGCGCGACTGTCATCAATCGAACCTCTCGCCTCCGTTCAGTGATGAGTCAATTTTTTGTTCAGTTTGTGCGCATTGTCTTCTGGCTTCCCTTTCAAGATACTCAATGTGGAGCAAAACTATTCCGTCGTTCTGCTATTGTAGAAATTGCAGACTCCCTTCATACAATGAATATGCAATTTGATGTGGAATTACTCTGGAAACTGACACGTGTAAAAAAACGTATTATTGAAATTCCAACAACCTGGGTTGACCAACCTGGCAGCGCTCAGCTTGGCTCAAAGTTTGGCTTTTTTCAAACAGGTTCAAAAATGGTCTTATCCTTGATTGCGATTCGGTTGAGGCGGTAAGCTCGAATTTGTTGTTGAACTACTTTTTTGTTCAACTCTGCGAGGACGATTATTTCGATTTGCCTGTGGTCGTTGTGGACGATTTGAATTCGGAGATTGACGTGACACTTGCTGTTGTAGTTTTTGCTTTGCCTGTGGTTGCGTGGTTGTAGTATTCGTTCTAGTCACTGGCTTTGGCGGTGTTTGCAACAATTCATTTTCATGGACAGTTCGATACTGCTCCCCTTCGTTTGTGCGTTGCTTTTTTTGAATTGGTTGCGTTTTACGACCGATGAGAAATCGCTTTGGATCTGATGATAAATCAAACAGTGTTTCTGCTTCCTCGCGCAATGCAGATGACGTTGAAGATCCAAAAGCAATCACTTCAGCTCGAACACCGCGACTTTTTACATACCGTAACAAATCAGCAAAATCACCATCGCCAGAAGCGAGGACGACTACGTCTAATTTTGGAAGCATCCGGACAATGTCCATTGCAATCCCAATGTCCCAATCACCTTTTGAATTTCCTCCGTAAAAATTGAGCAGTTGTTTTTTCTTTACTTCATATCCGCGACCTTCCAAGGCTTCAAAAAATGAACCTTCTTCATCGTTCTCTGCTTGAATTGCGTACGCAAAAGCGCGCACTAATTGTCGCTGTCCAACTGCCTCTTTTAAAATTTCACCAAAATCAACTTTCTGTTCGAATAACGCTCGAGCAGAATAATACATATTTTGTACGTCAACGAAAACGCCGACGCGTTGTGCTTTGTGTTGCATATTTTACTGTGTACAATATTAAAAAACCTACACTGATAGTAGCAAAAATTGTCGCTTTTGTCAATGTGTCGTACAATAAAATATATGAAAAGTGAAATTGACGCACTCAAGCACGAGTTTCTCGAATACCTCGAAATAGAAAAAAACCGCTCTGCAAAAACAGTGAGTAATTATGATTATTATTTGCGTCGGTTTTTTACCGAAGCTGGAATTACACGAGCAAGCGATATCACTCTACCGACAGTCAAACGCTTTCGTATTTTCTTGAATCGTGTTGAGAACGCAAAAAACCCAGACGGCCTTAATAAGCGTACACAAAATTACCACATGATTGCGCTCCGAACATTCTTAAAATACCTTGCGAAGATGGATGTAGAAGCGTTGTCAGCGGAGAAAATTGAGCTGGCAAAAGAGCCAGATCGTGAAGTGCATTTCTTAGAAGTTGATGAGTTATTACGCTTACTTGAAACCCCACTTCAAGACGTTCATGGAAAACGCATTGAGAACCCAAGTCTTGTGCAGCTCCGTGACAAAGCCTTACTTGAACTTCTCTTCTCTACTGGACTGCGTGTCTCTGAAGCAGCAACGTTAAAAAAAGAGATGGTGAATCTCAAAAAAGATGAATTCACTGTTCGTGGAAAGGGCAGTAAATTGCGCGTTGTATTTTTAAGTGACGCTGCCCGTAATGCTCTTACGGCATACTTTAAAAAACGGGAAGATCTATCACCATTTATTTTTATTAGCCATGATCGTGCAAAATCAGGACGGGAGAAAAAAGAAGACTACAAGCCCGCTCCTCTCACTTCTCGGTCTATTCAGCGTTTAGTCGATAAATACGCACGCGCTGCAGGGATTATGAAAAAAGTGACGCCACACACCATGCGCCATACCTACGCTACTGACCTATTGCAAAATGGTGCTGATATCCGCTCAGTCCAATCAATGCTTGGGCATTCCAGTATTACCACTACACAAATTTATACTCACATTACCGATAAACGTCTGCGTGAAACCCATAAACAGTTTCATGGCAAGACACGTAAAAAATCATCGTAAGCGTATTGAACACTTTTATTGTTCGCGCTGATTCCACAATTCGAGCAACCGTTTTTCTAAATACTCGATGGTATTCAATGACGGGTCTTCTAAAATATCTTCCAATAAGAGATTCATGTAGACACCGATTTCTCGGCCCGGCTTCATTCCAGTCATGCGCATGACATCATGCCCATCAATTTTCAGCATTGTTGTGTCCATTGGGTCTTGCTCCACTTCATGCATCCGACGTTCCATTTCAAGCAGCTTGTACGGCTTTTCAATCTGACACCCACTCCCCATTCGATCACCAACCCGCACCGCCATCAAGTCATCAATGTGTTCTTTTCCGATCCGTTTCACCAGCCGGCGCACACCAGCGTCACTCACTTCACCAACACTATAAAAAAACATGTGATTGCGAACCAAGTGTTCCGCGCGTTCTGTGTCACGCTTGCTGAATTGCAACCGTTTGAAAATATCACGCGTCATATCAGCGCCAACATGCTCATGGTTATGAAACGTTGCGTCTGGAAATTCACCTTCCTTGGTGCGTGGTTTTCCAACATCATGCAAGAGCGCTGCAAACCGAACAATCGGATCATCGCTCGGGCAATACTGCATTGCTTGCAAATTATGCATGAAGACAGAATAAATATGATGCTTGTTTTGCGCACACTGCACACCTTCTAATAACTCCGGCAATGTATGTTGCATGAGCCCGGTTTCAAACATCAGCCACAATCCCCGGTAATTATTATCCGCCGCGATCGTTTTCAGGAGCTCATCACGAATCCGCTCTGCTGACACTTGCGTGAGATTATTTTTTAAATCGGAAATTGCTGTCTTGGTTTTTCCATCGAGTGAATAATCCAGCTGAGCAGCGAACCGGCAGGCCCGCATCATCCGCAGTGCATCTTCAGAAAATCGTTCGTGGGCGTTGCCTACTGTGCGAACAATTTTATTGTTCAAGTCTTTTTGGCCATCAAATAAATCCACAAGACTCACCCCGTCTGTCGCCATGGCGTTGATTGTGAAATCGCGCCGCTTCAAATCTTCTTCAAGCGAATCACCAAATTCAACGACATCTGGATGCCGGCCATCGGAATAGCCTTGCTCGGTTCGATATGGAGTGACTTCAATTGTTTGCGGTAATCCTTGATCGTCTGTCACGCGCACCGCAACTGTTCCAAAGGCGTTGTTGTACAGCGTGTCTTCAAACACTACCTGAATCTGCTCTGGCCGAGCATTTGTTGTCATGTCGTAATCATGCGGCAAGACACCACGCAATAGATCGCGGACGCTCCCACCAACAATGTACGCCTCAAATCCAGCGTCATTCAAACGCTTGATTGTCTGCTCTATATAATATGGAAGCTGTATGTTCATTTTTGTAAAATCATCCAATAATTTGTTGCTGTGTATTCTCGATTCATTTTCACAGCAGGTTTCGAGCGCTTCTCAAGCTGCACAATTGTGAAATCTGCGTACACCTCACGCAACTCTTCATCTGTATAGTCTTTTTGGAATTTCCCATTTGGCCAAATGCAACTATTGATCTCTGCTCCAGGATGCGCAGCAATCTGTTCTGCTTCATACTCATCATCTGCGGCAACCACTTGGACGAGAGCGTATCCTCCAGGCGAAAGAGTACGATGCATTTCTTTAATTGCCGTCGCTCTCCCAGCAGCAGTGTCGACATCAATGGTTGCAAATGAATCAATAATGCAGTCAAACGTATTATCAGCAAATGGCCATGACACATCCATACGGTGCTCTATTGTAATCACTTGCTTGGAGAAGTCTTGTGCCGCAGCCTGTGCTGCACATCCAGCAACTGCTTCAGGAACAAAATCCATTGCAGTAACAACAAAGCCAATAGATGCTGCGTAAAGACTGTTTCTCCCTTTACCACATCCAACATCAAGGACAGTGCCAGCTGTCATACCGCGCTCTTTCAGCCACGCAAAAAAATCAACAACCCCACCAGACGGATCAAGTGGTGTGCTTGCGGTTTCAGATGGCAAAAAATCACCTGTGATGTGTTCTTGTTGCCAAATCAAAAATTGACTATCTGACTGAGACATATATCAATGTCACTAATTATCTCTGTGTCCCGGACACGATTCGAACGTGTGACCGCCAGCTTAGAAGGCTGATGCTCTATCCAACTGAGCTACCGGGACATGCGCAGTTATGCTATGGGTTTTTGACTTGATAGTCAATGAATCATCACTTTACAGTGACTGAAACAATAATCGAAATAACTGCCGCTGAAAGAGCGCGAATCGCTGATTTTCAATAATCCAGGCAGTCTTTGATTCAAAATCAATAAACGCTACCTTTTCTCCATAGATAATCTGCGTGATGTCATACAAAAAAGGATCAAACTTTGCGGGCACATGTCGCTCAACTTTCTCCATAACCTTCTTCTTAGTCTGAAAGGTCTTCTCATTTGTAATCACGAACTTTTCAATTTCTTTGCGCTTACAGATCCGTTCAAAATATTCAGGCGGTAACCATTCATCAAATTTCTTATAATCTTTTGGAGACTCATAGCGATAAAATACCTCGCCTTTCTTCAGTGTTTCAAGTACATCAGAATAAATCACCGTTACAACATCCTCACCAGAAAAATAGCGCATCTTTGGCTGCCGTGTTTTACCGACATATTTTTCTTTCAGCTCTGGTAGCAGTTCCTGAAACTGCTTTGTCATCGCATCAACATGCAGCTGCAAACGCTCAGGAGATTCTGCATAATAAATCTTCCCTCGCTTCTTCGGCGAAAATGACACTAACTGTTTTTCCAGCAAGAGCTCCAACTGTTGATAGACAATTGGCCTGTGCAGCTGAGTTGCGCGGACCAACTCAGAAATATTAGCCGTACCCAAATCAAGTAACGCTAAATAAATCTTTACTTGATACGCACTTAATCCAATGTTTGCCAGATACTGTTCTGATTTCATAGTTTGTAATAAAAAGTTACAATACTAAAACTCTACCAAAGGCCACTCCCTGGGTCAATTTTTAGTATTTCCTAAAAACTCATTACAACATAACCCACTGAACACACCGTCTTCTAAACAAAAAACATACACTATCAATGGAGGTGCTCCTTGAAACATGATCCGACGAGATTGCATAACATTCTGGTCTACACGTTCAACAGTGGCCATCGCTTTGCTTGGTATGTTGTCGACAACAAACCGATTCCCCTTCTAGAGGGAACTGGTACATATACACACATCGCAGCGACAATGTACAACGTCTTTGCTGGATGCCTCATCCACATCCTTGAGCAATGTCCAGAGCGGGCTTCGGAAAAAACTGCCGAAACAATTCAGGTGCTGGTACGAAACCAGTTGCCATCTGATCCGATTCCGGATTGGGAAAAAATAGTTTTCGGTGAAATGCCTGACATCGACCGCGCCACTCTACTCGCTCGGTTAAAAACCGACTACCCAGACCACTGGCCAGTGATCGTCTCGAAGGACGATGAAAAAGCTCTCGGCTATACAAGCATCGGAGCCTATCAAGACTGGCAACGCAGTGGTGGCAGCGAACACTAGGTCGTCACTCACGCAAATCGTGACGACCTCCCCTTCTCTCTTTATCTACAATTATGAATACCACATCTCCATTACAACAATCCCCTTATTGGGAAAGACGCTACAAACTATTTACGCGGTTTGACGATGGAATTCAGATGGATCTTGAAAGCCTTTACTCCGTTACTCCAGAAACTATTGCCCTAGAGCAAGCAGTGCTCGTTCAGGGAGAATCTGTTCTGGATCTATTTTGCGGTATCGGTGGCAATAGTATTGCCTTTGCACGCTGCGGAAAATCTGTCATCGCCGTTGATCGTGATCCAGTAAAAATCAAAATGGCAAAACACAACGGGAGCATTTATGAAGTGAGATCACACATCACTTTTATCAATCAAGCAGCTGAACAATTTTTGTATTCACTCGATTTTTCATCAATTGATACAGTCTTTCTTGATCCACCGTGGGGTGGTCCAACATACAATCAAAAAACCCTATTTACTGTAAATGACTTCGCTGTAGACCTTCATTCAATACTACAATTCGCTTTTAAAAAGCAAAAAGAAGTACTAATAAAAGTGCCGAAGCAATTCGAGATTCTTTCACTGCAATCCTACCGACGGAAATACAGAATTATTCCACATTTCATGAACGATCAGATCGTATTCTTGAGTATTCATTTCTATGTCTAATATCACTTCACAATCCTGGCTTCAGCTCTCACAAAACTTTGTGATACACAGTACTGAAAAAATACTCATTGAACAAAACATTCTTCAGGAAATACATCAGTTCAAAAAACCAATACATATTCTCATTATTGGACCAGGTGCAAGCAATCTGCCACACGAGCTCGCTCGGCAAGGGCACAAAGTAACAATTATCGAAAAGGAAGCGCACTTTGCAAATCTCTATAGAGAGCATCTGAACATCACAACTCTGGCAACAGATTTTGAAACAACTCTTTTACAACCAGGGTCCTACGACTGCATTATTGCATCTCATGTATTTTACTATTTTACGGATCTAACAAAATCGATTCAAAAACTCCGCACTGCTCTGAGGGCAAATGGAAAAATCTTACTTATCACGAATACATCAACTGACGCCTATGCAAAAACCAAACGATTTTTCTTTGAGGAATTACTCCATCAGCCTTATGTCTTTACCTATGATCGCTTGCGTAATGCTTTCACTGCATTGCACATTCGCTTTACAGAAAAAATCATTCATTGTCATGTGGCAGCTAATTCAACTGAACACCTCTATGAAATTCTGCGGGTATGGTTTGATACTCAGCAACCAGCCTATAACGAACACAAAGCAGCCATTCTGGAGTATTTGGCTAACACACGGCCTGAATTTTCTATCGATTATGAAAATCGATTATTGATTCTTTCCTAGCCCTTCCATTCTTTCAATAAATGTGTATGATGATATCATACTCGCTTTTATAAGCTGCGAGGAGGAATATATATGCAGATTTTTACAAACGGACAAATTTATCAAGGAAAGCCAGACCAATGGGCAGAAGCATTAATTGTAGATGGCGCTGGTACAATTTTAGCAGTTGGATCTCAATCTGATCTCCAGAAGCGATTTCCGAATGCGATTCGAGAAGACTTGAATAATGGTTTTCTCTTCCCCGGGTTTATTGATGGACACACTCACCCTGCTCTCCTCTGTCGTGAAATTCGCGACCCAAATTTATCAAATGTAAAATCATGGAAACAAGCACAATTACATATTAGTGAATACATCCATGCACATCCTGGACGTGAATGGTATGTTATTTTTGGTTGGAATGAAGAATTATGGGGCACGCTGAGCACTGCACTTCTTGATGCTATTCAAACAGATGCGGCGCTATTTATTGTACACGAATCATATCAAAAAGGTGCAATTAATTCTGCAGGGATCGCACTAATCAACAAAGAAGATCAGCAACTCAAGCATGAAAATGGCATTGTCAGCGAACAAGATTTTCGGCGTGTTCAACAACATACATTTCCAAGCTACGATGAACTACTCACACTACTTCCTCGGTTTTTACGAGACCTTCGCACACATGGCACAACCACCATTCACGACATGCTTGTCATGAGCATCGATCAGCTCAGAGCCTACATTACACTCGATCAAGCGAGTCTCTTGCCTATGGAGGTGATTGTCTTTGTCCATGAATCACTGTTAGCACATCCTGATATTCAGTCGTATCTGAAATACACTGGAAAACATTTCACTATCGCCGGGATTAAAATTTTTTCTGACGGAAATCTCAATGAACACACAGCGCATCTTCATGATGCATATACAGATGGCATTAAAGATCATGGCATGGAAGGAACTAGTCCAGAAATGATGCAAAGCATAATTAAACGAGCTGATGTTCTTGGTCTCAGAAACATTGCATTTCATGCAATTGGTGATGCCGCCGTGACAGATGCTGTTGATGCAGTCACCGAATACACTCGAAACCATCCATCGAGTACTATGCAATTTCGAATCGATCATGCAGAACTTATTGCACCAGCTGACGTCCCACGAATCAAAAAATTAAACATTACGGTTGTAATGCAACCATCATATGCGTTAGATCGTTTTCGGTTTACTGACCGACTTGGTGAGCGCACAAAACGCATTAACCCATTTCGCTTGTTATTTGACGAAGGGATTATTGTTGCTGCCGGAACAGAAAATCACATGAAACGACCATTTGCTTGCATTGCAGAAAGTGCGAAAAAAGATTTAGAAGATACGCAAAAAATTTCTATTTATGAAGGGATAGAATTATACACAACAGCTGGCGCAATACTTTCTCGTATGGATCAATTCATCGGCTCTCTCGCTCCAGGCAAACGAGCTGACATGATTTTGCTCAATGAAAATCCATTTAGTCGAAATGTATCACTGGAAAAAATTAAGATACTACAAACCTGGTTTATTGGTGTTCCTGAATTACGATAGCGAGATATTGCATTTTTATTTCGACTTTGGTATAGTAAGCCACGCAATTTATGGTGGCTATAGCTCAGTTGGTTAGAGCATCGGTTTGTGGTACCGGGGGTCGTGGGTTCAAGTCCCATTAGCCACCCATTTTCCAACCACGATCTGGAAACGGATCAAGGTTATGCGATAAAGCTCCCCTGATTGGGGAGCTTTTAGTTTTTATCATCACTCAAAAACCAGTACAGATTCTCAAGGTCATTTTGCACCTTGAATGTGTCCCCATGCTGCAGCATGCCTCTGTATGACTGTACTGTGGCCTCCTCTGGCCGCTCATTCAAACGACGGCACATCCGTTGTTTTGTTTTTGAGCGTAACGTCTTGTGATGCGGAAAGTACACCCAGCCAAGAAAATCAACTCCTGAAGCAAGTGTCTCTATACTCACCTTCTTTGGATGTAATGTCAGCGCCAACCGCTCACCTAAAAATTCAGCAACATGTGGAATCAAGCTCTCGAGCCATTCCCTGTCATCAGACAGGAAAACAAAGTCATCTGCATAACGGATATACCTCTTGGCTTTTAGTGTATGTTTCACGAATTGATCAAATTCGTTCATATACACATTTACAAACAGTTGTGACGTCAAATTCCCAAGTGGAACCCCAATCCCTGCACCTCCCAACTCAAAACTACGTAGTACATTTTCAATGAGCTTCATTATTTCTTTATCAACAATCTTCTCCTTCAAAATATCCAATAATATGTTCTGATCAATACTCGCAAAGAACTTCCGAATATCACACTTCAAAATCCAGCACGTCTCTGTATTATTCCGACTCACCTGCCCAGACATTTTCCTGAACCGATCACCCGCCTTTTGTGTCCCCTTTTCCAAACGGCAAGAATACGAATCAGAGATGAACGTACGGTCAAAAAACGGATAGAGTTGACGGTATAGTGCGTGATGAAGTAACCTGTCCCGAACTGAAGCTTTGTGAATGTGTCGTGGTTTTGGGTCAGAGATATTGAAGCTGTAGTATCCTCCATGCTGATATTGACCCGCTATCAAGTCAGTATGCAGGCTATGGATATTCGTCATCAGATCTCTTGCGAATAACTGTACATCTGATTTACTTTTTTTACCCCGCACAAACTCTTGCCATGCAAAAAGAAGGTTCTCAAGAGATATTATTTCACTATACGTTTTTGTAAATTGAATTTTCATATGGAAACACTAAAGCGAGCCAATAACGTTACCCCCCCCTACGGAAAAAATTCGACAGTGATATTCCAATCCTCCAGAAAGTAACAGAGGCTTATATAAGTTGGCATGTAGCAATGCGCCAAATTGAAAAGCTCTCACGGTATACACTTGGAACAAAAATAGACACATTATTCACAGATACACTGGAGCTTATCCTCTACGCAGCATACGCAAATAAGAAACAAAAGTTTCTTGCAGTGCAGAAAGCCAGTACAAAACTGGATGCCCTCAAGTATTTTCTGCAAATTGCATGGCAATTGAAGTCACTGGATGACAAGACATATAGTCGCATTTCTGCACCACTTGAAGAAATCGGAAAAATGCTTGGCGGTTGGCTCAAGCAAGTAGAGAAAGACACCTAAAAACAGTTGCGGACGGCGAGGAAGCGACAGTTCTGATTCCACCTGTTCTGAAGGTTGTTCAGGTTGAGGTTGCGGCCATTGGTGTTCTCATTCACGTAGCCCACATGGCGCACGTCGTCGTCATCGAACTCCGTCAAAGTGTACATCAAACCATCTGTACCACTGCCATGTTGAAGTCCATGCGGACGATCTCCATGCTGTATTTTATTTGGAGTATGGAGGCTCCCAGTCTGATGTACCAAGTATTTTTATAGTGGAGCAATATCAAATGCACTCTCGGAGGCACTCGTGGCACCAACGATTCTCGCTTTTTTGAAATACCCAGAATTCAACCGCTTGAAGCCGTAACCGCAAGCTGATTCGTTTACTATCCGCCCAGAGTATAGCAAGGTCTGTCTGGAATATGAAATAAGAAAAAAACTGAGAACCGCACAGAAAACCACCCGAAGATGATAGTCTGTGCGGCCGAAACGGCTGCCAAGAGCCCAAGGGATCAAGAACCCGAAGATTCGAGTGCCCAAGGGCTCTAGTGCCGTTACTTGCGGACGGCGAGGAAGCGACAGCGCTGACCCCACCTGTCCTGAAGGTCGTACAGGTTGAGGCGGCGGCCAAGGGTGCCCTCACCCACGCAGCCCACATGGCGCACGTCGTCGTCAACGAACACCGTGCCGCAGATTCCCACGACGGGGTACTTCTGGAGCTCGGCGGGGTTCTCGTCGAGGAACGTGTCCGTCTCGGCACGATCGGGACGACGGAGACCAGCGGCTTCGATGGCCTTCATGACCTCCTTGGTCGTGGGCTCGTGGTCGAAGGTGATGTACTCGTAGACGACGTCCGCCGTTCCCGTGCGGGTGTTGGGGAAGTGCTTGTCGACCTTGGCGTCGCTGTTGCAGTAGTAGCTGTAGCGCTTGGGGTCGATGGTCTTCCACCGAGGGTCGTCGTAGTTCACCTTGTGGGTGTAGAACTGCAGCGTGATGCCGTCGAGCAGCACCTGCATGTGACGATCCGTGATCCGTCCGTCAGCGACCTGACGCCAGTACTCTGCATGCTGTCTTGCTGTGGGCTGTCCCATGACACTCTCCTTATTACCAATAAGCACTCAATTGCAGCTTCCGTTTTTGAGGCGGTTACCAACAATCGATTCACTCATCAGCAATGTCTCGCAACACCACAAAGTCAAACGCCAGTTCTTGGGAACGCCCCAAGTGTACTGTACCGTTTGATCATTCGCAGCCCAGAAGAAAGAAGTGTCTTCCTTGCTCAAGGCTGTGAATGATGGTGTATAGTCTGAACTGTCCGTATGAAAAGAGCAACCTATTTTGTGTAAAATAGACTCGATAATGTATCATATTTTAGCTGTTTTGTCAACATTTTGGCAGCAAAAAAGCTCCTATTCTGTATAGTTTTTTCCTTTATTTTAGCAAAATAAGATATTTGCTATTACGTCCTCAAGCCTCAATTGACTGGCACAAAGCTTGTTACGCCTGTATATGTCTTGCCGTTATAGGTCATTGTGACGTTGATGGTGACTCTATACCCTACTGTCGAACGCCCAATTTGAAATTGCACAGATGATTGCCCGCTCGGATTCGTTGCAGCAAAATACCGTGTTGTATTCGTGCTTTTATAATGTGCTACAGCTGAGCCAGTTGCACCTTGTATTGGATTCCCACTCTGATCAAGCAAAGTAACGCTCACCGTCACCGTACTGTTTTGTGTAGGTGCAGCATCAGAAATAGAAACGGTTACTTGTCCCTGCACTTCTTCTGTTGGCTGCTCATCCTCTACTGGTGCCGTATTAGAGCTGATGACAGTGAATGTTTTGACTGATGCTTTTTTGGATGCTCCCAAGCCATTATTTGAAGAAATACGATACTCATACTTCTTTCCTGCCTCAAGGCTCTTGAGCGTGTACTGAGTGGTTTTGATATTTTTGATTGTCTTCCAAGAGGAGCTGCCTTTCTTACGATAGTCTATCGTATAATTCGTGGCATACTTTCCTTTTTTCCAACTCACCTTGGAACTTTTTTCACTCAGATTTACAACCTTGATGCTACTCACTGCTTGTGGGGCGTATGTCTTTTTACTGGCATCACAATTCTTCCAAATACCTCTTTTCTCTTTTTGTGCCTGCTGCGTCGCTGCCAATAAGGTACTTTCCTTTGCGGTATTGGGAGCAAAAAACATAGGAGCCGCATACCCATTCCTTGCTAAATCTTGATTCACAAATACGCTGGTATACACATAGGCCAGTGTTCGGCCATACTTATCCTTTTTATCTTTATCGTATTTGAGATCAACCTTTTTACCAGAGATGAGTGCTGCCAAATGGGATTTTGCCTCGCCTGAATAGCATTTTGATCCTTTCAATTCAGGCGCATCAATACCGATCAATCGCACTCTCTCACCTGTCTTTGTAACGAATGTGTCTCCGTCAATCACACGACTCACAGAAACCACCTTTGCGGCCACAGGCATGGGAGCGACGAAGAATGCCAGCACGACAAAAAGGGAGATGATTCGCTGTGAGTGTTTGAACATAATCTTCATATTCAGGATACGTTATTTTGTCCCTACTCCGTATCTCATTGTCACCTCAAGAATCTTTGAGAGTCCAGATAAAACGAAGCTTTGAGACATCGCATTATTATCTTTGGCTTTTTGCAAAGCATTCAAATCTTGTTTATTGAGATAGTCCTGCATGTTCTTCATTGCGTTGGAGCGAGTAAAATATGCAGTCGATAGCTCGGACAAACCATCACGCAATCTACTCTTTTCATCTTCAGGTAGACCTTCAGGCGCCTTGATGTCACCAAAAGCACTCCGAGTAGCATCCATATTTTGCTTGACGATACCAGCATCAAGATACGCTTGGGCATCAGTAGTTTTACCGAGATTATCCGTCCATTGCTTATAGGTATCATCTGCCTGTTTTGGTGTTTCAAGCACTTGATTGTAAAAAGATTCTACAGATCCCTTGAGCTCATCCTTACGCTTTTGATCTGCTGCCTCTTGTTGTTTTTTCTGTTCTTCGTCTTGTTTTGCCTTATCAGCTTTTTCCGCATCAGTCAGTTGACGCTGTATATCAAGTTGAATAGCCTTTTCTCCTGTGCCATTCTTTGCAACCAAATGGAACGTATTTTGCTCATTTTTCAATTGAACCTCCTGTTCAAAAACTCCATCTTTTACTTCAACGGCCACATCATCAATTGTCACAGTAGATTCTTTTGGTTCAACTGTACCCTTGATCTTGGTTGATGCAGCTTGGAATGAGTACACATCCTTTGGCTCCGTGATTGCCAACACAGGTGGTGTATTTGTTGATTTGACTACAGCGAAAGCGCAAAAAAACACAACGAATGCTGAGACGGCCATAGCGACCTTCTTCTGTTTATCGAGGGTTGTTTTTTTCCACAAATACCATGCAATTGCAGAGGGTATTGATATCCACCAGAAAACGATGGCCGTCACAATTCCCACTAGAATTCCTATGTACTTGAGGAGCTGTAAAGCCTGTTTTTGCTCAGGCTTATCGTCGTAAAATCTCGCCGCTTTTTGGAACACGCTTCCACCTTCCTCTTTTTTTGAGGCTTTTGGTTCTTCGGTCATGTCGTTGGGTTTACCTTGATAAAAGAACTCAAGAGACAATAAAGGTCTCCCGAATTCAGCGACAACCCCTTTCGGGATTGCCATATGCCCTTTCGGACACATACCCAACGACGAGTGCTGGTCGGAAGACCGTCACTATCGTCGTTGGGATATTCGAACCATGCCTTCGTTGCCAAAGGGTTAGGTTGCTTATTGCCCTTGTATTCAACAATAAAAACACCGAAAGCGCAACCTCCCTAGAAATGCGTCTATAAGTGCGACACACTTGTCAGATATCAGTGCTTTGTTCTACTCTCCTCTAATCTTATTTCTTCTGCAGTATCAATGACAGTTTGTAAAATACTATGAAGCTTTCCAGATTCAAACTCATCAATAAACATCTGCATAGTCGGTAAGGATATAAGAGCTTTACCAGAAAGCATCTTTTCACACAGATCAATCATGTAAGCATTCTTCGCTGCATTTGCCCCTTGTCTTACAATTGCAATCATTTTATGCAGGCTATTGGTGTACTGGGGGTTATTCAAGACTTCTACTGCATACAAAGTTCGTAAAACGGATTTCGCTAGTTGACGTCCCACATATGGGAGCATGAACTTTTTATTTGGCAAGTCTATGACATCAGACTTGATTTCAATGAGATTTTTTTCAACTTGCATCGCCATAACTTCTGCCAAAAAAAGACCGGGGGTTGGTATTTTTTTGGCAGGGACAAGATCTGTTCCGTAAATCAGGATACCGTCAGTGTGGCACACAAGCCATAAAAATACGCTTTTATCAGAAGAAAATACTGCCTCGGTATACACTTCAATACGAATAGGATTGGTTGAAATATCATCCAATTTTGCGGCTATCAGATTGGTCATTTCATCAATATCACACACATCATCAATGACCACGACAATTTGTATGTCAGATAGTAAAGCAACATCCTCGCCTCTCCCAAGACTACCGACCAAATAGATTGATTTTATATGCTCTGCGAGATCGCCTTCGTCGTTTGCCAGTGCCCTAATCTTATCAATAGCGGCAACATGCTTTTCATCGATACTTTGTAATGAGGCTGCATTCTTATGCTTGATTTTATCAAGAAAATCCTGATACTTGGATGCAATTTCCTTCTGTTCTTGTGGGTCAGTAGGTAAACTCGCTATCTCTTTCAGAAGAATAGCAGCCAACCTATCAGAATGTTCTTTCAATCCAATCAACACCTCATCAATTTGTGTTGTAGAATTGAGATACAATCGCTGTAGTGTTGCTTCTCTTTTTTCTTCTATTATTTTTCTCCCTTCATCAGTGAGCTGTGCAGAAAATGGTGAGCTCAAGATGGTGGCCAATCCTTGTAAATCAACATAATCAGCTCTAGCTGTCAGTGGATTTTTGCCATGGTGATAGGATGAGCGCCTATTCACAATGCGCTTGAACTTTCCTTCTTCGCTTACCCAATTGGACAACTCCGCAACCATATCAGGCATGGCTACAATGACTGGCTTCTCCGAAAGTTTCGTGATAATAGATTTTTTATTTTTACCAGTAGATCCTTGTAGTGGTTTGAACTTTTTTTCTCCCGTAGAAACCATTGCGTATACCATTTGGCAAATTTTATCTTTACCTTGATGAACCAGTTCTAGGATGCTGCCCTCATAGAAAAGAAGATGGTCTTCTGGGGACATGCCATGCTGTGAGCTCGGATCATCAGTTGTGGGAATTTTTTCCATTCTGGATCGAGCATATTCAATATCAGCTAAAATTCTTTGAATTTCCCGCAAATATCCAGTAGCCTCAATAAAACGGTCTTTTTCAAAAGAATCATGGGAAATGGCCTCATAATATGGCTCTTCGAGGGCTTGCCGTGTTCTTGCAAAGACGAGCGCTGTGCGTAAATCTTCAAGATTATCTTTTTTTGTTTCCTTATCAGTCATAGACTGGTGATTATAGTGCGGTTGAATACAAGGTGCAAATATGCAATGATGAGATTATGTCCAAAAATTCCCCTAAAAACAAGGCTCGGAAGAGCAGATTTTCTGATAAGCCTTTGTCTGAACATGAGAAAGAGCAAATTGCAGCTGTTCAAAAAGATTTTGAAAAAAGCATGGCTCCATATACAGAACAGACAAATCAGTTTACCGAGAAGATATCACGGCTTTCTGCTGCCACTACCATTGCTTCAGCAAATATAAAGATCCCAGAAGGTTCATTTCAAAAGATGATCAAAGATGCTGAAGCAGCCCGATCAGCCGCTATGGCCGTATATCAGACGGACAGCTTTAGAAGCATGGTTACCGCAGCAAATAAAAGCAGAGAAGATTTTCTCAAAATGCTAAAAACAGCGGCGCCGTCCCTAATCATGATTCCTTTTCATGAAACGATTGCTCAAATAATAAAGAATAATAAAACAGCGCTGGAGGCTCTCCGACCATCATTGGACACGCCATCTCTCTATATTGCAATTGAAGCCACGAACACTTTGCAGCGCAAAACTGACTACCCAATCATAAACGTAGCAGAACCCATCTCCCAACAAAAAGAAATTGATTCCAAATCCATCACTGAAGATGATGTCCTTGCAATTCTCTCTCCCCTCAAATCCATGATTACAAGTGATCGTGATGAAAATACGGAAAAACTTGATCGAATTCAAGTATCTCTAGAGATACTACAAGAAACCATACAGGTTATGGGCGTTGCAAATGTGATGGTGTACTGCAAAACTTGCAACACCGTTTTAGGTAGAGTACAATACACTACGTCCTGTATTGTACTGTGTACTTCTTGTCAAAAAAATCGAAAGATTCCATCTGACAATGTCAGAATGGTTCCTGTGACAAATACAGAACGCAAAAAATAACAATTTTCCTGTCACCTTTGCTTTCGAGTAAGGTGGCTTGGCTCAACGAAGCCCAAACAAAACGCTGATATTTCGATAGCAGCCCATTGTTTGGGCTTTTTTTGTATTCTCATGACAAAAAAAGTTCAACAACTGAATGAAGAACAAAAAGAAGCTATTGCGGATGCGTTAGCAGACTTTTTTGTTGAATTTTTTGAGAGTCCAGTTGACGAAGGTCATCAGCTTGCTGATTCGGATGGGGGTTCTGCGGGGAATTACCCCGTCTCTGAATCAGCAAATTGACGATCTGAAAATTCCCCGCATATGATCGACACCATTCAGATGAAAATGAGTACGGATAAAATCCATGTTGAACATGAGTGGTTTTTCAAACACAAAAGATACAGTTACACAGATAATCGAAAAGATCAGACGCTCGTAAAAGCTACCAATAATGATTACAGACGTGAGAAGAAAAAACTAAACCAATATGTCCCAAAATTCTGGATTGAGCATACTACATGGAACAAAACACCAGACTACTTTGTGCTGGAATTCTCAATCCCGAAGTTTCTTTTTGATACAAGTTTGTACGCTGTCACAATAGATCACTATGCACACCTCGTTGAACAAATTCAAAAATTCTTACGAGAAGAACTACATGTGCATGCCGATTTTCAGACGATTTCTGAAGCTGTGATCACCCAAGCTGCCTTCTGTAAAAACATTCGACTGGATGACACATGCACAACCAATCAAGCACTAGAAACCCTTGCCCACCTCAATTATAGACCACGCTCATCATGGGAGAAAAAAACCTATGAAAACGAAGGGGGTACTGGTATCAAAATGTACAATACCGCATCATCTTTTGCGGTGTATGAAAAACTGCCAGAGGTTGCTGCTCACGCAGTTACAATGCTTGAGATCGAAATAGGTAAACAATGGCGCACTGGAGGAACGGTCATTATTCCACATTCCCCACCTCTCAGAGAGGCTATTCGATTTGAATTTACCCTGCAGAATAAAAATGCGGTCAATCAAACAATGAAAAAATATGTTCGGGAAAAGAAAGAATATACTCTACATGATCTATTTACACCAAACGTAGCAAAGGAAATTCTTCGCCAAGAAGTTGATCAAATTTTGAACCATCCAGCACGTGACTTTATTTTCGTCACCGACTTCAACCACCCAAAGTTAGTAACTGCAATCAGAAAACACACAAAAAGCGAAATGTACTGCAGTGAGATTCTTGTGATGATACAAGGTATCAAGGAGCTTGGGCTTGCGGGATACAGACGACAATTTTTACGGAGATATGATATACGAACATGGCATCGTCGATGGCAAATACTCCGCTTGGTATTAGAGGAGATTGATTGGCACAAAATTCCTCACATCAGCGATAGAGAAATACTACTCTTTCTTCTTGAGAAATTTGAAATCAAAGCCAAATACGCAAGACCTAAACAACTCACACTGCTATAACTTCAAAACATATGAAAAACAAGGTAAAATTGAATCACAATATGAAACCCAACGACAACAAGTCTGCCGTCAAAAAACGGGCAGCCGTTTATATTCGGGAAAGTACAGAGGAGCAAGACAAGGGCTTCTCACCTGAAAATCAACGCAAACGCATTCAAGAATACGCAAACGACCACGGCATGGTGCAAGTGAATTTTTATAAAGATCTCATCAGTGGACGGAGTGCTGCAAAACGGACGGATTTTCAACGAATGATCAGTGATGCTCTTGCTGGTCAATTTGATGTCATCTTGATTTTTCACACATCGAGGTTTGCACGCAACGTAAAAGACGCACGAGAATACAAAGAGCTTCTACGAAAGCGCCATGGCATTGATGTGGTATCAGTGACCCAAGACTTTGGAGACTGGAATGATCCAAATTCTTTTCTCAATGAAGGTATCAACGAATTATTTGATGAACACCAATCACGCAATATCAGCTTTTGGGTTCAAGAAGGACTCATGGAAAAAAGAATGGTGGGTAAAAAAATTGGCAATCCCCCTTTTGGATATCATAAAGAACAAATTGGGTATGATGAAGAAAAAGGACGACCCATCTACAAAGCTATCTGGCTTATTGAGTCCACGCAGGCACAATGGGTAAAAGAAGCTTTTACTCTGTATGCCCAAGGCGGATATTCCTATGCGGACATTGCAAACAAGCTCAACAAAGCTGGCATCAAAACAAAATACGACAATCAGTTCTCTTATAGCTCAATCAAGGATATGCTCAAAAACCGTGCGTATCTTGGTTACACGACATCACCTCGCAAAGGTCTCCCAGAAATACCGAATACGCACGAGCCAATCATTGCAGAAGAATTATTCAATCAGGTACAGGCTATGATTGGACAACGGCGAAATAGGACTGGCCGTCCAACAGCCCAACATCGTACGTACCTATTACAAGGGCTCGTGTACTGCTACCCTTGCCGTGAACGAGAAGACGGAGACACAAAGCGCTGGCACAATACGGCAGCTCCCAATATGTACTGTCAGACAAAACGATTCCTCAAGCACGATGATGCTCGCTACATCTGTAAATTCCGCAAAGAAGATCGTTCTTGTAAACAGTCCACGGTCACCTCCAAAATCATTGATGATCAAGCCAAGGAATTGATGGAAGCCTTCTCTATTCCGAGTGATGTCATTGAGCTGGCTGCACAAAAATTCAAACAAAAGCTCATTGACCGTAAAACACAGAAGCCTACAACGATTGTGGATCGGACTTCGCTTCTCCGAGAGGAAAAAGCGCAATTGGAAAAACAAAGGCAGAAGTTGAATCTACAGTTTCTCAAATATGAGGCAATCACAGAAAACGAATACGCATTACAGCTTGAAATCATTCGTGAACGAGTGGCGACCATCGATACCCAACTCATTGAACTTGGGAGCAAAACAGACCTGAAAAAGCCCACGATTTCTGATTCCCAAAAAATGGAAACCATGGTAGCCTATCTGCAAGATTTCCCTGCATTCTTTGCCGATATGGAGCCCGTACAGCAGCGTAACTGGCTTTTGATGAGCATTGAGCGCTTGTGGGTCGATAAGAAGCAGCTGGTGGCAATACAGCCAAAAGAAAGCTTTGTTCCCCTCTTTGAATCTATGCAGGATATTGCAAAAGGTTGGAAAGACGGAGATCAATTCCCATTAGCCACCCATGAAAAGAAAGGATGTCCCTCAGGGGCATTTTTTCTTTTCATTTGTTGAATAAATGGACTTGAAGGGTATCCGAGATGACTGCCAAATGGCAGTCGACGAGGAACCCAGGTTTTGAAGGAGATGTGAGCCATGCCGCAGAGCGGCGGAGCGAGCATCGGGTGAAAAAAAGTCCCACCTGTGCCCCGAAGGGGCATTAGCCACCCATTTATTTTAAGCCCCGTTTTTCGGGGCTTTTATGTTACACCCCTAACGGGACGGTAAAACTTTTTTGTCGTAGCAGCTTACTGTATAATAGAAAAATGCTGAGCAAAAAAATACAAGGTAATTTAGCTGCCCTTATCACAGTAGCTATCTGGGGCTCAGCATTTGTTGGCATTGCAATTGGTTTGAAAGATTTTTCACCTGGCGCACTCGCACTGTTCAGATTTTTTATCGCCAGTGCCTGCCTCTGGACATTCCTCATCTTCACCAAGCAACATAGTTTGCCACAATTACGCGACATACCAATTTTATTCTTCCTTGGTCTAAGCGGAGTTACTATATATCATGTACTACTCAATCTTGGTGAGACACATACACATCCCGCAACAGCTAGTTTTATTATTTCAACTACGCCTCTATTCACTGCAATATTTGCTGCAGTCGTGCGCCAAGAAAAAAAACTCAGTATCTATGAATGGCTCGGCTCTCTCATTGCACTCTTAGGCGTCGGCATCATTTCTTTTACAGGCAATTCTCACAGCACAAATTTTAATCTATATGCATTCAGCATTCTTGGTTCATCTATATTGGCTGGCATTTACTTTAGTGCTGGGAAAAAACTCATACAGCACTATGGAGCTGCTCGATTCACAACCTGGACATTTACACTTGGAACCATTCCCCTTTTAATCTTTGCTCCACAACTCATCCAGCAAGCGCTCTTAGCTTCACCTCAAACGATTGGAGCTGCGGTATACATAGGCATGTTTCCTGCTGCTGTTGCTTACACCATCTGGTTCTTCGCTGTCGATAACATTGGGTCAGCAAAAACAAGTTTATACATGTACCTCGTACCCATTACTGCTATTGCGTCAACGTGGATTTTCTTAAAAACCCTTCCCAGCTTTACGACCGTACTTGGAGGAATCATTATTATTTGTGGCTTATTGCTCACGCGAAAGAAAATAATGGGATCATTCAAACTCCCTTATGATGAGGAGTTTTGTTATACTCATTTTATGAACTCTCAATCCTCAAATGAAATTATATTTCACGGCCACACTTTCTATACAGATGAACGCGTTTATGAACCAACTGTAGAAACCGAAACTCTACTGCAGAATGTTATTGAGTACTTAGAAAAAAATCCTTGTCCAAGCGATTCGTATATTTTAGATGTTGGCACAGGGTCTGGTGCGCTCGCTCTTTCACTTGGTATTACATTCCCAGAATTAAAAGTCATGGGCACTGACATCTCAAATGATGCATTGCAAGTCGCTGAAATAAATAAACAAAAGTTACATGTCTCAAATGTATCTTTCCTTCACTCAGACATGCTTGAGTCAATTCATGAAGAACCTTTTTGTATTATCGCTGATTTACCGTGGGGCTCACCCGATCAACTTCTTGGTTCCAATACAAAGAAAGACCTTGCACAAGAACCTGCCATCTCTCTCTTTCCTGCAACTGGCGGTCCAATGGACAGTTACAAAGAACTTGTAAAACAAATTCGAGAAAAAGTCTGGAAGACAAAACTATTTATTGAAACAGGAATCATGAACGAAGAATTTGTGAAAAAGGAATTACAAAATGACGTCGATGTTCAATACATTTCATACGAAAAATACTCTGTCACAGTAATCACATTCTAAAGAGCGGCCATCCAAAACTAGCCCACAAGCTGAAATCAATGAGTGTGGTCTGGTGTAAAAAATGTTATTTCAAACCCTTCGGGGTCAGCTATGCAAAACGACGTGTCTCCCCAATCATTTTTCCGTATCGGGAAAATAACACTTTCATCATCCTTAAACTTTTCCCATACTGCATGCACATTGGAAACCCGCAAAGAAATATCATTGCTATAGGTAGCCGCATCACTTTGATGTGCGCCGGATAAAAGCTCAATAATGCCGCTCCCCGTATCAAACATTACACCCCGATGAGCAGGGTCATCATTCCATTCTGTACGTACGGAAAATCCAAGTGTGTCAGCATAAAATGCACGGACACGGTCAAAATGCTTTGGATATAATTTTAAACGAAATTCTAAAACGTCAATTTTCATAAAGGAAGTCTACAGGTTCTTACTTTGTCCAGCAACTGATCCATTAATTTAAAGCCTCGTTTTTCGGGGTTTTTGTAACGTGTTGGATTCAAGAAGAAAAGAATGTTATCTTCATAAGAAGAGAAGAACTTACTGATCTTATTGTAACTACAATGAATTATAAAACTCTCAGTAATGGATTCTCCTTACCTGATATCGGCCTTGGTACAGGTGGGGATCAAAGCAAAGTTTCTTCTAATATCGAAATATGGAAACAATCGATAAAGGATGCTATTGAAATTGGATATGTTCATATCGACTGCGCTGCAATGTACTCAAACGGAAAGGCTGAAGAAGTACTTGGCGATGTGATAAAACAATTTGATCGCTCGAAGCTTATTATATCAACAAAGGTCTCACCTCAAAATTTAACCTACTCGGATTTTATTTCATCCGTAAAAGAAAGTCTCAAAAAACTGCAAATTGATTATGTAGATTTACTCTATATCCATGCTCCAAATCCAGATATTTCACTTGAAGAAACAATGCGAGCTATGAATGATTGCATTGATGAAGGACTAGTAAAACATCCTGCGGTCAGTAACTTTAACCTCTCTTTATTGAAACGAGCTCAGACATTAAGCAAATATCCAATCGTGGCAAATCAAATTGAATATAATCTGGCAACGCGAGAAATCAGTCATTGTGAAGGATGTGATCATCAAGAGTCGGAAATTGTGCCCTATTGTCAAGAAAACAATATCCTTGTCGTTGCATATCGTCCAGTAGACCGAGGTTCAATTCTCAAACCAAATGAGCTGTTAACTACGCTCAGTAAAAAATACAACAAAACTGTTGCTCAAATAGCACTGAATTGGTTAATTTCCCAAAAAAATATCGTTGTAATTCCCCGCTCTGATTCACGTGAACATCTTAAAGAAAACTACAATGCAAGTGGTTGGTGTATGACTGATGACGATATTGAGCGCCTGAGAACATCATATCCCTTGCGTGACATAATTCCTTATAGCTATTTACCTTAGGCAAGATGTGTCTGTAAATTCACCCGAACCTGATCCAATAACCGACCCCATAAAATATTTATAGAAAAAGACTCTGTATTTGCAGAGTTTTTTTGATTTTAACAATAAACCTTACCTGCTATACTGTAGACATGACTGACTTAAAATCATTTTTGGAATTTCTACAAAAATACAAACGTGAATTAGTACGTACACTCTTTACAATCAGTACTATCTGCATACTTTTAACCCTTGGCATAGCAGGCCTGCGTTATTACCCGTATCTGTTCACATTCACTGAATTACCTAAAACTACTGTAACTGAAACGAACATTAGCGCTGATCCTATCAATGTACTATTTATTGGTAGCGCCGATCAAATTACAGATGCATTTCATAATGCCGGGTGGATTATTCCTGACCCAATCACAACAGCAACATCAATTAAGATTGCGACTGCAAGTTTAGCGCATACAAGTTACCCAACCGCACCAATGAGTAACTTGTATGTATTTCATCGGGCACAAGACTTGGCATTTGAAAAACCAACGAATGATGCTCAACAACGGGACCATATTCGCTTATGGCATACGGACACAGTACAAAATAACCAACAAGTCTGGGTGGCTCAAACCTCCTTTGACAATGGCATCGAGTTAAGCGGTAATGATCACCATGCCACTCATCACATCTCTCCTTTGGTTGATGTGCAGCGCAATCGAGTTGGAAAAGATTTATTCAAAACAAAGCAAACTACACAGATTATACATCTTCCTTTTAATCATCCAATCTTTTTTGGAAAAAATGGTGGCGGTGATTATTATGTAAGCGACGGGGATATACTTCTAATAAACTTCACAAATGAAGCCATAGCGTTACAAGACAATACTATTATATATAAGATAAAAAATGCATTATTCGAATGTATACAATGGACTCTAGGAGCACTGATTAAGGGGTAGAAAGAACCAAAACTTATACACTAAAAACATTTGAATTTGATTATGAAAATAAGGAGACGTGGGAAGAAGCAGTGCAATACGGATTGCAGCTAGGCATCCCTTTGGAGCAGTTAGATTTTGTGATTAACGACTAATGATATTCAAAAATCCAATAGCGCGGATCTTTTTTCTGTTATTCAAAGGTGGTATAGTGTAAATGAAAATATTCCTAATACATTTTACGAAAACTCTATGAAAACAATGACATGCAAACAACTCGGTGGACCATGCGACATGGCGTTTCACACCAACACCGCAGATGAAGCGATTAAAGCGCAAGACAAACACTTGAAAGAAATGTTTGCACAAGGCGATGTTGCGCACGAGCCGGCGGCGAAAGCAATGAAAGGTCGTTGGAAAAATCCAATCGGCGGCATGAGATGGTACATGAAAGCCAAAAAAGATTTTGCTGCGCTGTCTGAAGAATAATTATTTTGTACACCTATGGCAAAAAAATCTCTCTCTGCAAAACAACAAACCGCGTTACTCGACACATTACAACAACGGTTTGAAAAACACATGAGCCGGCATAAAGGTGTGAAATGGGACACTATTGCAACACGTCTCGCAAAAAAACCAGCAGCGCTGTGGTCACTCTTTCAAATGGAAGCAACTGGAGGTGAACCAGACGTTGTTCGCGTCAATAAAAAAACCGGCGAACTCCTCTTTGTTGACTGCGCCCCAGAAAGTCCGAAAGGTCGACGCAGTTTTTGTTTTGACCGCGCTTCCCTGAATTCTCGCAAAACATTTAAGCCAAAAAATAGCGCTCTCGATGCGGCCAAAGAAATGGGAATTACGATTCTCACAGAAGAAGATTATCGCTTCTTGCAAACACTTGGTGAATTCGACACTAAAACATCCAGCTGGATTGCAACACCTGCGGAAATCCGCAAACGTGGCGGCGCTCTCTTTTGTGACCGGCGATATGACCGCGTCTTTACCTACCACAACGGCGCAGAATCATATTACGCTGCTCGTGGCTTTCGTGGCTTTCTGCGATTCTAGAGTCTAATCACACCTATTCATCAACTATCTACTGTCCTGGCTGACGAATAAAGCCAGCGTCAAAAGCACTACGCATTGCCCTTCTGAAGGCATGGTTACCACTAATTTTGGCTGTTATAGTGTAACCACCTCCAGCAGCCTCTTTCTGTCGAGCAGCATCTGCCTCCATCGCCTCATCAATCAAGCGACGTTGTTTTTCTGAAAGTTTTTTATACGCTGCATCAACTGCATTCCCAAAGCTATTACCAAACGCATTTGGGTCTGGTCTTGATGATTTTCTGACGTAGTCTGTATATGCCTGCGGCCAAGCGTCTGCAATATCATCAAATAAACGTAACATTTTTTTAGCGAAATCTGGACCTGCTTCATTTTCAAGCGCTTGAAAAATTGGAGTGTCCATCAATGCGGTGTGAGACTCTGATATATCAAGACTCTCCTGAGCCTTCATGCGTGCTACAAAATCCAATAATTTCTGTTCTTTTTCATCTACGACAGTCTCATTTTTCTTTGGAGACTCCTCAACTGGAGCCGGCGCTATTACCTTACCTTGAGCATAGACAATGGCCTGTACCCCATATACTAGACACACATTCTCCTTTGGATATCATTAAACGTA
>CAZBLE010000010.1:0-35182 GCA_964492735.1 uncultured Gammaproteobacteria bacterium
TCTTGTACGATTGCTTCATATTAGTGATCCGGTTGTTTCAATGTTCAGTACTGTCTTGTCTCCCGTGCAATCACGACTCTATCGTTTTACACACCGCACCTCAACAGCTGACCGCGCACTGCAGGATCTATCAAAAGACGAGCTCATCGCCCGATATGATGAATTAAACGCCCAGTATCGTGATTTAAATGCCACTGTAGCGGAGCTGCGCGTTTCGTTGGAAGAGCAAAAGCTATCCGAGAACCAGTTGTCATATTTAGAAAGTCGATCATTTCAAGGAATTTCCGCACAGGTTACGGGTCGCTCGGTGTCGGATGCTGTTTCAACATTGACGATTAATCGAGGCTCTCAACATGGCGTGACCCTCGGTCAGCCTGTCATTGTCGAAAACGGTAGCCTTATTGGCACGGTGCGTAATGTTCAAGACCGCTCAAGTCTTGTTCAGCTGATTACAAGTCCAGAATCGAAGATTAGCGCGACAATTCAAAACGAAAAAAAGAGCCCCGGTATTTTGTCTGGCGACTTTAATCTTGCTCTGTATGTTGATTATATTCCTCAATTTGATTCTGTGAGTGCTGGCCAAATTGTTGCAACATCCGGTCAAGACGCACAAATTCCATCTGGTTTGCCGATCGGCACTGTAAAAGAAGTCTCTGGAGCTGGTACATCATTATTTCAACGCGCGGTTATTACGCCGCTTGTTGATGGAGAAAAGGTCACAGTAGTAACTGTCATCACACAATAACTATGACTATTCGTGCATTACTCATAGTTGGAAATATACTACTTCTTACTCTTTGTGTGATACTGCAAGTATCAATAATGCCGTTGGTTATTTGGGGTGCGCCAGTTGTTATTCATTTGCTATTTTTTATGATAGTATTTTTGATTTTTCTAAAAGAGTGGCAATGGAGTTTGTTTCACTTTTTTTTTGGAACAATACTCATTACCCAGCTCTCTGAAGAAGGCCTGCTTCCTGTGATCGTGAGTTATGCAGTTGGGGCGACAATATTTTTATTTTTGAGTGATTTTTTATTAAAATCTCGATCGGCATTTACGCTGACAATCAACGTGCTGTGCGCTGTTTTTACAATGTTGATGCTTCATCAAGTAGTATTGCATGTGACTGTCAAAACAAGCTACGCTATTCTGTCTCGAGATGATCTGTGGTTTTTAGTTGTTGCAACGCTGGTGCATATGCTTTTTGCAATTATGGTTTCGTATGCTGTGCTCTTGATTGATCGAGCTGTTCGTAAACGAGATATCTATGCCTAATAACCCTTTTGAATTGTACGACAAGCCAGTGCGGTCACGAGGGAAGGCTCGTCGTCGCTCTTCTCATTTTTTTAGTGACGCCATCGATGAATTTTCTGTTTCTTCTGAAGAAGCGCGCGCAACAAACCCAAAACAATCGTTGCTTCGACCAGGCGAGCGGGTGTCTTTGAACATCCTGCTCTTTGTTCCTATTATTGTTCTTGGAGTTCTCTTGAGCCGATCTTTTTGGTTGCAGGTTATTGCAGAAAATAACTACCGCGGACTTGCAGAGGGGAATCGTATTCATGAAATTATTCAAAAGGCTCCACGTGGAGTGATCTATGATCGAGCCGGCGCGGTGCTTGCGAAAAATAATCCTCAGTTTGTTTTACTCCTTACCGAAAAGACAATTCCACGACCAAGTAAAGAAGCCTATCAGCAATCTTTACAGGATATTGCAACAGCAACAAATCATTCCTTGCAAGATATTGAGGCTCTTGCGAAAGAGTCAAACAAAAATGCACAACCCGTTATTGTTCAGGATGCTATTCCATATGAAGACGCTTTAAAAATGATCGTTTCATTAAAAGATGTTCAGGGCTTAACTGTCGAATCGTCCTTTCATCGAGAGTATCCAGCAGGTGACTGGTTTTCACATCTTTTAGGCTACACATCAAAAATGAATAGAGAAGAGTATCTCGTGAAGAGAGAAGAGGGATACAGGCTGAATGATGAGATCGGGAAAACTGGAATTGAAAAAACACATGAAACTGATTTGCATGGAACAGACGGGGTGACGCGCGTAGAGGTGAATCGCGTTGGTCGAGCGCAACGGGTTCTGAATCAAGACCAAGCAAAGGCCGGAAATAATGTAATGCTGTCCATTGATGGAAATCTGCAAAAACTGTTGTACGAAAAGCTGAAAAAAACCGTTGACGAGCGTGGTGCGCCTGGAGCGAGTGCAGTGGCAATCAATCCGCAGAATGGAGAGGTGCTTGCGATGGTGTCATATCCTTCTTTCGATAACAATCAATTTTCTGGAGGCATTCCACAAGATGAGTATAAGACTCTTTTGGAAGACCCGCGTAAACCATTATTTAACAGGCCGGTGTCTGGTGAATATCCTTCAGGTTCAACCTTTAAGCTTATTGTTGCAGCAGCTGCATTAGAAGAGAAGGTTATTTCACCAACAACAACCGTGAGTAGTACTGGAGGTTTAAAAATCGATACCTATTTTTTTCCAGATTGGAAAGCAGGTGGGCATGGTGTGACAGATGTACGCAAAGCATTGGCTGATTCAGTGAATACATTTTTTTACCTTGCAGGCGGTGGCGATAATCAAACAAATACCGGACTTGGTGTAGAGCGGATTGTTGCGTACGCACGAAAATTTGGACTTGCAAAACAGACAGGCATTGACCTTCCAGGAGAAGCCGATGGATTTTTACCATCAAAAGCATGGAAGGAAGAAAAGAAAAATGAGCCATGGTATATCGGTGATACATATCATTTAGCAATCGGCCAAGGTGACTTGCTTGTAACCCCATTACAGGTTGCTGCATATACAGCGATTGTTGCAAACGGTGGGAAGCAGTATCAACCGCATCTTGTCCATGCACTTGTTGATTCCGTTTCTGGAGAAAAAAAGACAGTGCAGCCAGTGTTGCAAAATGAACGTGTGACAAGCCCAGAAAGTATTCAGGTTGTGCGTGAAGGGATGAGGCAGACCGTGACAAATGGATCCGCGCGTTCCTTGAACACAGCGGTGCCAGTCCCATCTGCTGCAAAAACAGGTACGGCGCAGTTCGGAGTAAAGAATAAAACCCATGCATGGTTTACCGCTTTTGCGCCATACGACAACCCAACAATTGCGATTACAATACTTGTAGAAGAAGGTGGTGGGTCAAATGATACAGCTGTTCCAATCGGACGAGAGGTACTTGCGGAGTACTTTAAAAACCCTCAGAATTTCGCCAATCTCAGCGAGTAATGGACTGGTTGACAAGGGGCGGTTGCTCGCGTATACTCCATTGAACACGATTGAAAAATCACTATTTGTTAATAACATTTTATGGAAGAAAAAAAGAACTACCTGACCGCTGAAGGACTTGAAAAAATTCAAGCTGAATTAGATGATTTGAAAAATAACAAGCGCAAAGAAATTGCACAGCGTATTTCTGATGCAAAAGAACTTGGTGATCTGTCTGAAAATGCAGAATATCATGAAGCGAAAGATGAGCAGGGTTTTGCGGAAACTCGTATTTTAGAGTTAGAGCAAATGTTACGGAATGCAGAGTTGATCAAGCATACAAAAAACAGCTCTACAGTGCAGATTGGTTCAACTGTTTCTATTACTTCAAAGCAATCAGGTGAAATGACTGTTACCATCGTTGGTTCCTCTGAAGCAAATCCAGCAGAAAAGAAAATTTCTAACGAATCACCTCTTGGGGATGCTCTTCTTGGAAAGAGTGTTGGTGAGTCCGTTCTTGTGACGACTCCAGGCGGAGAGATGAAATATACTATCGAAAAAGTAGCATAATAATAGCTTGAATCAGAGAGAAGGGGCTGTTATACTATAGACAAGCCTCTTTTTTCTTTAATTGTATGAATGAACACAAAACAGAATTTGAAGTCAGACAAGACCTTGTGCACTCGCTACGGGAAGCTGGGGTAAACCCATACCCAGCAGCAAGTTATCGCAATACCACGATTACTGATTTTCTTCAGAGCTTTGAAGAGTTGCATAAAAATGCTGAGCAACGCATCCTGGCTGGCCGAGTGATGTTAAAGCGAGAGCACGGAAAGGTTGTGTTTTTTCGTCTGCAAGATGGTACAGGCACAATGCAAGTTGTATTAAGCGCAGATCACTGTACTGCTGATTTTTTTCAGTGGATGCAAAACACTGTCGCTCTTGGGGATATTATTGAAGTTTCCGGATCAGCATTTTTGACAAAAAAAGGGGAGCAGTCAGTCTTGGTTTCTGAAGCTTCTTTACTTACAAAAGCCTTGGCGCCATTGCCAGATAAATGGCATGGAATTCAAGATGATGAAACACGTTTGCGAAAACGGTATTTGGACTTATTACTGAAACCCGAGCTGCGAGAATTGTTTGTAACAAAAGCTCGATTTTGGAATGCAACGAGACAATTTCTATTGAACGAAGGTTTTTTAGAAGTTGAAACACCGGTATTAGAAAATACAACAGGCGGTGCGGATGCGCAGCCTTTTATGACACACCATAACGCATTAGACATCGATGTTTTCTTGCGTATTTCAATGGGTGAGTTATGGCAAAAGCGTTTAATGGTTGCTGGGTTTGAGAAGACATTTGAAATTGGCCGTCAGTTTCGTAATGAAGGAATGAGTCCTGAGCATCTCCAAGACTACTCTCAAATGGAGTGCTATTGGGCATATTCTGATTACACAAAGGGAATGGAGATGGTTCAGCGCATGTACCGTTTTATTATCAAAGAAACACTAGGAACACTCCAATGCCGTATTCATGGATTTGACGTTGATTTTGAAAAGCAGTGGGAAATGATTGATTACACAACAGCTGTTGAACAACGCTTTGGTGTGAATGTACTGACAGCAACGGATGCAGAATTAGCAGAGGTGTGTCGTTCTCATGACATAGAGTTAGAAGGTCGCGCAAATCGTGGGCGCATGATTGATTTGCTATGGAAGCAATGTCGTAAAACGATTGTTGGTCCAGCACTGCTTATTAATCATCCAGTTGATGTATCTCCGCTTGCAAAACGCCATGCAGACAACCCAAAGGTTGTTGAGCGTTTCCAGGTGATTATCGCCGGCAGCGAGCAAGGGAATGGGTATTCAGAGTTAAATGACCCAATCGATCAACGAGAGCGATTTGAGCACCAAGCACGTTTACGCGCAGAGGGCGATGAAGAGGCGCAAATGAACGATGAAGAATTTGTCGAAGCGTTAGAATATGGCATGCCACCAACATTTGGTTTTGGTTTTTCTGAACGGTTATTTTCATTTTTAATGGATATGCCAATCCGTGATGCGGTTCTTTTTCCGCTGTATCGGCCAAAGACTGATACAGTTAATGAAGAGGTGAGTGTTGTGTCTACAGATACAGTTGTGGAGCATGATGGAACTCTTGAAATTATGGACGCAGGTATTGAGCGTGACGCTGCAATTACTTGGATGAAAGAGAAGATTCAGAGTGAAGCGTTGCGATCACATAATCTTGCTGTTGGATATCAAATGGAAGTGCTCGCTGAGCGGTTTGGTGCAAAAAATACAAAAGCATGGTTTATTGCAGGTGTGTTGCATGATATTGATTATGAGAGCTGTGCGGCTGAGACGCTTTTAACAGATCATGCGGTCATTGGGGCTCAGTGGCTTGAAGAAAAAGGCGTGGACGCTGCTATTATTGACGCTGTTCGCTTGCACAATCCACATAATAACACGGGTGAGCCAGCAACGCTTCTTGCAAAAGCATTGCGTTCTTGTGAGCAAATGACTGGACTGGTTTCCGCATGCGTTGCCGTACGTCCAGATAAAGACATTAAGAATCTTGAGCTCAAGAGTGTGAAGAAAAAATTAAAAGATAAATCATTTGCCCGTGGAGTTGAGCGTATCTGGATTCAATCGATTCCTGAATGGTTGCCTGATACAACAGTCGATGATGTTTTGCAGCTGACAATCTCCGCAATGGCAACGCACGCAGAAGAATTAGGGTATAACTAATAGAAGACTATGCTTGATATTGAATACATCCGAAACAACCCAGAAGAAGTACAACAAAATTGTATTGAACGAAAAATTGATATTGATATTGCGGCTTTTTTAGCACAAGACAATAAGCGCCGTGAGCAAATAGTGATTGTTGATGCGCTGCGAGAAAAACGTAATAGCATAGCGAAAAAATTACAGCAATCAAAAGGCGCTGATGTTTCTTTGGTTGAAGAAGGGAAGTTACTAAAAGAAAATATCACGGCAGCAGAAGAAGTTCTCAATACTCTGTCAGTTGAATTTCAAGAGATGCTCATGCAGATTCCAAATCGAACACATCCAGCTGTTCCAAAAGGAAAAGAAGAGTCAGATAATCTTGAGCTGAGTCGTTTCTTAGAACCAACAACATTTGATTTTCAATCAAAGGATCACGTTGATCTTGGCGAACAGTTAGGCATTTTAGATTTTGAACGGGGCGCGGATGTTGCCGGTCGTGGCTTTTATTATAAAAAAGGCGGTCTCGCTATTCTTGAAATGGCGCTCATTCAATTTGCAATGAAGCAGGCGATAGACGCTGGCTTTGAACCAATGATTACACCTGATGTTGCGCGGCATGAAATTCTTCAAGGAACAGGATATAACCCTCGTGGCAATGAAACGCAGATTTACACACTCGGTGGAACTGACTTAGGTCTTGTTGCAACGGCTGAAATTCCTGTCGCTGGATATTATCGCAAACATACATTTGCAAAAGGGGAGCTCGACACACCAAAACGAATCGTTGCGCTGTCGCATTGTTTTCGTACTGAAGATGGGGCATATGGAAAAGAATCTCGAGGCCTGTACCGTGTTCATCAATTTGCTAAAGTAGAATTATTTGTATTTTGTAAACCAGAAGATGCAGAAATTGAACATGAAAAAATTCGTGAGTTAGAAGAATCTATCATGCAGTCACTGCAAATCCCATACCGCTTAATTGATATTTGCACTGGTGATTTAGGCGCGAGCGCATACAGAAAATATGATATCGAAGCGTGGATGCCATTTAAAAATGATTACGGCGAAGTAACCTCAGCGTCAAACTGTACAGACTATCAAGCGCGACGACTCCAAACACAGTATGTGGATGAAGAAGGCAAGAAACAGCTTGTGAACACCTTAAATGGTACAGCAGCAGCGCTTTCACGGTTACCAATTGCAGTTATGGAAAATTACCAACAAGCAGACGGTTCAATTGCGGTACCAGAAGCACTCAAGCCGTATATGTTGGGATTAACACAAATTCAATAGCCCCAGAGGTGTTTAACGCTCAAGTAAGACGCGTTGAACTTTGGGTGAAATAGGTCCTTGCAATAACACAACATGATCAGGGCTCAGCTGCTGCTTTAGAAAAGTTATTATCGCTTGTGTATTTTTTGATGCAAGTATTTTTTCTGGAGCAGTGTCTGAGGAAACGTAGTGAAATAAACCTTCTTCAGAAAGAAGTAGCTTTTCTTTATCAGAATAAATTGAAATATAATCAGCTGCAGCATTCAGTTCAGCTGTATGTTTTGCTGCTGTGTTATCACAAATAACTGCATGATTTAACCCATAAAAAACAGTGAATGCGCCTGATTCCACACGCTCTGATTGAATTCTCTCTGCAATTGTATCGATAGAGAGCCCGAGATGCGTCGCAGCAGCAGCTGCGGCTAAAATAGAGTACACAACATGCTTTCCAAATAACGGCACAGTAACAGATCGTTTCGCGTCACCGATGTGGAGTGTATACGAAACAGACTCACGTCGTATGACAATGTCTGTCGCGTAAACATGTGCGATGTCTTGCATTGAAAAGAATTTGGTACGAGCGGAGACTGTATTCGCAAATGATAAAGATTGCGCATCATCGCGGTTGAGAATTGCAAGACCCTTTGACGGCAGCGCTGTAACACCTTCTTGGAGTGCTTCGGCTAAGGAACCGGGTAGAAAGTGTGAATCATGACTTCCATCAATGTCAGTAATAATAGTCATGATTGGAGGCGCGATTGCACATGCTTGGGAAATATCACCAAGTGCATATGCTTGTAGTTCCGTAATAAGAATTTGGTGCTCAGGTGTCAGCCTGTGAATGACTGTTTCTATAATGTCTTCATCAGATGGTCCTATACCATCTGTGCTGAGTACAGAAAATGAACCGTTGAGGATATGTTCAAGATATGCTTTTGTTGTTGATTTCCCAGAAGACCCGGTGATAGCAATAACGGCCGGTGCATAGTCAGCAATTCGTTGCTGAGCTGTATGAGCTCTTGAGCGATTCACAACTTTTATCACTGGAGAAAATAGAGCAAGAATCAACCAGCCATATAAAGGAATAAGGACTTGAAAAAGGGCAATACTCACGACAATCGGAAGGTTGAGTATAATGTGAGGCAGGGAAAGGGTAATGATTGATAGAATAATAGAGCCGAATATAAGGAGGGCGGTTTTAAATTCCCATCGTGGCAAATACGCCGTTGTTTGTGACGAAAAATACCACAGTGCATGCCATGTATATATAACAATTGAAAGGACTGTAAATTCTGTCCAAACACTACTACCAACTTCAGTTGATTGGAGGAGTAGGACGAGAAGTAAGGCAACAAGAACATCGGCAATGCCTACTGGATGAAGTAAGAAAAATAAACCCTTACGTGTGTTTAAAAACTCTAAAAAACGATCAGCGCGATATTGGTACTGACCGACAAGAGCTGTCCAAAAAAGAATTTTACCAAAGCCCGCAGCAAAACCAGTGATCCACAGTAAAATAAATAGTACTGTTATGACTTCTGGTGTTTCAAAAAAGCTATTCATATAGGTAGTATAGAGATTTTTTCATAAAATTGCTATACTCAAATGTAGATATGAATTTTTTTATCCGTTTTATTACGCGTCGAAATCAATCTGCACGAATGAAGTTACTTAAAGAGCAGCAGCGTTTATCGCGCGCTGAATCACGCAGTACTAAATTTACGGTGCCACAACAACAAGCATTCCGTAAACCGATTGAAGAAAAGCAAAAAGATACATCGGCAGCGTTGAAGCGATTTTTACATAAAGACGGGCTATCCCTTTTAGGCATTGTTGTCATTTTACTTGGAGGAGCGTATGTCATTACATTTCGCAGCCCATACCTTATTTTATCAAATATTACTGTAAATGATACTCAATTTGTTTCAAAAACAGAGGTTCAAGATGGATTAATGAGTATATTGCAGCATCGTACATTTGGTATACCGCGCGATCGATATGTCACGACCTCACAACAAAGATTAGAGCAAGAGTTGCAAAAGAAGTTCAAGCAAAATTTTGCCGTTGCTGACATTACCGTACAAAAAAAATACCCAAATAGTGTTGAAGTAGTGGTTACTGAACGTATTCCAAGTATTACTTGGATAACGAAAGATGGGGCAGGGATAGAGCATTTTTATACAGTTGATCATGATGGTAAAGTGACAAAAGAAACTGTAAAAAAGGCGGAAACTGATCCAAAATTACCTCAAATTAGCGATAAAAATAGACCTCAACTTGGGATGAATTGGCAAATTATCGGAACAACATATATCGATTCTGTTATTGCGCTACAAAAAAAGTTAACGGATACCGGCTGGGGTGTTCAATCATTTATTTTTCCACCAATGGCATGTGAGCAGCAGGAGTATGTTACACAACAAATTTTTGCTGATGAGATCAAAGATTCAATTTCAGAAAAATTTAAAGAGAAGAAGCGGACTGTTCAAGAGCAATTCAAAAAAGGCGACTTAGGACTAGAGGAAAGCCTGCAGGCCTTAGAGGATATTAAAAAAGAAGAAGCCGCTGAACGAGATGGTGCTTTGAGTGTGAATACAAGTTCAGCGCCACGGAAGCTAGAATGGGCCACAGTTGATAAGGAGGTGCCATGCGACTATGTACAGGTGGCGACGGATTTACATGTACTTGCGACAAAAGGATCAGAGAAGACAATTGAGTTAAAATTTGATACTTCACGTAATCTTGATGAGCAGCTCACACAACTGCAAACTGTTGTGACTCAAGGAAAGGTTAATACAAATGAAATTCAATCTATCGATCTACGCATCGCTGATCGCGTATACTACAAGTAGAGACGTAAAAGGTATATTGTGCGACACATAGTATTTCCTTTTTCCTATGGAATAGAGACAAAATGAATACTTCCCTCACCACAGGTCACCGAGCTCGTGCGTAGTTTTTAGATGTGAGCACGCACCTACTTGAGCCTTGTTATTAGTTCTGTTAGTCCTCTGTTGTTGTTCGGGCTTATCCGTATCATAACCGCCTGCCACAAATCGTCTTTGAGGTACTACCTGCTATAAGCAGAAAAAAAGAGAGATGTAATTCTCTCCCCTCCTTCTATCTATTTGGCACTGGGCCTGTGATGCACCTCAACAGCGTGCTGTGTAGACCTTATGGTAAGTAGTTGGCTGGGTTGGTAGGAATACCATTTAAACGAACTTCAAAATGCAAATGAGCACCTGTAGAAAGACCTGATCCTGGAGTTCCTGGTAATCCACCAGATCGACCGATAGTTTGACCTTGTTTCACAAATTGATCAGCACTGACAGAAACGCCGCTTAAATGCATATATACAGTAGCGAGGCCATCTCCATGAACAATCATAATCCATCCAAGGCGTGAGCTGCCATCAAATACAACACGAGCAACATATCCAGAACGAGCCGCCCCAACCGGCGTGCCCATTGGAGTTGAAATATCCATACCTGAATGCGGTCCAATGTAATTTTGAAATGGATAACCACCACAATGAAATCCACAGGTTACTGTTCGTGATGTAATTGGCCAAATAAAGCCGGTTTTACTATCTGCAACGATAGACTGCTCTGGTGTGAGTGTGTCATTTGTCTTGTCGTTATCATTTAAACGAGTTTGAATTTCTTGGCGAATATTTAAGATCTTTTGTTGCGCAGTGCCTTGTAATGCAGAAATTTGACCTTCCATGGCCCCTCGCTCAGCTTTTGCTTGCTCAACAAGCTTTTGAAACTCTTCCTCAGAGTCTTTTGTTTGATCTAACAATTGATCTTTATAGAGCTGCTCACCTTCGAGTTGCTCAGATTTTACCTGTAAATCAGCCGTTTCTTTTGAGACGTTTGCTTTCTTTTCACCCATCTCTGTTTTTTTAGACTCTAAGTCGCTTTTTGTTTTTTGAACGCCGTCAACAGTTTCCTGTAAGCGTGATTGTAATCGTTGTGTATACTCTGCTTCAGAATAAAAATCCGCTAGCGTCCCATTAGAAAAAGCGATTTCTAAAGGGCTTTTTTGGTCGTGAATATAGAGGTCTTGTATAATACCGCCTAAAATCGCCTTTTGTCGCTCAATGTCCTTTTCAGCAACGGTGATTTGCTTCTGCAATACCTCAACTTCAAGGGCCAAGATATCAATCTCAACTTTGTTTTTTCCAATTTCAGTATTTGCTGAATCAATTCTTCCTTCGATAGTACTAATCTCTTGTTGTAAGCTAAAGCGTTCTTGTTGTTTTTTTTCTAAGTTATTTTTATAAATGTTTAACCGCTCTTCTAAATCACGCACTTCTTTTGCTTTCGCTTCAATACTTGAATTCAGCTCAGTAAGACTAGAATCTTTACTCACCTCTTGCTGAACGATGTTGTCGAAAACTGAATTATCAAGTCGTTCTGCATCTGCAGCATGTGCCACAAATACAAACGGAGCTGTTATGAACAGTGCAATTGCGAATGATTTTTTTGTATCTATCATATGAGATAGATTCTACCATTCTTATTCAAGACTTGAAAGTGTTGTTATCGCAAATTGAATGCGTTTGAGTGCCTCTTCTTTTCCAATAATTTCAGCAACCTCAAATGGTGATGGTGATTGCGCAACACCCGTAAGAGCGTAGCGAGTTGGCCACAAGACATCGCCATTTCCCCACTCTGTTGTTTTGATCCACTCGATAATAGATGACTGCAACACATCGACAACAAAATCATCATCACTGAATTGTTCAAATTGCTCGTAGACTGTCTGCAGAGCATTGAGTGTGTTTGTTTTATCTGATTTTTTCCAGACCAGGAGCGCTGGATCATACGCAGGAACGTCCTCTAAGAGCTCATTTATTGTCGTAACATCGAGTAATTTTTTTATTCGTTCTTGAAGAGATTTCCAAATAGATTCTTGTTTTTTAAGAGAAATTTTATCAAAATACTCAATAAAAGTGTTTATTTTTTCTAAATTCTCCCCTTCTAGATAGCTTTTAAAGGTGTGGATATCTTCAATAAATTCTTGAACACTTTTTTTCTTCAGGTACTGCGCATTGAGCCAGTCGAGTTTTTCAGTTTCAAAAATCGGATTTCCTGCATTGAGCATCGATAAGTCAAATTTTTCGATTAAATCACTCATGCTAAAAAACTCTTCCTCTGTCTTCGGGCTCCAACCAAGGAGCGCGCTGTAATTCACAACAGCTTCTGGTAAGTACCCAAGAGCACGGAACGCAAGAAGAGCTGTTTCTCCGTCACGCTTACTCATCTTGCCACCTTTCTTACTCAAGAAGACGGTGAGATGCGTAAAGGTTGGTGCTTGCCAGCCAAATACTTCATACAAATAGATATGCTTCGGGGTTGAGGGTAACCATTCTTCACCTCGAATAACGTCAGTGATTTCCATTAAGTGGTCGTCAACAACATTCGCGAGATGATACGTTGGGTATCCGTCAGATTTCATTAAGACTTGGTCATCAATGTCCTTATATTGAAATGTGAGCTCACCTCGAACCATATCACGCACAGTAACGGCTCCTTCAGTTGGCATTTTCAGGCGCACAACGTACTTTTCGTTATTTGCAAGCTTTTCAATAACTTCTTCAGGGCTCAGCGCAAGGCAGTGTCGATCATAACGTGGCGGTAATTTTTTTGCCTGCTGCTCTTCACGCATTGCAGTTAAACGTTCAGGTGTACAGAAACAATAGTATGCATGGCCAGAATCGAGCAATATTTGAGCGTGTTCTTTGTAAATATCAAGGCGTTCGCTTTGTTTATATGGACCATACTCCCCCCCAACCTCAGGACCTTCATCCCATTGAATGCCGAGCCAACGCAAGCCTTCTCGTTGCTCTTCCCCGCTTCCAGGCACTTCACGAACCTTATCGGTATCTTCAACGCGTAATAAGAAATCCCCATTATTGTGTTTTGCCCATAAATAGGCAAATAATGCAGTTCTCGCTCCCCCAATGTGGAGACTGCCTGTCGGTGATGGTGCAAAACGTGTTCGAACACGTGGTTTTTGAGTGTTTTGTGCTGTATTCATTGAATGAGTATGACAAATATCATGATATTACGCAATAATTGAAAAACGCTTGTTCAATATGGGCAAAATATGGTATAGTATAGACCTATGAATACTTCAAAAAAAGTAAAAAATATCAAAAAATCAACGGCTCTTTTTTTAAGCCTCGCCTCCCTTCTTCTGCCGGCGCAAACACTCGCCTTTTCATTCGATAAAAACTATATCATCTCTGACGCAGAGATGACGAATAAAAGTTCTATGACAAAAGGTGAGGTTCGCAGCTTCCTTTCGAGTAAAGGCTCAGCTCTCGCGACTCACAAAACTACCGATGTTGATGGAAAGCAGCGATATGTTTCTGATATTATTTCGAATGTCTCAAAACGTTACGAGTTAAATCCAATGTTGTTTCTTGTGCTGGCTCAAAAAGAATCAGGAGCTGTTACTTCATCTCGTGTAACAACATCGATGGAAAATTGGATTCTTGGCTTTGGATATTGTGACAGCTGTACAGCAAAGCAGGCCGCAACATACAAAGGCATTGCAAATCAATTTGATTCTGCTGGTTGGCAATTTCGCAATCGGTATCTTGCTGATTTAGAATCTCGTGGCACAACCCGCTCTGGATGGGCGCCAGGAAAGACAAAAACTACTGCTGATGGTATTGCTGTCACACCACAAAATAACGCGACAGCCGCTCTCTACACATATAATCCATGGGTCGGTGCTTATGGTGGTGGAGATCGTCGATATGGTGCAAATTCCCTCTTTTCAAAATTATGGCAAGAGTGGAATATTACGACTGAAAATATCAACTACCCTTCAGGAACATTATTGCAAAACAACAATATTGTGTATCTGATTCAGAATGATGAGAAGCGTCAATTCACTTCAAAAAGCGCGCTGCTTACAAACTACGCAAACCAACCAATTATTAAGGTTCCAAAAGCTGTGTTAGAAAAATATGATGACGGAGCTCCAATCTCCTTCCCAAATTTTTCAGTCTTAGAAACACCAGATAGTAAGCTCTACCTTATTGTAAACGACACTGTTCGTGAATTTGAAGATCGTCAATCATTTAAAAGTACTGGCTTTCAAGAATCAGAGATTATCAAAGTTGATCCAAGTGCGATTGTAAATTATAAAATCGGTAAAAATATTTCTTCGAAGCAACTCTACCCAAGTGGTGCGATTGTGAAGAACGAAAAAACAGGCGCGCTTGCGTGGGTTACTCCTGAAAACAAAGGATATGCCATCTTTAATAAAGAAGTTCTTGAAAATCAATTTGGCAAAGGATTTAAAAGTATTGAAACTGTCAGCAATGCGACCTATAAATCATTTGATGTCGTACAGCCTCTGACCCTGCGAGATGGTACATTAGTAAAAACAGCAACAGGTAAAACAACCTACGTTATTTCAAAAGGAAAACGTCGGCCAATCGAGTCCCAAAAAACATTTGATGCATATGGGTATAAAAAATCGAACGTGATTACGATTAGCTCACAAACATTAAAATTACACCCAGAAGGAAAAAAACTTACACTCAAAAAGAAAAAGAAAGCAGCAACAGCGGTAAAGAAAGACACAGCGACAAAAAGCACTAAGACAGTAAAATAGTTTTTCTATGTCGATCGTTCACGCGAGTATTATTCCAGAACTTGATGAGGTTCTTATTGCGCAAAAGGACGTACAAGATGCTATTCAAGAAATTGAAGGTGAGCTTTATTTCATGCGCCCTGAAACGATCGTTGTTATGCAGACAGCTGGACCAAGCGATGCAATTACTGTCAGTGTCGCGGAGTGCATAGAAGACGCTGATGGGCGCTGTGTTATGCGCAATGACCTCCCTCTTGCGATGCATATCAAAGCTGCAATGAATAACGCGGATCACAGCAACTGGCTCTATCTTGATTCAAATAAAACGATTGATGCGAGCATCGAAGAATCATTAGCTGCATTATGCGCACATGTGCCGCGCATGAAATATGTCCACGTACAACTTCCACTTGCTTCTGCTGAATTCCCTCTTTCTAGAATACGCACGGCTGGGAATTTAATCGGTTCAGTACTCTTGGATGCAAACGAGCGAATTGCCCTTGTTGCTATGGGAAAAGCCCCTCTTTCAGATACCTCTGAATACACACAACTCCAGAATGCTATTGCACAAAAAGATTTTTCTAGCTTCGAAACACCACCTGAAGACAGTGCTACTATCAGTGCATTTGAAACAACTCTTCATGCATTTATTTCTGCGTTTCACGGCACTCAATTTGATTCACGACTGCTCTACAACAAGACCATTAGCGACTCTCATGTCATGATCGCTGATTTGGCGATGTCATAACTGCGGCATGTCTGTTTCTCTATTATCTGCATCTGTTATTCCTGACCGCAAAACACCACGCGGTGTTGATTTTTTTACATACGCTATCCCAGAAGCATTGGCTGGTATTGTTACCGTTGGAACAACCGTTGTAGTCCCATTTCGGAATCGCCATATTACAGGCGTTGTATTGTCTATTGATACAACACATGCGACGCAAAAACCACTCAAACCAATTGATTCAATAGCCGCACAACAGCCGTGGCTCCGGCCTGATCGCATGAATTTTTTACAGTGGTTTGCACTGTATTATTGCGTATCCCTACCAACAGCGTTGCACGTACTGCAACGGCCACTAACAAAATCTGCGAGTCTTGATTTACCAGAAATACCGGACACAGCAACAGAACAGCCTGAGATTATCCTATACAACACACCGCGGTCATACACTGACTCCTTACTCGATGTTGTGCGAAAATCAACTGGCCCATGTGTAGTGATTACCCCAGAAATGCAACACGTTCTTCATATCGAGCATGTTTTTCGTGAAGCAGGTATTGAGTACCTCACTATTTTTGGATCAACATCAAAAAAATTATGGGCAGCAGCGCAGTCCATCGCGCTTGGCGCAAGTGATGTTCCTCGAGTAATTATCGGTAGTCGAACTGCCCTCTTTCTGGCATTTGGACCAGATGCAACGATCTATATTGCACAGGAGCATGAAAAGTCTCATAAGCAATATGAAATGAATCCGCGGTATCGAGCTGGAGCTATTGCTCAATTCCTCGCTCATCAGCCACGAAGTGGTGTGCGTAATGTCTTTTTGGCTTCTCCGAGTCCAACGCTCTATTCTTGGATGCAGTTTCGTGAAGGCCATGCAACGCTTCGTGATGTCCGACAAAAAACAGAGATCGCCCCTCTTATTATTGATATGAATCACTACGCAAATGAAGTGCGATGGCTTTCTGATCGAGCGCTGCAGCAAATGAAAGGATCACAACGAACATTTGTATTTTTAAATCGCATCGGGCTCACTGCCTACAGCATCTGCTCTGATTGCGGGAAAACAAGTCCTCAATCAAGTGTGCGGTGTCAATTTTGCCATGGCACGAAGATGAAAACCGTCAAAAAAGGGATCCAGCAGCTCGAACAAGGGATTCAACGAACATTTCCAGATAAGCGCATCTTACGAATTGACTCAACAATTGACAGTGACCCAGCGGCACTTGAGGCTCAAATCGCATCCGCTGATATCATTGTTGGCACGGAGAAAGTACTTCGAACATCGACCCTTAAGCGAGTTGATTCGATTGTCGTCCTGTCTATGGACCACCTCCTTACCTACCCGCACTACCAATCACAAGAACGTGTTTTTCAATTGCTCACAGAGCTGCATTACGCACAAAAACCGCTTATTATCCAGACACATGCAGCGCATCATCCCGTATGGGGTTTTGTAAAAACAATGGATATTGTAGGCTTTTTAGACGCTGAACTCAGTATGCGAAAAATGCTCAAACGACCCCCTGTGAATCCTTTGTGGGTTGCGCGACATCCCCAAAGCCATGAATCGCAGCGTTTTACAGACATCCAAGAGCTCAAAAAACTGCCTGCAGACTGGCTGATTGATGTGATCGATGATTGACGAATAGCCTTGATTTTATTAGCATACGTAGTATATGAAAAAAGCTGGACACCCTTTTCGAATTCACGTGAATGAGCAAGACCCTGTTGTTCGTGAGATATCAAAACCTTTTGATGAAACAACGATTCTTGATTCAGCGTCGCAAACATATTTTGATCAGCTCATTGCTTCAATGATCGACTTTGACGGTATTGGCATAGCGAGTTGCCAAATCGGCCGCTCAACACAAGTGGTCGTTATTGAACGTGCCTATGTTGACGAAGAATACCTTATCGATGATTCACACCTTGTATTGATTAATCCTCGTATTGTTGCTGCTTCAGATCGAAAAACGATCCGTGAAGAAGGCTGCCTCTCTGTTCCGGGTGTTTTTGGTCCTGTTCCCCGCTCAGCAAAAGTGCGTGTTAAAGCACTGCTTCGTAATGGAGAATCTGTAGACATTAAAGCCAAAGGCATGTTTGCTATTATTCTTCAGCATGAAGTAGACCATCTATTCGGTCGTCTGTTTATTGATTCTGCAATTTCACTACACCGCAATTTTTAAATATGGAACTGTCTACGGTCCGAACAATTTTTTTCGGCACGCCTGATTTTGCAATCCCTTCACTTGCTGCTATCGCTCGCGAAACAACCCTCGTCGGTATTGTTACGCAACCAGATAAACCGGTTGGGCGAAAAAAGGAATTAAAATCCCCAGAAACAAAACAATGGATAGAGGCAAACGCGCCTACTGTGCCTGTATTTCAACCAACAAGCCTTCGGCTCACAAAAGAAGCTGGTCAGTTGTTTTTTAAACAACTGCAAGAATTACAACCTGATCTCATTGTTCTTGCGGTGTATGGAAAAATCTTACCCGAAGAAATTATTGAATTTCCGCGTTTTGGATGTGTGAATGTTCACCCATCACTCCTTCCACGATATCGTGGCGCTTCCCCACTGCAATCAGCAATCTTACATGGAGACACAGTCTCTGGCATCTCTATTATGAAAATGGATGAAGGCCAAGATACAGGGCCGCTATTATCTCAACGAAGCTACCCATTGTCGCAGCAGGTAACAATTGCGCAGTTGCACGATGATTACGCAGAGAAAGGTGCTCAGCAGCTTATAGAGACCTTACAAGGCTATGTAGCGGGTACACTGCAACCAACTCCACAACCTTTGGAAGGCGTAGTTGAATGCGGCTTACTCTCAAAAGAAGATGGTCGTATTACCGAACAAGATTCAGCTGAGCAGATCGATCGAAAATTTCGCGCGTATCATCCGTGGCCCGGTATTTATGTTGTTATCAACGGAAAACGAATAAAGATTCTTGACCTTGTGTATTCTGCTGAAACAAAAAGTGTAACGCTCAAAACAGTGCAGCTTGAGGGAAAAACACCACGTGACTACCTGTCGTTTGTAAAACAATATCCTGAGTTCGCGATACCATTTCATCGCGCGTAATCTTTACCCGAGTCCGCCTTCAACGTGATGCGGTAGTGTTTGTTTTGTGCGAACCTTACGAGCAGTGTAAAAGCCGAGATATTTCCCAAGCATCATACGGGTTTGTGCATCAATTGCAGGAATCGAACCGAAGAAGATCAGTGCAATTGGAAGCAATATCCACTGCAATACCATTACTAAAATGCGTAAAAATTTATTTCCCGGAACTTCACGAGGAAGTAAGTAGACATTTAGTGTTGCTGAAAAAATGATACCGATTAATGCAAGGCGCATGAGCCATTCCAAAATAAATGGTGCTGTTTGCGCGATAACCGTCGCCTCTTCTGCAGGACTCAGCATCCACAGTGGCACATACCCCAATACCATAATGAGAATTGGCGCAGTCGCCCAAGAGTGCATGCCTTCAATTAAATTAAAAAGAATACTCCATTTTTTTCGCGTCAGTCTATTGTCTTTAAAATGCCAAATCATGAATGGAAAATTTTCAATTCCCCATGCCCAACGACGCATTTGTTTATATAAATTTTTAACTGTTGCACGAAATGTTCCACCATGTGCTGTATCCATTGACACCGGAATGTACATTGGCGTTACTTCGTAATCACCATCATAGCGTAAGTAGCACTGCAAAAAGATACGAGAATCTTCTGTGACAATATCTGATTGCCAAAAACCAACATCTACCAATGCCCGAAAACTCATTGCATGAGAAGAAAATGTCCAGAGCGGTTTTGGGCGTGCCAGTTCAGCCATGAGCCAAAATGTTGTTGAAGTTGCAACCACGCGTGCGAATGAAAATGATTCCCACACATTGTTATTATACACCGCGAGTGGTTGGTAACTCGATCGAGTTGGGTGCGGGTGATTGAGGTATGTGTCTGTTAAGCACGCAAAGTATTCACGATGTGGGATTGTATCAATATCAAATGCAGAAACAATCACCTTGTCGTAGTCCCATCCAAATGTATCAATCCATTCTTGGGTTCGCTGCCCTGCCCAATGTAAATTTGAACCCTTCGCAGCTAATTCCCCTGCGATATTTGCCGGATGAACTGTAATGAGCATTCCGCCGAAGACATCCGCATACTCCCCTTTGAGTGTTGCTGCCATTGGCTCAAAATGATCTTTTTCCCGCTCTTCTCCAGCGAGTACAATGTAAATATTTTTTGAAGGATAACTAGAGTTTTTAATCGACTCAAGAGTATGACGAACGATATCAATATCTTCATCAAGGGTTGGTAAAAACACAACGTGCGGATACTCTTCCCAGTTTGCATGAGAGCGTACTTTTGCCATCCAATCAACACGAGCTGCATTGCGGTATGCAATCCACGATTTACTCAAGTAAATACTGAAATACCACACCCGAAGTAGCCAATACAGATCAAACAACACCGCAACATAAATCATCCAAAGCGGTTTAACAAAAATAAGCACCAGCACAGTGATTAAAGTGAACCACACAACTGTGCCCGGTAAAATTTCGAGCAAGCGATATTTTTGATAATCGTTCAAACGAAATTTCATAGAGTATTATTGAATTGAGCTGGTAATATGTGCAGGGACAACTTCAACCCATGTGTTCCCACGAGTAAGCGGAATCTTTTTTCCGTCACTATCAACAAACTGAACACGCTCTGAGTCTTTTGTTTTTTTCCACTGTCCTTTTGTTACTTTTCCATCATGGATAATATCAACATCACCACCTTCAGCTGTTGTTACAGGCCAGTTAATACGGCCCTTTCCTTCAATTTCATCACCAGATCCAACGTGGTACAGAACGATGTTTTTCGCTTCGATAATATTGTTATCAAGCTCGTCACGCAGTGGCGCATTACCATTCCAGCGTTCGTATGCATTTTTTTCTGCAACATATCGGTACTCCACATTATATGAACCACCAAAATCAACAGCAACTTTCACTGCTCGACTTGAAGCACCCTCCGCTGGTCGATCTGCTTCGGCTAGGGCATCAGCAAACGCCCAAGGCTCATAGGCTGGCTCTTTTGCGCGCCATTCATGACCACTAGCAAGTGCTTGAAGATCATCCCATTTTACAAATAAATTGTGTGGCGCAATTTTTCCAGCACGTCGATAAAATCCACGTTCTTTCAACGCATCGATGTCTCGAAAATTTCGCTCACGCAACGCAAGCATCGCAGTAAAGCTTCCACCAGCATGGGCATATGGACAATTATATTCAGCAGCAAATTCAAGGTAGGTGTCACGAGCTGAACGAACCGGCCCGATCACATCAGCCTTATCTGCTTCGTCGTCCGTAAACACTGCCATTAAACGTGTGATTCCACCCTCAACAATTACCTCATAGACTAAAGACGCCTTCGACAATCCTGACTGTGGACGCACACCGCCAAATGCAGCATTTTCAATCATAACGCACACGAGTTGTGGATTTGCTTTGTCACGATCAACGATCTTGCCATCAATTCGTCGCGGTAATTCCTTTGGCTCCTCAGGTTTTACTTCTTTTGCAACAGGCGCATCTACCGTCTCTTCAACAATGACCGCTGCGTCTGGTTGATTGAGTCGAGTGACAACTGCATACGCACTGACACCAATCAAAACAACCAACGCTACCACACCAGCGATTACGGTCCAATGGTAGGCTTTAAAAAAATGCTTGAATGAAAATCTTTTTTTTCCTTTTTCGTGCTCACCTTCCTCTGTTGATTCTGTTTTTTTTGTCATACAGAAAGCTTACTGAGCAGATTGCGCTGTGTATTCAACTGCACGATCATCTGGGATAACTTCTACCCAGATATTTCCTGGTTCAAATACAATTTCATCACCAGCGGCGTCATAAAAACGTGTTCGAGTATCGCCGTTGTCATATTTCCATGAACCTTCGATAACACCACCATTTACAAAGACAAGTGCATCGCCTTCGCCGGTTGTGCGAACATCAACGCGACCTTTGTCATCACCGGACGCCACAACAGCAGTTTTTTGCACAACAACTGTTTTCACAGTAATTTGTTTATCAGTAAGCGCATCTGCGTGTGGTTTCCCACCATTCAAACGATTAAACACTTTATCTGCAGCGTCGTAGTCGTACGAAACCTTGTAATCACTAGAAGAAAAATCTAAATGAATACTTGTCGCATCAGCTGTGGTTGCAGTCGCTTCTGTTGAATCATCTGCAAATTTCCACGCTTCATACTTCCCTTCTGATTCATTCACGCCTTTGTTTTTCATTAACTCAGAAATCAAACCAGAGTTTGTAAATAAGTTATGAGGAGCTGCTGTTTTTGTATCACGTTGGAAAAACTGCTGCACACCACCAGTTAATGCATTTGCATCAAGCACTTCTTTTGAAGACTGTAACTTCCCTAAAGCTTCAGGACTTCCACCTGCATGCGCGTAAATCGCACCGTATTCTTCAGCAAAATCAACATAATAATCACGAGCAGAACGCACTGGGCCAACTTTTTCCATGAACGAATCATTTGCAAATACTGCCATGAAACGAGTAATACCACCTTCTGCAAGCGCTTCATAGACAACATTCGCTTTTCCGAGACCTGATTGTGGGCGCACTTGCACCAAATTTTCAATCATGATTGCGGTTGGAAACACATTCGCAACACCTGGTTCAACTTGCACACCGTCGATTTTACGAGCGATAGTTGTTGGAGCTTCTTCTACAGCTTGTTCTTGTTCATTCTTTTCTCCACGAGAATCATTCGATCCCTTGTAAAAAATTCCGCCAAGAACCACAAGAAGTACAACAACAATCACCACCGCAGCCCACATTTGCATTTTCTTATCTGTCTTCAAGCGCGTCATAAACGAACCAGAAGCAGCTTCGGTGTCGAGGTGTTTTTCCATATGTTGTAATTTTAGTTATTTATTTTTTACTTTCGTCTGCGCCTTCAGCTGATTTTTCGTCTTCTTTCTTCGCTCCTTCAACTTCCACTGAATCGACGTTTACAACGACTTCTTCATCCAATGCTTTTAATTCTTCTTCTGAACGAGGTGCTTCAACGAGCGCAATTACATCGTCCATTGCATGCATGATTGTTACACCGGCTGGAACTGTAAGATTTTCAACACGAATTGTGTCATCAAACGTTGCAAGTGTTGTAATATCAACAGTTAAATGATGTGGTAAATCTTTTGGTAAACATTCAACTTCAACATGAGTCATGTTACGAACCAAGATGCCACCGAGTTGTTTTTCAGCTGGAGCAACACCTTCGAAGACAAATTCAACTTCTGTAGTAATTTTTTCGTCCATACGAACTTGGTAGAGATCAGCGTGTGTAATCGCGTGACTTAATGCGTTACGATCAACTGCGTGAATCAATACATTCACCATTCCTTGACCTTCAACTTCTAGTTCAATCAATGTACTTTCACCAGCGTTTTGAAAGATTTTTTCAAATTGCACAGCATCAAGTGAAAGAGATTGTGTTTCTAATCCATGACCATACAGTACTGCTGGAATACGGTTTGTTGCACGGAGATTTTTATTTGACTGACGACCCGCAACTTCGCGTTTTTCAGCTTTGAGTGTAAATGTTTCTGACATATAAATACGTTTTTAATGAGACTCTGATGCGACCAAAAGCGCAGCAAATTCTGGATGGTTAATTGTTTGATGGAGCGCGATGACATCATCTGAACTCATCGCCGCTTGTTTCATAAAATATGCTACTTCTGGCTTGTGAAAATCTGTTAGCATGCTAACGGCTGTTGTTGTTTCGCCTTTGCCAATTTGAATGGTCAAATGCGCACTCGAACAAGATTCACAAATACCGTATGAACATCGCACATCACCACGATCGATGACAATACTTGAGCTGTCATGAACGATTTCTTGCTCACACACGACACATAATCCATTCATTGGATTATTCATTGGTGTCGCATTATGCGATCGTTCAGGTTGAGCTGGATGCTGCATAGAAGAGAATATCTGTAATCAGAATACTAGCGGAAAAAGGAGGTGCGGTCAACCATGTGCGCTTGTCGATCATCCAATGGACCGCTTCATTTTTCCATGAACGGAAAAGAAGTGAATAAGCCCCAAAAGTGTCATTGTTGCAAGCATGGACGATCCTCCAGCACTCACAAGCGGTAATGGAACCCCTGTGACAGGTAAAATGCCCAAATTCATGCCAATAATCATCGTGCTTTGAATAAGAAGGTAAAAAAATGCCCCAAAACACAGTAAAAAGAAGTATGTGTCACTGGTGTATTTCATATAGACCCACAGCCGAAATAACAAAATACCGAGCGACACAAGAATAAGACTGACCCCTAAAAAGCCAAATTCTTCAGCAAGTGCTGCAAATACGAAGTCAGAAGACACTTCTGGTAAGAAATGGAGCTGACTTTGCGTTCCAAAACCGAGTCCCCGACCCCAAAATGAACCAGAGCCAACGGCAATCATCGATTGAATAACATTATATCCCTCCTTTTCCTCGTATTTTTGTGGGTTTAAAAAGACAACGAGTCGATCTTTTTGGTAGTCTTCAAAAAAGAAAAACCACCCAAAAATAGACGCGCTCACAACAACAACCATTACAAGAGCGATAAACCAGGCTGGGGCGCGCAAAAATAACGCATACACAAACCAGAGGCTAAATAAAATAATCGCGGAACCAAGATCTGGCTGCAATAACACTAAAGCAACCAATGTTGCTGCAGCGGCTCCAGACAAAAATGCAATCCGCCATTCTCGCATGCGCATCAGCCCAGGTTCAAAAAAATGCGCCATGAAAATAATAAAGAGAATTTTCACAAACTCCACCGGCTGAAGCGAAAACCCAGCGATCACAAACCATCCTTTCGTACCTTGAATCGTACGCCCAAACAACAGCACTGCGAGCAACAAGCCAATGCATCCAGCATACCACCACAACGAGCGCGCCTGCAGACGACGATGATCAATGATTGAAAAAAAGATAAATAACGCCGCACCGACAATCACAAAAAATAATTGTTTCGTGAATTGCTCTGGATCAGTCACATCTTTATTCATCGCAATACTGTATTGCATGAGTAATCCAAAGAGCACGAGCACAAAGATAGAGCCGATATACCACCAATCAATCGCTGTGGCATTTTTAAAAATTGAAAGAAGTTGAGGGCGGCGCATATTTATTGAACAGCTGTGACTTCGCGAATCACATTTCCATCATTAACAATGTCTGTGTTCACATAAATCTGTGGTTGAATCGTGCCACTCACACGAACCGGATAGCGGAAAATGAGATCACGAGATTCTAATGATGTAATCCGGTCGAGTAAAATGCGTGATGCGGCAAGCACTCCCCCTTTCCCATCTGGAATCACCGCAACAACTGATACATTTTTATATCCATAAACAGAACTGTTGCGCAAAGTGACGCTCAATTGCGATAAATATGGCAACTCATTTTTCGATTGCGTTGTCACAGACTCAAGTTTTGGATTTGCAAATGCCCAGTTTGGAGTTGGTCGCTTACTTGCATCGACCACTTTTTTCCATGTCACTTTTTTTACGTTCACGCGCACCGATGGCAAACTCGTCCCACTAAAAGGAATACTCGAGCTGAGTAATGCTTTTTCTTGTTCTGGACCAAGGGTTTCAATAGATGTTGGGATTGTCGAGCTACCAGCAAGCACTTCATAGTCAATCGCTGTCGCGCTCCATTGTGGGTTGCTATTCTTCATAAAGACTACGACATCAATCGTGCCATCCCCACGAAACACTGCAACGGATCGATCTACAACAATCTCTTTTGGAATGCGAGATGCCGAAAGTGCCACTGTTGATGTGTTTAATGAATCTGCCACGCGCATTGCAGTTGGTAATTGAATCAGATATCGAGCCAATAGATAGAGAGCGATTGCTACAATCAACCCAACAACAACACCGAGCGCAATAACAACATCGCGCCGAACGTCTTCGCGGTGCGTTGCAATCCAGTAGCCACGCTTCAATTCCTTGAGTGACGGTTGTTCAATCGGATTATTCATTTGCCCAGTATATCATTGTTGCGGGTGATCGCCAATTATGATACTCTTGAAACAAATTTACTAAATAACGGAGGCTATGTTCAACACATCAATCGACATTTTTTATCTCGTTTTATCAATCTGTTTAGTGGTGTTTACAGGGTTTTTTGTGTGGGCAATCTATTACGTTGTGCAAATTTTAAAACAAGGGAATGAGGTCATCACTGACCTCCGCCAAAAACTTGCTGAATTAGAAGAAGCGGTCACAAACATCAAAGACCGTGTTGTTACATCTGCAAATACGATTTCATTTATCGCAAACGAAATTGGCTCTGTTATGGACATTGTTCGCAGTGTTAAAAAAGGAGCAAAACCACGCCGCCGTTCCCGATCAAATTCTGAGGAGACAGACGAATAATTCATGAGCTTTGTACACCTTCACACACATTCCCATTATTCCCTACTCGACGGTCTAACAAAAATTCCGGAACTTGTTGCTGCCGTAAAAGAAAAAGGCATGTCCGCAGTAGCGCTGACAGACCATGGCAACATGCATGGTGCTGTTGAATTTTATCAAGCAGCCAAATACGCTGATATTAAGCCAATTATTGGCCTTGAAGCCTATGTTGCACCAGAAGGTATTGCAACAAAAACTCCACGTGAGCGGCCGTATCATTTGATTCTTTTGGCGATCAACAACACAGGCTATGAAAACCTCATCAAGCTGCTAACGATTGCAAACCTTGAAGGGTTTTACTACAAACCGCGCATCGACATGCAATTATTGCGCGAATACAACGAAGGGATCGTGGCACTCAGTGGATGTTTGTCTGGGCAAATTCCTCGCGCACTGCAAGCGGATGAATATGACAAAGCCAAGGCCGCTGCAAATGAATTTTTAGATATTTTTGGTCGTGATCGTTTTTATTTAGAGGTGCAAAAAAATTCAATGCGCGAGCAGCAGATTGTGAACGATGGGCTGCGCAAGCTCCATGAAGAATTGAACATTGAATTTGTTGCGACTGCTGATTCCCACTACATCCATCCAGAAGATAACGAAGCGCAAGATGTGCTTGTTTGTATCGGTACAAAAAAACTGCTCGGTGATGAAGATCGCTTCACCATGAAGCATGAAGACCTGTCGTTGAAATCACCAGATGAAATGGTTGCAGCATTTGCTGACTTTGAACGTGCGGCAGAAAACACGGTGAAGATTGCAGAGCGGGCACACATCGACATCGATCTTGAAACCCTTCAACTTCCCTCTTATGTATTACCAGAAGGCTTCACAACGGCGGATGAATATTTAACTGCTCTGTGTGAAGAGGGTGCGAAGAAAAAATATCCAGAAGTCACTCCGGAAATTCGCGAACGGTTAGATTATGAACTCAGTGTGATTTTAAAAACAGGATATGCGTCCTACTTTTTAATTGTCCAAGATTTTATTAACTGGGCAAAAAATGCTGGCATTGCCGTTGGGCCAGGCCGTGGATCTGCCGCTGGTTCAATCGTGGCTTTTTTGACCGGAATCACAGACATTGATCCGATTCGATACGAACTGATTTTTGAGCGTTTCTTGAACCCAGAACGTATCTCCATGCCTGATATTGATACCGACTTTGCGGATACACGTCGCGACGATGTGTTGCGCTATGTTGAAGAAAAATATGGCAAAGATCATGTAGCGCAAATTATTACATTCGGAACGATTGGTGCGCGCGCGGGTGTCCGCGATGTTGGTCGTGTACTTGGACTGTCGTATGGGTATTGTGATCGGATTTCAAAATTGATTCCAATGTTCACCTCGCTCACTGAGGCAGTCAACACTGTTCCGGAGCTACGGCAAATGATGAACGACGATGCGGATGCGCAGCGGTTAATCGGTATTGCGAAAAAACTTGAAGGTGTTGCGCGACATACATCCATTCACGCCTGCGCAGTTGTGATTACAAAAGATCCACTCAACCAAATGGTCCCACTCCAACAAGACCAAACCGGTGAGAGTATTATCACGCAATATTCAATGAACCCGATTGAAAAATTGGGCTTGCTCAAGATGGATTTTCTCGGGCTGAAAAATTTAAGCATCATTGAAGACACATTGAATATTGTCGCGCAAACCCGCGGTGAAAAAATCAACATTGAAGACATTCCACTGAACGATAAAAAAACCTTTCAACTATTGCAAAAAGCGCAAACCATTGGAGTCTTCCAATTGGAAAGTTCCGGTATGCGGCGCTATCTCAAACAGCTCAAACCAACCGAAATTGAAGATATTATTGTGATGGTGTCGCTGTATCGCCCAGGTCCGATGGACTTTATTCCAACCTATATTGAAGGCAAACACGGTAAACGTGAAATTACCTACATTCATGAACGCTTGCAACCAGTGCTCGAAAAAACCTATGGCATTGCCGTCTACCAAGAACAGATTATGGAAATTGCGCGCTCACTCGCCGGCTTTACGTATGGTGAAGCCGATGTACTCCGAAAAGCCGTGGGTAAAAAAGATAAAGAATTGCTTGATGAGCAGGAATATAAAATGATTGACGGGATGGTCAAAAATGGCATTCCAAGTACTATCGCCAAAGAAATTTGGGAATTTATTTTGCCATTTGCGCGTTACGGGTTTAACCGTTCACATGCGGCGTGTTATGCGATGATCGCCTATCGCACAGCGTATTTGAAAGCCAATTACCCCGCTGAATTTATGGCAGCCTTGATGAATGCAGATCGCGGCGACACAGATCGGATCGCGATTGAAGTGGTGCATGCGCAAGATATGGGCATTACTGTTTTGCCACCAGATGTCAACGAAAGTGTTGGTTCATTCATGGTTGTTGAGCGACAAGATCCTATGACTGGTAACACAATTCCGGCAATTCGATTTGGCCTCCATGCTATTAAAAATGTTGGTGATCATATTATTGAAGTACTCATCGCTGAACGGAACGCCGACGGCGCATACACCTCCATTGAAAATTTCTTGTCTCGCATCCAAGACAAAGATCTCAACAAAAAATCACTCGAGAGTTTGATTAAGTCTGGTGCAATGAAATCGATCGCACCACAACACTTGCTGCTTGCCAACATCGACAGCTTCCTTGCTTACATTAAACACTTAAGCTCTGAGCGTGCCAGTGGTCAGGCAAATTTATTCGCCGCTCTTTCAGACACGCATCAACCAAAAATTGTATTAGAAGATGCGCCGGAACTTGATCCAACTGTCTCACTCGAATGGGAAAAAGAATTATTAGGATTGTATATTTCTGGTCACCCACTCGATGGCTACCGAAAAATTTTAGAAAAGGAATCAATCCCCTTTGCCGAACTGAAAGATCATCCAAAAAAAGATCCTGTCACGTTAATCGGGATGGTGACCTACATCAAGCGCATCACGACTCGCAAGGGTGAGCAAATGGCGTTTGTTGGCATTGCAGATCACACCGCGGAAATTGAAGGTTTGGTGTTTCCAAAATTGTACACAGAGCTGATGACATTGATCCAAGAAAAAATGATCGTGAAAGTTGTCGGGAAACTCAACTCCAGAGATGGCTCACTCAAACTGATTATTGATGAAATGGAAGAGTTTGATATTGAATCTCGCCGCGAAAAAGGGCGTGTGATGATCACAACGCCATCTGAAATCAAAAAGTCTGTCTTTTTAGAGCTCAAGGAGATTTTTGAACAGTATCCTGGCCAATATTCTGCTTATCTCTACTCCGGTGGACGTGAGCTCTACACCCAAAAAATGATCTCACTCGACGCCATTCCAAAAATCGAAGCGTTATTTGGACGAGAACAGGTCGCTGTGGTAGAATAACACCTATAAAATCAATAAATTTGGAGGTTTTTATGGCCCAATCTTTATCTACGTCACGCGTTGAAAAGTGGTACGCAGCTCTTGTGAAAATTTTTGTACTCATTGCGATTGTTTTGATCGGAGTCATCGTCTACGTTTCGTTTACAAAAACAACTGTGAACATCACCACCCAAGAACAAGATGATGTTATCACCACAGAAACAACTGTTGCTGAACTTGGCGGCGTTGTCTTGCTGACAGATGTTGAAGGCAGTACTGACTATGATTTAACAAAAACAGCTGACAGCACAACAACCGAAGCTGATACGACAACCACTACTACTGAAGAGCCGGTTGTAGAAGAAAAGCCAGTCGCGCCTGTTGCTGCTGCGAAAGCCAAAGGAACCGTTGTCATCACAAACAAATACAATAAAGACCAACCATTGATTACAAACACTCGCCTACTTTCAAAAGATGGCGTGTTATTCCGCACACAAAAAACAGTGACTGTTCCCGCTGGTGGCGAAGTGACAGTTGATGTCATGGCTGATGAAGAAGGTGCAAAAGGAAATGTTGGCGCAACAACGTTTGAGGTCGTTGCATTATGGGCAGGGCTCAAAGACAAAATTTACGCGACTTCAAGTGCTGCAATGACCGGTGGCGCTGATGCATCAGATGGATCTGGCGAAACCACAACAGTCACAACAACCGCTCCAGCAGCAGATGACGCAAACGCTGTAACCATTACCCAAAACGACATTGCAAACGCTCGCACAGAGCTGCACACAAAACTATTCGACCAAGCAAACGAGCGCTTCACCAAAGAAATGACAGAGCGAGATGAATTGAAAAAATTAGGCTATCTTGTGAAAACACCAATTGTTGCAAAAACAATTTCCGATAGTCGCACGGGTGACGCTGGCACAAAAGCCACAACCCTGACGGTTAAAGAAAATATCACCGCTGCGTCTGTTGCGCTTGATGTAGAGAAGTTGCAAGATTGGATTAATGCAGAGATCGTAAAACACTCTGGATCTGAAGAGCTTGCAAACACTATTCCACTTGATGACGTTACAATTACCGTTTCTGACTTAAATGACACTGGAACAGACGGCACAATCACCGCAACAATTACTCTGAAAAACAGTCTATCAAAAGACGATGCAAAAATCGCTCCAGAAAAATTAACTGGAAAAACTGCCGCAGAAGTCCAAGAATATTTACTCTCATTTGATGAAGTAAAAACCGTTGATGTGAAAATCTCACCGTTCTGGGCAACACGCACTCCATCACTTTCAAAAAGTATTACCGTTAACCTACAAGCACAATAAGATTATTGATTTCCCTATCCCATGAATGTTGAACAACTGAATCACGCCCGACACACAGCCGCTCACCTTCTCGCCAGCGCTGTCATTGAACAATTCCCTGGAGTCCAGCTCGGCATTGGCCCGACGATTGAATATGGTTTTTATTACGACTTTCTGTTTCCAGAAGGCGTCACCTTCTCTGATTCGATGTTGCCAAAACTCGAAAAACAGATGAAAAAATTAATCGCGCAGAACTTGGAAATGACTGGTGAAGTTGTGTCAGAAGATCAAGCTCGCGCGGCAATGGACGGTCAACCACTCAAACTGCAACTGATCGATGAATTAGCAGCCGGCGGCGAAGAATTGTCATTGTATACAATCGGAAAATTTACTGACCTGTGCCGTGGTGGTCACTCAGAGTCTTCAAAAGACGTTCCAGCTGTTGGGTTAAAATTGCAGCGTGTTGCCGGAGCGTATTGGAAAGGTGATGAAAACAATCCAATGCTGACTCGCATTTATGGATTATTGTTTGCGACAGCTGAAGAACTTGAAGCGCATCTTGAAATGCTCGAGCAAGCAAAATTGCGCGATCATCGCAAGATTGGTCGTGAGCAAGAACTGTTTTTTATTGATGAGCAAATCGGCAAAGGCCTTCCCCTTTGGTTACCAAACGGCACAATCATGCGGAACGAAATTGAACGACTCGCTGTTGAAACGGAAGATGCGTACGGCTACGTTCGTGTATCAACACCGCATCTCGCAAAAAAAGAATTGTTTGAACGGTCCGGTCATCTGCCCTATTACGCAGACTCAATGTATCCTGGAATGGAAATTGATGACGGAACATATTACTTGAAAGCCATGAACTGTCCGTTGCATCATGTGATGTATAACCATCGTCCACGCAGTTTCCGTGAGTTGCCATTGCGCTTTGCGGAATATGGAATGGTGTATCGCAACGAGCTCTCTGGAACACTCGCTGGCTTGCTTCGTGTGCGCGCTCTCGAGCAAAACGATGCGCATATTTACGCAACTCGCGATCAAATCCGAGAAGAGATTCGCAAAGTAATTGAACTGACACGTTATTACTTCACCTTGTTTGGATTGAATGATTATTGGTTCCGTCTCAGTAAATGGGATCCAGAAAAACCAGAAAAATATTTACAAGAGCCAGAAAATTGGGAATTTGCTGAAGGTGTATTGCGCGAAGAGCTGGAATTGTCTGGCGTGAAGTTTGTGGAAGTCGTTGATGAAGCAGCCTTCTATGGCCCAAAGATTGATGTGCAATTCCGCTCAGTGATCGGCCGTGAAGAAACCATGTCGACTGTGCAGCTCGATTTCATCGCGAAGACGCGCTTTGATTTGCATTACACTGACTCAACAGGTGCGGCGAATAATGAGGTCTATGTGATCCATCGTGCGCCACTGTCGACACACGAGCGCTTTATGGCGTTTATTATTGAACACTTTGCTGGCAGCTTTCCTGTGTGGCTCTCCCCTGTTCAAGTGCAACTGATTTCGGTTGGTGAGGCGCATCGCGATTATGTTGACGCGTTAGTTGCGGAACTTCGAGCAGAGAGCATCCGCGCAGCTGCTGATCATTCAGATCAAGGTGTTGGCAAGAAGATCCGAGGCGCTGTAATGAAAAAAGTGCCATACATGCTCGTTATCGGTGACAAAGAAATGGAATCAGATGACTTGATGATCCGGAAACGTGGTGAGCAAGACGCCGTTGCCATAAACAAACAGCAGTTTATTACTGAGTTGAAAGAAAAGATCGCGAAACGAGAGATTGAGCTGTAATTTCAGTTATTAGGAATTTCCGAATAACTGAAATCGGCAAACTATAATTGCTCCATTCGAATACGGCGTTCGACAAGAGTTTCCCCTTCATATTCCCAATACAGCGCACCTTGCACTGATCCATTATATTGCAAGGCTTGTTGTGCGGCAGCAGAAAGACTCATAATCTCATTGTTGTATTGCACTCGTTTGATGTCAACAACTGTACACGTGACTTGTTCATCTCGAGTAAATGTTAAAATAGAGCCAACTGGAATATCAACCATTTTAAAATTGAAATTCTCTCGTTTTAAACGAGCTTTATTCAAGGCCTGTTGCGCTTCTGCATCTTCAACATAATCAACACGAGGAGTGACATCTTCTATTTGAGCAATCCGTAATGCCGCCGCAGCTCTTTCAGGCGCCAGTTGAAACCATTCCCTATTACTTCGAATACGATTATCTGCAAAAGCATTGTGTAATTGTTTTTCAACAAATTTAGAATCCTTAACAGTGCACGCATAAAAACACTCAAATGGCAACGGAACACCTGTTGTGTCTAACGATCGAATACGCTGCTCTAAATCAGTTGTACGCCCTATTTTGACGTATCCTTGCATAGCCTCGTTAATCAAAATGTATACAATTTCCATTGCTATAGTGTTTACTTACGATTTTTTACCCATTTGACGAACAATATGCTCAAACATTCGTTCTTGTACATATTTTTTCAGCTCGGGACTTTGGTCAAGTTTCTGATACAAACTAAAATGTCGATCAAGCATATCAACTAGCTCGCCTTGAAACAATTCATTAAACTTTAAGCGAACTGTTTCGGGGCTATTGTTTTCAACTGAACCTTGTAATGTGTCATTATCAAGCATTCGGCGTCCGAGATCGTTTAAAATCAATCGGTCTGGATCAGAAAAATTGGTCCCGAAGCGCTCATTTACTTCTTTGATAATTCGAGATAATGCGTCTTTTTCATCTTCCATGATTTGCTGTGGGTCAACACTCGACTGCATTGGATCAATAAGACCATCTTCATTCTCTAGTCGAATTGCAGTTTCTTCTTTTTTTTCTACTTTATACGTTTCCATATCAATAGCCTCTAAAACTTCAAGAGGTAATGGATTTTCTCTTTTTGGTAATTTGCGGTTTAAGAATTTTAAGAAGTAATATAATTTTTCTAATTGAGGGTCTTGAAAAGTAACAATTTGAGAAATAAACGCATACGTACGCAAATAATCTCCTACTAAAGATTTAAATTGCTCAATTTCCTCGCTCGTTTTTTCGTCGATAATACGTGCAACCACTTGATCAATAATCGCATTCAATACACTTGGTGCCCCTCCATGAAAATATTCTTCCACAAAACCACTTACCTCAAAATCTGTGAACACTTTATAGTACAAAATATCCCGCTCTAAATCATGAAGAATGTTTGGATTTGTCGCTTCAGATAAAATTGTTGTTGTATAGTATGGCTGAAACGCATCTTTGATTTCATCTGTATTATTGACAAAGTCTAATACAAACACATTTTCCTTGCCCGACATTGTTCGATTTAAACGTGATAATGTTTGAACCGCACTTACGCTGCTTAATTTTTTATCAACATACATCACTGAAAGTAATGGCTGGTCAAAGCCTGTTTGAAACTTTTCAGCAACAACGAGAAATTTATACTCATCTTTTTTAAATTCTTCAGCCGTTTGTTTTTCAGGAACATGATTCATCCCTGTTTCTGTATATTCTAATGCGCCATCCTTGACTGCACCTGAAAAAGCAACCAATGCTTTATGTGGATACCCTTTTTCCAGCAAATACTTATCTAAGGCGAGTTTATAACGCACTGCATGCAAACGAGATTTTGTCACAATCATTGCTTTTGCTTTGCCGTCAATTTCAGAAGCAATTTTTTCTTCAAAATGCTCAACCATTATTTTCACCTTTGTATCAATAGCATGATCATGTTTTTCTACATACCCAATCATCAACCTTTGCGCCTCTTTTTTATTGAACTCAGGATCGTCAATGCTTTTTTTCAACAAACCAAAGTATGTTTGATATGTTGTATAATTTTTTAATACATCCAAGATAAACCACTCTTCAATCGCTTGCTTCATTGAATACAATGCAAACGGAATATATTTTTCACTCAAAGGATCTTCCGTTCCAAATAGTTCTAATGTTTTTTGCTTCGGCGTTGCAGTAAATGCGAGAAAGCTAATATTTGGAGAATGAATTTTCCGTGCTTTCATGCGTTTAATAATAATATCTTCTGTGGTTTCAAATATTTTTTCATCTCGCTTTGCAGCTTCATCCAAGTCATTGGTTGTGAGCACTTCGCGTAAATCAGCAGCAGACTCTCCGGACCAAGAAGAGTGGGCTTCATCGATAATAACTGCAAATTTTTTACCGGAAATTGTCTCAATTGCTTCGGTAATCACTGGGAATTTTTGTAATGTACTTGTGATAATTTTTACCCCGCTTTCTAAAGCTTCTTGCAACTCTTTTGATGATTCGACGTGTTTTACTAGTCCAGTAACCTGAGAAAAACTATCTACCGTATTTGAAAGCTGGGCATCAAGAACGCGTCTATCAGTAATCACAATAACCGAATCAAATACATGCTCATTATTTTTTGAATGGAGTCC
>CAZBLE010000011.1:0-31558 GCA_964492735.1 uncultured Gammaproteobacteria bacterium
CCGCGCCAGTGATTACTCAGATATCTGCAGGCAGTCTCTCTGTGACACAAGGTCAGGCGTATAACGGACCCAGGTGCGACAGCGACTGATGCCTGTGACACAAGCGTTGCTGTTACAACGACCAATCCAGTGAACACCGCAGTGCCAGGTACGTACACCATTTCATATCGAGCAATTGATGATACTGGCAATGTTGCGACAGCAAATCGTACAGTAACTGTCACTGCTGCAGTCACACAAACCCCTCCAGTCACAAGTACGCCAGATACAAATACATCCACAGAAAGCGAATCGACCGATACGGAAATTACTGATATTCAAAAAAATGCATCAGAGCTTGTTGTGACGTATGCAGATAATACCTCCACAACGTTCAAGCCGTATGGCTCGTCGAGTAATTTTCGATACGTCCCTTCAGTCGATAAAAAACGTTTAATCGTGACAAATGGAAAAGATGTGCGCGTGTTTGTAAACGGTGAGCGTGTGGCGAAAAAAGTCATCAGTAAAAAAACCTTGCCACGGACTGCCTACCGCGTAACAACGCAGACTATCTATGATGAGTATGATTCTGTATTCATTGCTTCAGTGAGTAAAAACATCGCTCGTGTTCATGCCTTTCGTCTTACAGCAGATGATGCGCTCACAAAGTATCGCTCTCAGCAGTTCACAGCGGCTAATTTTACAAATCCTGTAGTTTCAGTGAATACGAAGAAAAAACAAGTGACAGTGACCTATGGAAAATCTGGTCAGCGAGCAAAACATGTGTGGAAGCTGAAATCAAACGGTGATTTCTCCCTTTTGCAATAAGCATCTATTCGTTTGACTTCTGGGGCAAAATATTGTATGTTAATCCTTGTAAATAACTGCAATTTCCTTTGATTTTGCGCTTGTTTGTGAGCTCTTTTCATGGTTTTTCGGATAGTCGCTCTATATTTAACTTCGGTTGAGAATAGAGAGGAAAGTCCGGCCACCTCCTCGCAAGAGGAACAAGAACAGTTGCTAACGGCAACCCGACTATAATTGTGCATCAGACAAAAGGGATTCTTCTGTTTGATTCATGACCAAATCGAGGGAAAGTGCCACAGAGACAATACTAGCCGTGTGCGTTCGCGTCGCGGTGAAAGGTGAAAAGAATGTTCTTAGAGCATTCCATCGTTGGTGACAACGAATGGCGGTAAACCCTGTTCGGTGCAATCCAGTAATTGGAGCATGAGGTGATTGGTGACAATCACCCAAGAGAGATGGCTATCGTTGCCGCACGCATTCTCACGAAACGTGCAGCAATACAAAAGCCGGCTTATAGAATTGCCATGAAGCTCACACACAAGCGCAACAATATACTATGAAAAAAGTCGAATTGATTTTTAGTGTTCTGTTGTTGCCATGCGATTTTTTGTTATTGGTGCTCGCAGGTTTAACAGCATATTCTGTCCGGTTTAACCAAAACATTGGCCAACTTCCGCCAGCAATTTTTACCATTCCGAAAGAACAATATGTCACGCTCGTTATTTTAACCGCACTTGTTTGGATGGTGATTTTTTGGTGGAACGGACTGTATCGTATCGATGGGAATCGTCGCATTGTCGATGAAATGCGAAAAGTATTTGTTTCGTGTTCAACGGGAGTGCTCGCAATTATTGTGTTGTTATTTTTTAATCGTGATCTATTTTCATCACGATTTATTATTCTCTCCGCATTTGGTTTTTCATTGCTTTATGTCATGACATTTCGCGTGGTGATTATTTTTATTGAACGCGCGTTGTTTAAAAAAGGCATTGGCTTAACACAATTGGCAATTATTGGAAGTGGGCATGTCACTACTATTGTGAGTGCTGAATTTACTCAAAAGCCAACGCTCGGATATAGGGTTGCGGCAGAGTATTCGTCGTTCTCACACGACACACAAGCGGCTCTCACAGCACTTGCTGCGCAACAACGCATTGAAGAGGTCTTACTGACCGATCCAAAAGCAGACTCTGAAACGATTGAGCGGTTATTAGATTTTTGTGATGAATATCATTTGGTATTTAAATACGCCGCGTCAATTTCTGAAACACCAGTTGGTACAATTTCCATTTCTCCGATTGGCGGCATTCCGATTGTTGAAGTGAAAAAAACACCCCTTGAAGGTTGGGGGCGTATTCTCAAACGATTATTTGATATCGTTGGCGCTTCGCTTTTAATTTTACTCGCATCACCTGTCATGCTGTGCACCGCTATTGCAATTGTCCTTGAATCAGGTCGGCCAATTTTTTTCTCTCGAAAAGACGATGGCTCACCAGTCAAGCGCATTGGTCAATACGGAAAACCATTTGTCTATTTTAAATTTCGTTCGATGAAGCAAAATACAGATTCATTGCGGTATGATGCCTCGCTCCAAGAAAAAAATGTGCGTCGTGGAACGCCAATGGTGAAGATTGTTGATGATCCACGTGTGACGAAAGTAGGGCAGTGGATTCGTCGGTTTAGTCTTGATGAATTGCCGGAATTTTTCTTGGTACTCAAAGGGGATATGTCGCTCGTTGGGCCGCGTCCGCATTTGCCAGAAGAGGTTGCGCAATATCAAAAACATCATAAACGTGTGTTGCATATGAAGCCAGGAATCACCGGACTTGCGCAAGTGACTGGACGCTCAGATCTTGATTTTGAAGATGAGGTTCGACTTGATACATATTACATGGAACACTGGGCATTGTGGCTCGATCTTGTTATTGTACTCAAGACACCATTCGCCATGATTAAAAAACGGAATACACTATAATATGAAAATTGCATTAGTTCATGATCACTTAGCTCAAGATGGTGGTGCAGAAAATGTCTTGCGTGCGTTTTGTGAAATTTGGCCGGACGCGCCAGTCTATGTTGTTGTGCATGATCCAAAAAATGCGCATCCCTTTTTCTTAACAAAAGATGTGCGGACTTCGTTCATCCAGCGCATGCCATTCGGTCTCAAAAAATATCAATGGTATTTTCCGCTCATGCCAACCGCGGTTGAGAGCTATGATTTATCTGAATTTGATGTTGTGCTTTCAACAACCTCATCGTTTGCAAAAGGGGTAATCACCCGCCCAGAAACACTGCATATTTCATACTGCCACACTCCAACGCGTTTTTTGTGGAGCGATACCCATTCGTATGTTCGTGAAATGGTTAAAAATCCTATCGCACGAGCACTTGTATCATTGTCGCTCACTCGTGTGCGTATGTGGGATCGTCTTGCGTCAGAACGTGTTGATCAATACATTACGAATTCAAAGGCTGTTGAAAAGCGCTTGAAAAAATATTATCATCGTGATTCTACAGTGATCTACCCACCGGTGGATGTTGCTGATTTTACACCCGTGCCAAAAGAAGATGTTGGTGATTATTATCTTGCAGGTGGACGCTTAGTTCCGTATAAACGATTTGATTTAATTGTTGAGGCATTTTTAAAACTTGGAAAACCACTGAAAATTTTTGGCTCTGGCCCAGAGCTTGCAAGTCTCAAACGCCTTGCGGCAAGTAACCCAAAAATTGAACTCCTTGGCCGCGTTTCAGATGAACAGCGTCGTGAATTATTTAGCAAGGCAGCGGCATTCATTAACCCGCAAGAAGAAGATTTTGGAATCACAATGATTGAAGCATTGGCGGCTGGCCGTCCAGTCATTGGCTTGAATAAAGCGGGGGCAAAAGAAATTATTACACCAGGAGTGCATGGTGAATTAATGGAGCACCAAAGTTGGGAAGACCTTGCGAACACGGTAATGAACTTTGATCCAATGAAGTATGACCCGCAAGCGATTCGTGAACGCGCCTTGACCTTTCAGCTGTCTCGGTTTAAAAATGAAGTAGAACATGCAGTAGAAACCGCTTACGAACAATTTCAAAAAGAATTAGCTTCCTAAAATATATGACTCAAAAAACACATCTTCAAATTTTACAGCACGCCCAATGGTTTATTTTATTATTTACTCTATTGGTAGGTATTGCCGCATTTGCATGGGCAGTCGTTCAACCAACAAAGTATAATGCGGTTGTTGCATTTGATGTGCAGGTTGCGAACCGAGGAGCCGCAGATAAAGAATATCAATACGGTGCGTATTATGACTTAAAAGGCGCTGAGGTGTTTACGCAACATTTAATGAGTTGGTTTTTGTCTCCATCATTTGTTGAAGATGTCTACAAATCTGCTGACATGGGATATGAAATTAAGTCAGTGAATGCATTTACTGGTCGATTTCAAACAAAACAATATTCATCACAACAGTTTGCTGTACTATTTTATGATTATAATAAAGAGACAGCGGAAAAATTAGCAACTGCTGTTGCAAAAACAGTTGAAGAAAAATCAGTCTCACAAATTCAAACAGATCAACAAACACAATTTAATGTGAAAGCACAAAATCCAGTTGTTGTTGCAAGTGAGTTAAATCAATGGATTGCGCTCATTGTTGGTTTCATTGCAGGATTTGCTCTGAGTGTTATTGTGGTCTATATCAGAGAGTATTTACGAGCAGGTAAGAACGCATGAACCTCGGGATTGATTGTCGTGCATTACAGGAAGAGTTTCCATCAGGCGTTTCTCAGTATACGCGCGGTTTAGTGAATGCGCTTATTGCGCATCCGAAAGCAAGAGAATGGACCATTACATTATTTTTTAATGGTTCACGGTTTTCGCAGCCAGATGTTCGCAAAAAAATGACAGATCTCATTGAGATGCCTTTTAGTGATTCTGGCCCGAAAGTAGAATGGAAATTTAGCCAAATACCGAATAAGGCATTGACTGTTGCGACCGTGTTTGGTCAGCCGCGTATCGACCGTTTATTTGGAGATGTTGATGCTGTGCTTGTGCCGAACTTACAGTTTTTTCCATTTTCAAAGAGCAGTGTTCCAGTTATTCAGCTACTTCATGATTGTTCGTTTGTGCGCATGAGTGACCAGCAATCAATAAAATCATTGCTGCGCCACTGGTTTTTGCAACCACAAAAACAACTGCAACACGCCGCAGAAGTGGTTGCGGTGTCAAAAGCAACAGGGGATGATGCAAAGCGGTTGTTCGGCGTTACAACAAAGCAATTAAGTGTGACATATCCGGGAATACCAGAGCGCCCTGTTAAAATTGGAAATGACAGTGTATTGACTACAGCGGGCATTAATCCAGCATCTGCGGTTATTCTTGCTGTTGGAACGATTGAGCCACGGAAGAATATTGATGCACTATTACGCGCCTTTCAAAAATTGCGCGAGCAGCAAACAGGAGTGCAGCTTGTTATTGTTGGGAAGTCAGGATATCGGTCATCAGCAGTGTTGATGAATGAGTCTCTTATGAAAGATGTTATTATTTTGGATTTTTGTTCTGATGAGCTCCTTGATGCACTGTATCAAAAAGCAACAATGAGTATCTACCCTTCATTATTTGAAGGTTTTGGTTTTCCGCCATTGGAAGCTCAGCGGTACGGTGTGCCAGTGATTGCAGGTTTCCATTCCTCATTGCAAGAAGTATTAAAAGATTCAGTGCTGTATGCTGATGTGCTTGATGTGCATGCGCTAACACGGGCGATGCAATCTATTCTTCTCGATCAAAAATTACGATCTGAGTTAATTGGTAAAGGCGTTGATAACACAAAACGTTTTTCTTGGGAACGAGCAGCAAGTCGACTGATTGATTCATGCGAGCGCGTCTTGCGAGACTAAGAAGATTGCTACTCCCGTTTGTGTGAAAATTGTTGTATACTTCTGAGATGGAGAAGGAACAATACAAAGCAGGTGGAATCGTGATTCGTCAAAATGATCAAAATGCCATTGAGGTATTTTTAATCCATCGTCATCGCTATGATGACTGGTCATTTCCAAAGGGTCATATTGACGCAGGGGAAACAAATGAAATTGCCGCTTTGCGTGAAGTGCGGGAAGAAACAGGCTTTGAGTGTCGTGTGCTTGGTGCGTTGGCAGATATGCATTATGCGGACCCAACAGGAACGCAGCATCATGTTGCGTGGTTTGTTATGTCAGTGACTGGAGAAACAGGCGCAGGTCTTGATGAGAGCGAAGTTGATGGCGGTGAGTGGCTTGATCTTGCAGCAGCTCGTGAGCGGTTATCATATGATTCTTCAAAAGAATATTTTGATGCTGCACTGTCGCACATTATGGATTACGCTTCTGCACTATGAACATTTTATTTGAACCAATTCGATTTGTTGTAAAAGATATTGTGTGGAGTATCGTATATTTTCCGATTTGGTGGTACACCGCTGGCGCATTGAATGTGTTGAAGTTAATCGGTAAAGAAGTGCGTGGTTTTGCTCGTGCCTACAATTTGCGTATTTTATTACGCTTTATGTTTACGCCAATGTACGGGCAAAATGATATTGCAGGTCGACTCATTAGTTTATATGTCCGTCTCGGTCATTTTCTGATTCTTTCTATTTATTCAGTGTTATATATTTCAGTGCTGTCACTGTCTTTTGTTATCTGGATTATTTTGCCGATCATTATTGTTTATAATGTGTTGTTTCATTTATCACTTGTTCCTGGAATTACATTTTGAGTATGACTGATTCACCAACACCACAATTTCAGCCAGACGCGCCATCAGCGGTAACGTTTATTCCATGTGAAGTATGCGCTGGTTTTGGGTATTCAGTAACACCAGCACGACACCATGTGCGTTGTCACAACTGTCACGACCATCCAAGTATGTATGGGATATTTGATGGACTGCTGTTGTATTGGGGAACACCAATTACTGCAGCAGGAATTGCTGAGCGTAAATTATTGCGCTACGCCCAAACAGGCCTGAAGCTGGTTATCTTCATTGTTCTATTTATTGCTCTTGCTGCCCTTGGAACAACAGCCTATGTGAATCAACGTGACGCTGGTGATTTGATTGATATTTTTACACAATCTTCTGTGCCGATGGCATTCTTTTGGATCGGAGGAATCGCGTTGTTGTTTATGTATTATCGACTCTCAGTGGAACATGTGTCTGATGAAACATTTCGCTATTCTGAGAAGGCATTAAATGAATGGAAGGAGCTCGCTCAATGGAAGCATCCCGCAAACCGCGCATTTGATGGGTATCACCATGTAGGGAAATCATACCGAATTGATATGGCGCCATATTTTACAGGAGAGGCGCTCATAGCAATTGAGTCAGCGTATGCACTAGCGCGATCACTGAATCATCATGTTGTTACACCACTGCACATTTTAGCAGCAACGCTTGAAAGCACATCTGCTAAAATTATTTTAGCGCGACTTGGTTTGCCACGCGATGCGATTATGGAGCGCATTGGAACCGCCTTTGGAAAAGAAGGTATTGAAGTAGGTGAAGGACTCGACATGGGAATCGAAGCCAAGCAAATGTTGTTTTTCGCATTTGAAGAAGGGCGCCAACAAAAGCGTAAGCACATCGATGTCATGGAATTATTTGTTGCTGTCATTTTGCGTGATCCGCTTGCTGCTGAAATTTTTTATGATTTAGAAGTTGATAGTTCGATGATTCGCGCTTGTGTGCAATGGATTCATATTCAAAAAACGCTACAAGAAAAATATCGTGAATGGAAAAGCAAGGCTGGTTCAAAACCAAACGGAATCATGGATCGTGCAATGACAGCGCGTCCTTCACCGTTGTTGCAATCGTTGTCGAGTGATTATACAGCAGCGGCTGCGCGAGGTGCATTTTTTCCGTTGATTGGACGAGCCAATGAAATGGACCAGGTCTTGCGAATTTTGCGTGATCGGGTATCACATGTGTTGCTGGTTGGGCCTCCAGGAGGTGGAAAATCAACAATCCTTGAAGGCTTGGCGCAGATTATGGCCTCTGAAGATGTGCCGGAAGAATTGCAAGATAAACGGTTTGTCGTACTTGACCCCGGTGCATTAATCGCAAATGCTGGTGGGGTTGGAGCAGTTGAAGGTCGAATGCAACAAGTGATTTTTGAAATTGCGCGAGCCGGAAACATTGTTCTTGGAATTGAAGATGTGCATCATTTGGTGAACATGCGTTCAGGGTCAGGTTCTGAAGATGTGTCTGGAATTTTAATGAATGCAATGTCGCAAGGGTTAGTGAAAGTTATTGCAACAACGACAACGCAAGAGTATCAGCAGTTTATTCAAAATAAAGGCCCGCTTTTGAGACGCTTCCGAGTTGTGCAAGTGAATGAAATGTCTCGTGAAGATGCGATTCAAGTTGTGGAAGCCAAGTCCGGTAGTATGGAATATAAATACCATGTGTTTTTTTCCTATGCTGCCGTGGCCGCGACCGTCGATCTCTCGACTCAGTTTATTCAAGATCGGTACTTACCAGCTAAAGCACTTGATATTGCAGCGGAAACAGCCTCAGCAGTTGAAAGTACAAAAGGCGAAAATATGATTGTCGCTGAAGATGATGTCGCGCTTGTGATTTCGCAAAAAGCGAATGTGAAGGTGACTGCTATTACAGAAGACGAGCGTCAGAAGTTGCTCAATCTCGAAGAGATTATGCATGACCGGATTATTGGACAAGACGAAGCAGTGAAGGCTGTAGCGTCAGCATTGCGTCGTGCTCGCCAGGGTTTACGCGATAAGCATCGTCCAATTGCGAATTTATTGTTCATGGGTCCAACAGGTGTTGGGAAAACAGAAACGGCCAAAACTATCGCTGAGGTGTATTTTGGCAACGAAGAAAATATGATTCGGATTGATATGTCTGAGTATCAAACCCCGCAATCGCTCTATAAACTCATTGGCGGAAATGGTGAGCGGGGAATTTTGACAGAAGCTGTGCGTTTGAAGCCGTTTGGGTTGTTGCTTCTTGATGAGTTAGAAAAAGCCCATCGTGATGTGTTGAATTTGTTTTTGCAGGTGATGGATGATGCGCGTTTGACAGACGGAACCGGTCGCACGATTGATTTAAGTAATATCATGATCATTGCGACGTCGAATGCTGGAACGCAAGCCATCCAAAATGGATTTAATGCAGGTCTTACTTCTGATCAAATCAAGCAGCAATTAGTTGATGGCGGCTTGTCTGATGTATTCGCTCCAGAGTTTTTGAATCGGTTTGATAATATCGTTGTGTTTAAACCACTGACTTTTGAAGAGGTGGTCTATATCGCTGATGGTTTGTTGCAAAAAGTAGCGAAGGTGATGTTAGAACAAAAGGGCATTACCATGGAAATTCCACCAGACGCTGTGGTTGATATCGCGAGGCGTGGCTTTGATCCATTGTTTGGTGCGCGGCCATTGAAACGAGCCATTCAAGATACGGTTGACGACGGACTTGCGAAGCTGATGCTGTCTCAGCAGCTCGGTAGACGAGATACAGTGATTTTGCGTCCAGGAGGTGAAATGGAAGTTAAAAAGGCAGAGCGATTGATTTAATAAGGCTAATATTGGCTTTTTTAGGTGAATTCCCAAGAAAAAGCCTTGACATTTTTATTTATTTGTGGTATTTACGTCCATCGCTTTTTGCTCGTTCAGACGAATCTCCCTACAACAGTTAAACACGCCTCGATGCGTGACGGTAGGGGCAGCTGGCTTGTTTGAGACACAACCGGTCAGCAGCTGAAGTCGTCCCAAAGAGGTGAAGTCTGAGCTCGCAAGAGTTCAACTTCAACTCTCGGGGGAGAGGCAAGATGGAAAGCAAAAAAGCAGGGAAGCCAAAGGTCCTTGTGCTTGACGACAACCTCGTCAATCTCAAGGTCGCCGAGCTGCTCTTAGAAAATCAAGGCTACGACGTGTTCGTGGCCCAGACGATCTGGGAAGCAGCGAGGGTGTTGGAACAATGCCATGTCGATGTCCTCGTGACCGACGTGGTGCTCGAGCGCGGCTCATTCCACGAGCTGCACCGCATGATGACCTCGAACGGCCGCGAAAGCGCGCCGTACAAGACCGTCATCGTAATGTCTGGAGACATGGATATTACCACGCGACAGGCCTTTTGGCGCTACGAGGAGCTCGTTTACGAGTTCGTTCAGAAAGCCGAAAGGACTACGCCGCAAGGTGATGGCATGGTTTCGGAGAGTACGCTTACCGCGGCCGTTCGCAACGCCCTGGTGAGTGTCGGGCTCGAGGTTTTATTCGCCTGAGGCTTCAGGGGTGAGGAAGTGAGTCTAACGACCCACCAACTCGCCCCACCTTTCTTATTAGAAGCGGCTTGCTGATTTTACAGCCGCGCCAAAACAGTGTTAAATAGTGGTCTATGCAAGCACTATCTACCAATGAAATCCGTCGTCGATTTCTTCAATACTTTCAATCAAAAGGCCACGTTGTTATTCCGTCTGCGTCATTGATCCCAAATAACGATCCGACATTGTTATTTACAAACTCTGGCATGTACCCATTAGTGCCAAATCTCATGGGCGAACCACACCCAGAAGGCACGCGTCTCACTGATTCACAGAAATGCGTTCGGACAATCGATATTGATGAAGTGGGTGATAATCGTCATCTCACATTTTTTGAAATGCTCGGCTTTTGGAGTTTGGGTGATTATTTCAAAGAAGACACGATTGCCTGGACATTTGAATTTTTGACCTCTGCAGAAGTGGGACTTGGTCTTCCGCTTGAACGACTCTACGTGACCTGTTTTGAAGCGGATGTTCCTGAGCTTGCGAATGTGCCAAAAGATGAAGAAGCAGCAGCAATTTGGAAACAAGTTGGCATGCCAGAGCATCGGATTTATTTTCTGGGCCGCGCAGATAACTGGTGGGACCTTCCTGGAAAAACTGGTCCGTGTGGTCCAGATACGGAAATTTTTTATGATACAACCGGCGCACTTGGTGATTTGTCGCGTGAAGAGTTTATCGCGGCGTGTGATCGAGGTGATATTATTGAAATCGGCAACGACGTCTTTATGCAATACGCAAAAGATGGCAAAGGTGGTTTTGATACGCTGCCAAAACAAAATGTTGATGTCGGTTGGGGATTAGAGCGGCTTGCAATGGTGTCTCAAGGTGCACAAACAGTATTTGAAATTGATGTATTTCAACACCTTATTCAAAAGATTGAAGAACTGACAGGAAAGAAATATGAAGGCGACAATGCTCGTGGCATGCGCATTATTGCTGACCATATTCGAACGACCACCTTTATTATGGGTGATCCATTTGGTGTACCGCCAAGTAATATGGATCAAGGGTATATTGTACGTCGATTACTTCGTCGCGCGATTCGAGAAGGGATTGCGCTTGGAGCTAAGCATGAATTTATTTTGCCACTCATCGAAGTTGTGAAAGCAGAATATCAAGATGCATACCCAGAACTTTCAGATAATTTCAAGCAAGTTGCGCAGTGGGCGACAGATGAAGAGTATAAATTTTTGACTACACTTGAACGCGGGATGAAAGAGTTTGAAAAACTCATTGAAAAAGATGGGCAAAGTATTTCTGGACATGATGCGTTTATTTTGTTTTCAACCTATGGCTTTCCAATTGAAATGACGGTTGAACTCGCTCGTGAACGGGGAGCGAATGTTGATGAAATGTCATTTGATCAAGAATTTGAAAAACATCAAAACACCTCTCGAGCCGGCGCGCAAAAGAAATTTAAAGGCGGCCTGGCTGATCATTCAATTGAATCACGTCGTTTGCATACAGCAACCCATTTGTTGCATAAGGCGCTGAAAAATATGCTGGGTGAACAAGTGATGCAAAAGGGATCGAACATTACACCAGAGCGATTGCGGTTTGATTTTAACTATGAAGTGGCGCTCACCCCAGAGCAAAAAACAGAATTGGATCGCGTGGTAAACGAGCAGATTGAATTAAAGCAACCAGTATTTTGGAAAGAGCTTGATGTTGATGAAGCAAAGGCGCGGGGAGCGATTGGGTATTTTGATGATGAATATGCGCGACTCGGCAATAAAGTAAAGGTCTATTACATCGGCCCGGAAGACAATCCATTTGCGATTGAGATTTGTGGTGGCCCGCATGTGGAAAATACCGAAGAACTAGAGGAGTTCCACATTACCTCTGAAAAATCTTCATCTGCTGGTATTCGTCGTATTAAAGCGACCGTGAAAGCGAATCAAAAGAACTAGTTAGTTAGGAGGGGTGCGGCCGTGAGATTTTGAGAAAGACAGAGGCGTAGGTGAGACTTCGCAGGCTCCGTGAGCATGACCGAAGGGTGCTCGAGGAGCCGAGAATGTCTGACCGTAAGCCTCAGACTTGACGGTAATGTAGTATCTATAGTATAATCCGAAAGCTTTGAAAATAAGCAGAGTTTCATGAATTTGGCTAAGAATCTGCAGGTTATTTTAGATTCCGTTCAAGTTCAAGCCTTACCCGGCGCGTCTCAATGAGGGGCATAATACGGGAAGGTCATTTTTGCTTGTGTGCAGCCAAAATAGCCGCAAACAACAAAAGTATCTATTATTAAAACCAACGTGTGACAGCAACAAACGCACAAATTAAATCAAATAAAAAAGGGTTTATTGAGGTTCAAGGTCTCGTGGAAGAAATGCTTCCAAACGCCGCGTTCCGAGTCACACTCGAAACCGGACATGAGGTACGAGCCATGCTCTCTGGAAAAATGCGAATGTACAAAATCCGCGTTCTCCCAGGAGATCAAGTAATCGTTGAGATGACACCATACGATTTAACAAAAGGAAGAATCACAAAACGCCTCTAACAATCATTATGAAAGTACAAGCATCAGTCAAAAAACGTTGCAAAGACTGCAAAACAATCCGTCGAAATGGTCGCGTGATGGTTCTGTGCTCAAGCAATAACAAGCATAAACAACGACAAGGTTAATCGATACTCTATGGCACGAATTGCAGGGGTTACACTCCCAAAAGATAAACGCATCGAAGTCGCATTGACCGCCATTTATGGTATTGGTCCAAAAACTGCGCAAAATATTTTAGCAGCAACAAAAGTAAGTCCTGATGTTCGCGTGAAGGACTTAACAGAAGAAGACACTCAAAAAATTCGTGAAGCCGTTGAACGCGGTGGATTGAAAATTGAAGGTGATTTAAAGCGTGATGTTCTTTCAAACATCAAGCGTTTAAAAGAAATTGGTTCTTTGCGCGGGTATCGACACTCACGTCATTTACCAAGTCGCGGTCAACGTACCAAGACAAATAGCCGAACTGTTCGAGGTAATGTTCGTAAGACAGCTGGTTCTGGTCGAGCGAAGGCAACACAAAAGACATAATCGTGAATCATGAATCTTATGACTGAAGAAATGAAATCAACGACTACTGCGGAAATCGCTGTTGAAAAACCAGAAGAAGCAACTGATGATGCTTCAGCGACAGCTCCAAAGAAAGTCAAAAAGAACAAGAAAAAACAAGTTCCACGTGGTCGCGCGTATATTACCGCAACCTACAACAATACAATTGTGACGTTCACAGATCCAAACGGAAATGCGATCGCACAATCATCAGCTGGACGTTGTGGATTTAAAGGTCCTAAAAAATCAACTCCATATGCTGCTGGAATTATTGTCCGAGCTGCAGCGCAGAAAGTACAAGAAATGGGACTTCGTGATGTTGATGTATTTGTCAAAGGTGTTGGTTCAGGTCGCGATGGAGCAATCCGCGCCTTAAACGCACAAGGATTTAATATGTTGAGTATTCGTGATATCACGCCGATTCCGCACAACGGATGTCGTCCTAAAAAACCACGACGCATGTAATTGATATTGAATATATGGCTAGAAACTTACGACCAACCTGTAAAACTTGCCGCCGAATTGGCGAAAGTGTTTGCGGTAAACAAAAATGCGCGGTGATTCGACGACCGTTTATCCCTGGACAACATGGTCCAAAACAAGGAAATCGCGCCCGCCTTACTGAATATGGTATTCAGCTTCGAGAAAAGCAGAAAGCAAAAGCGCTCTACGGTATTCTCGAAAAACAATTTTACAACTACTTTAAACAAGCAGCAGCTGCATCAGGAAACACCAGTACACATATGGTTGAGTTTTTAGAAACTCGCCTTGATAACGCTGTATATCGCGCTGGTTTTGCCGACACTCGTCGTCAAGCTCGTCAAATGGTGACTCATGGGCATTTCCTCGTGAACGGACGCCGTTGCGATATCCCATCTCGTCAAGTACGTGTTGGTGATGTTATTGAGCTTCGTCCAAAATCAAAAACCAGTAACTTGTTCACTGAACGTGAAGTTCCAGAAACAGTGGCAAGTTGGATTTCAGTTGACCGAACAAATTGGAAGGCAACAATCAGTAGTATTCCAACAGCTGAAGATTTTGAACAAAGTGTTGCAATGAATCTCATCGTCGAATTTTATTCTCGATAATAATACGAACAAAAACGCATATGGATATTACATTACCAAACATCATCGCGAGCGAAGCGAAGGCGGAAAACCATGCGGTTATTACTGTGTCTCCATGCTATCCTGGATACGGTACAACACTTGGTAACGCGATGCGTCGTGTCTTGCTGTCTTCTTTACCAGGAGCTGCAGTGACTGCGATTAAAATCAAAGGCGTTGATCATGAGTTTTCAACAATCGATCATGTAAAAGAAGATGTTGTTGAAATCATTTTGAACATCAAAAACTTGCGCTTCATCGTTCATGGTGACGAGCCAGTAGAAATTGAACTGCATGCAAAAGGCGACGGTGTAGTAACTGCAAAGCAATTTGAAAAAAATGCTTTGATTGAAGTTGCAAGCCCAGATGCTCCAATTGCAACAGTGACTGATAAAGCTGGAGAATTTCATTTGAAAGCAATTATTCAAAAAGGACGTGGATATGTTCCTGTTGAAGAACGTGAAGGCGAAAAGCTTGAAATTGGATACATTGCGATTGATTCAATTTATACTCCAATCCGTAACGTGAATTTTCATACAGAAAATGTTCGTGTCGGTGAAATGACAAACTTTGACAAATTATCTTTGGACATTGTAACAGACGGTACAGTTTCCCCAGAAGATGCATTTGGCATGGCAGCAAACATCCTTGTTGAGCAATTCGGTGTATTAACACGCGGTTTAACAGAAGGTGTTGTTGAAGCAGGAGAAGAAGAGACAACTGACGAATCAGCTGAAACAGAATAGTATGAGACATCGAGTAAAAACCCCTACATTAGATCGAATTGCAAGCCAACGAAATGCATTGTTGAAAACACTTGCGATCTCACTTTTGACAAATGGGAAGATCAAAACAACGCCAGCAAAGGCAAAAGCAGTTCAGCAATTTGTTGAGCCAATTATCACAAAAGGAAAAGTGAAGTCAGTGCACACAATTCGACACATCGAATCAGTACTTGGCAATAAAAAAATGGCATTGCATGTTGTGAATTCTGTGAGTCCACGTTTCGTGGAACGACCAGGCGGATACACAACATTGATTAAAATGACAAACCGCAAAGGCGATAACGCAGAGCAGGTGATTGTCCAATTTGTTGAATAATGACGCATATGAAAAATATTGAACGACACACACACGTTATCGACGCAACAGACCAAGCAATGGGCCGCCTCGCGACACAAATTGCTGGACTCCTGCGCGGTAAGCACAAACCATCATTTGAGCAACACATTGATTCTGGTGATATCGTTGTTGTGAAGAATGTAAAATACATGAAACTTTCTGGAAAGAAGCTTGATCAGAAAGTGTATCACCGCAGTACATTATATCCAGGTGGTATCCGTACAACCTCTGCAAAAGAGTTGATGGAAAACGACCCAGGAAAAATGTTAAAAATGTCGGTGCGACTCATGCTTCCTGAAACTCGTTTGCGTACAGACCAGCTCAAACGATTAAAGATTGAATCATAATTGATATGGAAAAAGGAACTCTGACAAAATCGAAAACAGCCAAGAAACTTCCATACCAATATCGGGTTGGTCGTCGTAAAACTGCGACTGCTCGTGTTCGGTTTTATACCGATGGCAAGGAAACAAATGGCACAATGATTGTAAATGAAAAACCAGCGGCAGAGTATTTCTCTGTTGCAGAACTTGATGTGATTGATCAATTATTGCGTTTAAACACCAATGCAATTGATGGATACTTTACAGTAAAGGTAGAAGGAAGTGGAAAACATTCTCAAGCAGAAGCAGTGCGTCATGGTATTGCTCGTTTGCTCACAGATATGCATCCTGACCTTCGTCCACTTGTAAAACAACACGGATTCTTAACGCGTGATGCTCGTCGCAAAGAACGTAAGAAACCAGGTTTGAAACGAGCTCGTAAAGCTCCACAGTGGTCAAAACGGTAATCTGGCCATTCCGAAAACGCACTTCTATAGTGCGTTTTCTGTATTCATAGTATTATTGTACGTATCATGTCCAACCACGATAAAATTGCTCGTAATACGACGTATTTAACCATCGCTTCAATGCTCCAAAAGGGCATTGCTTTGGTGTATTTTGCAATTATTGGTCGTGAGATTGGCCCAGCGCTTTCAGGGAAGTATGGCTTTGCGCTTTCATTTACCTCTTTGTTCATTATATTCATGGACTTTGGTATTGGTCAGGTATTGACTCGTGAAGGCGCAAAACACGAAGACGCAATTCAACACATTATCTCTCGTTTGTTTCGGGTAAAACTATGGCTCATTGGAGTATCAGTGACCGCATGTGTTGCTGCGGTGTTTGTTGCAGATGCGTTGTTTAAAACAATTGATAGTGTTGACGTTCAGTTAGTGCTTGTTGGGTCCGTTGTTATTATCCTCGACACCATTACGTTTACATTGTTTTCTATTTTCCGTGCATTGCGAGTATTGAAGTGGGAAGCGATGAGTTTGATGATTTACCAGATCGCAATTTTTGTTGCTGGTATGATTGCGGTGAAGATGCATGCGCCGGTTATTTTTTATGTACTCGCACTGCTTGCAGGGTCTGTTCCCCAGGTTTTGTTTTTATATGCAGTGCTTCGATTGCGCACTCCGTATCGTTTACTTGCACCAGATCCGAAGCCGCAAGCAACTCCAACTTCTTCTGCTGAAAAGAATGGTTCTATTGCTTTAATCGATTCTACAAAGCAACTGCTGTATGCAGCGGCGCCATTTGCGATTGCTGGAATTATTTTTCGCCTCACCGGATCGATTGATGGAATGATGTTAAAAATTTGGGAAGGTGACACAGCAGCAGGGTGGTATGGACTTGCGTTTAAACTAACCATCGCACTAACCGTGATTCCAGGTGCATTTGCGGCTGCATACTATCCAATGATATCAGCGGCAATTGAAAAGAAATCTTCAAAACTCCAAGAGTATTTTATGGAGGCTTTGGTCTACATGTTGGTGGTGTCTGTCCCGATTGCGTTTGGTGTGTTTGTGATTGGTGGCGATATCATTGTCACCATTTGGAAGGAGCTGTACCGTGCATCGTTGCTCCCGTTAAAAATTCTCATGATCGGACTACCATTTATTTTTTTGAATTATCCTATTGGGTATCTTTTGAACGCAGCTGGAAAACAACATATCAATACAATCAACATGGGAATATCATTGGTCATTAATGTGGTGGCAAATCTTATTTTTATCCCACTCTATTCATATGTTGGAGCGGCAATTGCTGCGACAATTTCAAGTATTGCTGTTGTTGCATTAGGTCTTCCTTGGACACATGGTATTGTGCGGATTCGTTGGTCTTGGTTATTGATGCAAGCAGGTAAAGTGTTCATCGCTTCATCCGTAATGATGTTTATCTTGTTTTGGATACAACATTCCTACCCACTTATTGTTGTCATTGTGTTCGGTATGCTTATTTACTCCGTTGGCATTATTTGGAGCGGTGTTGTGACAATGGAGCAAATTCGATCAATTGCATCAAAAGTATTGAAACGTGCATCAGCGTAGGCCTATGAAAAAAACCTTGCTTATTACACTGGAATACCCACCAATGATTGGTGGTGTGGCAAATTATTATCAAAACCTTGTAGAGCAGTTACCGGCATCACATATCCGCGTGCTCGATAATCGAGATGGCGCGCTGTTGTCAACGAGTCGCTTTGTGTGGCCACATTGGCTGAAAGCTATTGTGTCAGTTCGCCGTGCAATGAAAGAGCAGGGTACAGAGCACATACTCGTCGGACAAATTTTACCATTAGGGACTGTCGCTTTAATTTTATCGTGGTTTTTTGGAAAGCCATATACGGTCATGACTCATGCGATGGATATTACTATTCCGTTTGGGCCACATGGCTCAAAATCAAAACAGCAGTTGATGCGGTTTATTCTCAAGTATGCACATAGTGTTACTACAGTGAGTACCTATACAAAAATGCAATTAGAGTCACTGTTTGATGTTGATCCTCGTAAAATTCGTTTAGTGTATCCATGTCCACATTATAACGGCGTGCAATATTCGGAAAAAGAAATTCAATCAATGGCTGATGTTATTGATGACCAGTATCAGTTGCAAGGAAAAAAAGTTATTCTCACAGTCGGTCGTTTGGTGGAAAGAAAAGGTGTTGATTATGTTATTACAGCTCTACAACAAATTACGAAAAAAATTCCTGAGGCAGTGTATTGCATTGTCGGCACAGGTGAGTGCCAGTCAACACTTGAATCACTTGTCGAAAAATATGGCCTACAAAAAAACGTGATGTTTGTTGGCGCCGAAAACGATGACATGGTGCGTCATTGGTATGCTCGATGTGATGTCTTTATTATGCCATCACGTGAGCTCAGGACGCGTGATGTTGAGGGTTTTGGGATTGTATTTGTTGAGGCAGGAAGTTTCGGTAAGCCAGTTATCGGCGGAAAAAGTGGTGGGATTCTCGATGCAGTGCTTGATGGTGAGAATGGGTATGTCGTCAGTCCAATGGACCTTGATATGATAGCGCAGGCGGTTGTTCGCTTGTTGACCAATCCGGAGGAAGCGCAGCGATTTGGACAAGAAGGTAAACAACGGGTGAAGCAATATTTTGAATGGCAGATCCAAGCAAAAAAATTAGAAGGATTACTTGATTAATATATATGGAAGAACATACACAAGAAAACGACAAGACACTACTGATGCTCAATATGTCTTTTGCGTATGATTGGGATCGCGGTATTGTGAACCGAAATTATCACGTCTTACAACAAGCAGTTCGTTCAGGTCGCTGGAGTCGTGTCTTGAGTGTCGATTTTTTTCCATTTACGTGGAAGAAGAAAGTAAAATTTTTATTACGAGACAAACCATGGAAAAAAACCAACCAGACAATTCGTAATGGCTGGACATGGTCAATTGAACATGACCCCGCTCATGAGTCACTTGTGCGCGTGAAAGCGCTGTCAGTGTCGCAGTTGCCAAAGATTCTAGAAACTCTTTTTGTGCATGTGTCGAGCGACGCAGATGCTTTGACCGTGTGGTCGTATAATCCAATGGCGACAGAAATTTATGAACAATTTCCAAATGCGATGCATGTGTTTGACGCTGTCGATAATTGGCTCGAGCACGGCTCATATGGAGGGTTCCAAGAGCAGCTGACAGATGGATACGAAACAATTCGACAATATGCCACAGTTATTTTTACCGTTTCGCAGGCAATGGTTGATTTTTTCGGGAAGCGCGAAAGCGTTGTCTATGTTCCAAATGGTGTTGATGTCGATTTTTTTTCAAGCGGTACATGCGGACACCCCGCACTCGTTGGTTTAAAAGGTCCAATTATTGGGTATCATGGCAATATTCAATCGCGCATTAATTTTACGCTATTGCAATATCTCATTGATAAACATACTGACTATCAATTTGTACTTGCCGGATTTGTATGGAAAGAAGTTGCCGCTGACATAAAGGCACTTGAGAAGCGGGCAAATGTTACTGTGATTCGAGAAATTCCATATCAAGATCTTCCAAATATTATCGCGTGTTTTGATGTGGCAATTATCCCACATGTGATTGATCGTTTTACGCAAAGTATGAATCCACTCAAGTTATATGAATATCTTGCTGCCGGAAAACCAGTAATCGCAACAGCAGTGGCGGGTGTTGAGCAGTTTGGTGATTTAGTGACACTTGCAATTTCCCCAGAAGATTTTTCAAAGGGGATTGAAGATGCAATTCAAAACGAATCGGTTGATATCATGGAGCGTCGCATGCAAGCCGTTGATGTGCATCGATGGGAAGATCGCTGGAAATTGATGGTTGATGTATTAGAGCGCGATCATTCAAATTCAGAGGCCGTATGAACACTGTAACGCATATGCTCAACAAGTGGTCACTTGCTTCTATCTTTGGTGGATTTTTAGCAATTGAAGTGCTGTCATGTATTGCGCATACATATACACAATTTCAATTACCGTTTTTCCTCGCACTGCTTATTGCAGCTGGAGTGATTGCATGGAAAAAACCTGTCGCTGGAATTGCACTGCAAGTGGTTGAGTTAATCCTTGGGTCAAAAGGGTATTTGTTTGTGATTTCAATCGGGGGATTTGCACTGTCGTTTCGCATTGCATTGTTTGTGGTGATATGTGCTGTGACATTGTCACATATGATCCGTGATCGAGAGATTCGATTTTTCACGCACTTCGCATATTGGAAGCATTTTGTCGTCATGGCCGCTGTATTGCTTGTCTCAGTGCTTATTGCACTCATGAACGGAAATTCTTTGAGTGCACTCTTTTTTGATGCTAATGGGTATTTATTTTTGGCTTTGATTTTTCCAGTGACACAAGCGATTCGCACGCGCGAAGAATGGGAGCAGGTGTTTCGAGTTGGACTTGCAGCTACCGTTTGGGTGATGGTAAAAACTGTTTTTATTTTGTTGTGTTTTTCACAGCCAGGAATTGTTGGTACTGGTTTAGTGCCGCTCTATAAATGGATTCGAAATTCTGGAGTGGGAGAAATTACACCACAAGCTGGTGGCTTTACCCGCATTTTTTTGCAAAATCAAATTTACGTTTTATTGTTGAGCATTGGCTTGTTGCCGTTGTTTATACAGCGATTTGAAATTGATCGCGGCGTAAAACAACTACTAACACCGCACCGTGGTTGGTGGAAGGCGAATACGGCTGTTGTCGCATTATTTTTTCTGCTGATTTCTGCTTTGACAGTTGTGCTCATTAGTTTCTCACGCAGCTTTTGGTTTGCGGCCGCAGTGGCGATTGTGACACTGAGTTTCGTATTGCTCGCTGATCGGTTTTCTTGGCAACGCTTTGGCTCACTTGCGCTGGCTGCAGTGGTGTATGGAGTTTCTGTTGTGCTCGCATATGGATTACTGCTTGGTATTGTGAATCTTGAAATTCCTGGGTTTCCAAAATCAAACATTGGTGACTTACTTGGCTCTCGACTTGGGAACCTCAGCGGGGAAGCGGCCGCTGCCTCACGTTGGCAACAACTCCCACCACTCAAAGCTGCAATCAAAGAACATCCAGTTTTTGGATCTGGCATTGGACGTCAAGTCACGTATATTTCGAACGATCCGCGTATCCGACAAAAATCACCAGACGGAACATATACCACCTACGCTTTTGAATGGGGTTATCTCGACTTTGTTCTTAAATTTGGCATTCTTGGCACACTACTGTTCCTTGCGCCACTACTTATCTTCGCTCACGATCTGTGGCGCAACCGCACAGTGAATGTGTATTTTCTGCCGCTTATTGGTGCTTTTATTGCTCTTGCTGCAACTCATATGTTCACGCCATACCTTAATCACCCGCTTGGTTTTGGTGTTATTGTGTTTATGGCTACTGCTATTTCACTGCAAAAAGCGCGCCGTTGAACAACACTCCCAATCATTGAAAAATACGCCAGCGTATTGTACAATCAGCGGAGTATGAAACTCTCATTTGTTGTATTAAATTACCGCTCCCCACACCATCTTCGAATTTGTTGTGAGTATTTGGCGAAGCTTGAATTGCCGTTTTCGTATGAAATTATTGTAGTTGATAATGCGTCACACGACGAATCACTTGAGTTGGTGCAAAGTGTTCAGAATACCTACCCAGAAGCACCGATTACGATTATCGCAAACCCAGAAAACGGTGGTCACGCAAAAGGGAATAATGTTGGTATCCGTCAGGCAACAGGTGAGTATGTGATGATTATTAATCCAGACATCATGCTGAAAGATGCTGCAGATATTGTGCGCATGGTTTCGTATATGGATGAGCACCAACAGACAGCTATTCTTGGTCCAAAGTTGCATAATCCAGATGGCACAATTCAATTTTCTTGTTATCGAAAATATTCATTACTCACTCCAGCATATCGTCGCAGCTTTCTCGGAAAGCTTCCATGGGCAAAGCGTGATATTGCGCGTCATTTAATGACCGACTTTGATCATAACGACATTCGATCAGTCGACTGGGTACTTGGAGCATGCATGTTGATCCGTGCGTCTGTGATACAAGAAATTGGCGGGTTTTACGAAAACTTTTTTTTGTATTTTGCCGATTATGAATTATGTGATCGGGCACGACAGGCGGGATATGATGTGATATACTTGCCCGACACTCAGCATGTTATTCACTATCACCAGCGCCAGTCTGTCACAAGCCGTTTCTCTGTATTACAAGCGGTTTCCTATCTTACGCGTCGGCATTTAATGGATTGGTGGGTGTATTTAAAAAAATCAAACGTTAACAAACAACATGACAAACCTTCTTCAAAATCATAAAAAATCGCGTTTTCATTTTTGGCAAACCATGAGTCGACCAAAAAAAATTCTTTTGAGCATTGTGTTGTTTGTTGGTATTGTTGTTGCCGTGTTGCTACTTTGGGGTCTTGTGAATTTCCGAGCAGCTCAAGCGGTCATGACGGAAGCGCTTGATGGAAAGGCGAGTCTCGAGTCTGCACAAGAGGCAATTCAAAATCAAGAGTTTGATACCGCTGAAAAAGAGCTCGGGGAAGCCTATGATCATTTCACAACGTCGCATGATAAGCTTCAGCGTTTTATGGTCTATAAATATATTCCTGGCGTGCGGCCTCAGATTCAAGCGGCTGATCAAATGCTTATTGCTGCAAGTAACCTGTCATCTGGTTTGAAAAAAGTTGCGGTTCTTGGCGGTGAAGTAAATGCTGTACTCACACAAAATGGAAAAGATACATCTATTTCTGACATTAGCTCTGAAGATAAAGGGAAGATCTTACAAGTGCTTGCAGAGTCAAATGTTGATTTGCAATCAGTGCGTTCTGATATTCAAATCGCTGTTTTGGCAATCGAAAACATTCCAGAAAAAGGTTTAGCAGGTCCAGTGCGTAGTGCTGTCAATCCAGTGAAAGAGCAACTTCCGTTATTAGAAAGTGTTGTAACGCAAGCTATCCCGCTCGCGCAATCACTCCCTTCAATTTTAGGATACCCACAAGAGAAAAAATATCTTTTCTTGTTGCAAAATAATAATGAGCTCAGACCGACTGGTGGATTTATTGGTACCTACGGAGTGTTAAGTGTAAAGAACGGGGATATTCAAAATTTTTTTACAGACAATATTTATAATCTTGATAACCCAGCTCGCGACGCTGTTACTGCGCCTGCTCCAGGGCCGATTGCACATTGGACAACAACACAAAATGATCTGATGCGTAACATTAACTGGGATCCACATTTTCCAGCAACTGCCGCCAAAGCTCAAGAGCGATACAATGAAGAAGCGGTATTGCTTCCAATTCCGGACCAACAAGATTTTGATGGCGTGATTGCAGTGACTCCTGATTTTATCGCGTCATTGTTGTCACTAACCGGTCCAATTACCGTTGAAGGGGCTGCGTTTAATAACAACAATTTAACCGATCAGTTACAGTTTAAAACTGAGTTTAATTACGAAGGTGAAGGAAAAACCGATGCGACTCGTAAAGAGATTATCGGAAAACTTGCAAGTTCACTCATTGATCAACTCTTCGGTTTACCACAATCAAAATTTCCACAGATATGGACAGTATTTCGTCAGAATGTCGACCAAAAGCAAATTTTACTGTATTCGGATGATCCAGCAACACAGCGCCTAATTGTCGAAGAAAATTGGGCAGGAGAAGTGAAGTCGTATGATTCAGATTATCTGATGGTTATTGATGCAAACTTAGCTGCATTAAAAACAGATAAGGTAATGGAGCGTACACTGAACTATTCAGTTTCTAAAGAAGGCGGTGATTATTATGGTACTGCTGAAATGAAGTATGTATTTAATGGAAAGCCTGATCGATTTTTCATTGCAGATCGCTATCGCACTCATACCCGTTTCTATTTACCAGAAGGCGCGCAACTGGTTGAAAATGACGGCTTTCTGACAAATGATCATTATTTTGGAGGGAAGCATGCAGAGGCAGAAGTCAGTACACAAACTGTCGAGCAAGCAGATGGAACAACCTCTACATATACTGTTGTTGAGGGATTCTTCTCTGTTGAAGCAAAAGACAAAACCGGAACAATCAAATTAAAGTATAAATTACCAGAAAGTGTTGTATCAGATATCAAGCGTGATGAATACCACTTATTAGTACAAAAACAGGCTGGCACACGCGCTCACGGCTTCACAATGCGCTATGATATTGGTAAAAAGGTTGGCTCTGTAACAGCCATTGACATGGACGCAAAAATTGAGGATAATGCAGCTTCGGTGACTGGAAACCTTCTTGTTGACCGACTGATTAGTATTCAATAAAACCGGTGCTTTCAAAGAAAATTGCAATTGATTTAGGAACAGCAAATACATTGGTATTTGTTCCAAAAAAAGGAATCGTGGTCAATGAACCATCTGTTGTTGCTATTTCATTGAAAGATCGAAAAGTGCTTGCTGTAGGGAATGAGGCGAAACAGATGCTAGGACGCACTCCAGATACGATTGTTGCACAAAAGCCGCTCAAAGATGGTGTTATTGCAGATTACAGAACAACTGAGTCGATGTTGCGGTATTTTATTAACAAAGCATTAGGCGGTGTTCGTTTGTTTGCGCCAGAAGTGATGATTGCTGTCCCGGCTGGAATTACCTCAACAGAACGTCGTGCTGTGATTGATGCGACTCTTCAAGCTGGAGCAAAAGCGGCCTATATCATCAAACAGCCGATTGCATCAGCCATTGGGGCTGGTATTCCAATTGGTTCTGCGAGTGGTCACATGATTATTGAAATTGGTGGTGGTACTTCAGAAATTGCCGTTATCTCACTTGGTGGTATTGTTGCAAATACATCTGTCCGTATTGGGGGAACAAAATTTGATGCTGCGATTATGGAATACGTTCGTCGTAAACATAATCTTGCGATTGGCGAGCGTACATCTGAAGAGCTGAAGATTAGTATTGGATCCGCACTGCCACTGGCAAAGCCACTCTCAATGGATGTGCGTGGACGTGATGTGATTACAGGTCTTCCACGAACCATTAGTGTTACATCTGATGATATTACAGAGGCGATTCAAACAGAGCTCCATGATTTAATTGATGCGGTAAAATCTGTCTTGCAAGAAACACCACCGGAACTGGCTGCAGATGTGATTGAAAAAGGTATGGTGCTATCTGGTGGATCTGGGCAGTTGCGTAATTTAGATGAATTATTGTCACGCGCGACAGATGTTCCAACGTATGTCGCAGAAGATTCTTTATTAAACGTTGTGCGGGGCACAGGAATTGCTCTTGAAAATCTTGAGTCATACAAGCGCTCGATCATGGAAAATCGATAGAGTAGCGTCTGCCTATATGATTATTGGAATTGATGCGTCACGCGCGAATACTGACCACAGAACTGGCACGGAATGGTATAGTTGGCACGTTATTCAAGAGCTAAAAAATATCATCCCAAGTGAACATACAGTGCGATTGTATGTGAAAGAGCCATTAAAAGAAGATCTTTTGCCATTACCGCAGAATTGGGAAGTGCATGTATTAGCATGGCCGCCAAAATTATTTTGGACGCAAATTCGCTTGTCTATTGAAATGCTGTTGCATCGACCGGATGTGTTGTATGTTCCGGCGCACACGATCCCCGTTGTCTCGCCAAAAAATACTGTTACGGTGATTCATGATGTTGGTTTTTTTTCGCACCCAGAACTGTATGGCAAGTCAGAGCTACGATATCACCGATTTTCTTTTCATCTCGCGATAAAAAAAGCTCGTCAGATTATTACGATCTCAGATTTTTCACTGCAAGAAATTTTGAAGATCGCGCCACAGGTAAAAAATCGATTGCGTAAAATCTATAATGGTTTGCATGTTCGAAACAACCAGCCAGATGATACGATTCTCGATCGCTATAACTTACGGGATAAAAAAATTATTCTCACCATTAGCCGCGTTGAAGAGAAAAAAAATTCTCGCCGGTTAGTTGAGGCGTTTGCGGAATATACAAAGACAGGGGACACCTCGGCTGTATTAGTGTTTGCGGGAGGACTTGGTTTTGGAGCGGAAAGCATTCAAGAGTTTATTGCTGCAGAAGGTCTTCAAGAACGGGTTATTTTTACAGGGTATATTTCCGATTCAGAAATTGTTTCATTGCTGATGAGCGCGCAGGTGTTTGCATTCCCTTCTTTATATGAAGGATTTGGTATGCCAATTTTAGAGGCGATGTATTATTCGGTTCCGGTTATTTGTTCGGACATCCAACCACTGCGTGAAATCGCTGGCGATGCCGCAATATTTTTTGACCCTTATAGTACCGCAGCAATAGCACAGGCGTTTACTCATGTTATTGATGCGCCTGACGGACCACACACCTTTGCCGCTCAGATTGAAGCTGGAAGAAAACGTGCTCAAGAATTTTCTTGGAGTGAAACTGCGCTGCAAACATGGGATAGTATTCAGCAGGGTATTCTATGATTATTGGAAGTCTAGACACACAAGATCTCGCGCCGCAATTTGTTACATTGTTTGAACAATTATCTAGGCGTTCGACTGCGCCAACAGTAATTGTTGAGGCGCCTCATGGTCAGTATCAAACCGCAGCGTTAGCACTCGCTGGCGTGTGTATACAAGAGTCAGATATCACCACAGTAGTGAATGACCCACGTGTTTTAATTATTGCCCCAGATTCAGAAAATCCGCTGGTGATACTAGAACACGTGAAGCGCATTCAGCAACATTTTCGTTATAAAACAATCAACAATGCAGGATTGGTTGTTGTCATCCCAGATGCTACTCAATTGTCACTTGCAGTGCAAAATGCGCTACTAAAAACAACTGAAGAGCTGCAATTTCCACATCATATTCTCTTCGGCGTTCAACATGCTGACCAGTTGTTGCAGACCATTCAGTCTCGCTCACAGACAATCAATCTTTCTATGGAAGAAGGTGTTGTAAATCCTGAGATTGCTGATTTTTGGAATATGTTTTTAGCCGCTGATGTAACTGCTCGCCATGCAATGATTGAGACGCATTTTTCAAAAAAAACAAAAAAAGGGCAAGCGCAAAGAGATCAGTTAGAGGCCTATATTATCGGTATGCAGCAACTTCACGAAACATACCCAGAAGTTGATTTACGTAAAATTGAATATTTCCGAAAAATTTGTCATACTGTCAATAGTCAAATGATTCTCGATTCATTTTTATTTTTATGAACACATATCAGTTTTCACGTGCGACAGTATTTTCTATTGGGTTATTCGCATTACTGCTCATGGGGCAGAGTTGTGGGGGAGGCTCAAGTCAAGATACTACATCAGGTGGTGTCTATTTTTCTGATGACCTTGCTGAAACATGGTTGCCAAAACTGTTTGTTTCTCAAGACCAAAAAGGCACTGTAACCATCGCGCCAACAAATGTCGTAAAAATGCGCATGGACCAAAAAGATCGGAATGTGATCTACATTACAACAGCACAAAATGGTGTCTATAAAACATTCACAAATGGTGAACAGTGGGTTCAGACAGGAATTGCAACAGGACTCGTGCGCGATCTTCAGATTCATCCACTGAATTCAGAGATTCTCTATATTACATATGGAACAAGTATTTTAAAATCTGCCGATGCAGGTGCAACCTGGAATGTGATTTATCGTGACGTGGCAGGAGGCGAGCCGACACGTATCGCTATTGATTGGTTTAATCCGCAGCGCTTGATTATTGGGACAACACTCGGTCAAATTTTAATCTCAGAAGATGAAGGTGTGAATTGGAATTCATATCTTGATATTGATGGTCCAGTGACTGATTTATTAATGTCGCCAACAGATAGTCGCTTACTATACATTACAGAACTCGATCGCAATATATATCGATCAGAGGATGGTGGGTATGTTTGGAAAAACATGGTTTCACGAACATACAAACCTGATGAAACTGATCCGGCCTTAATAAAAGAACAACAAGACTGGGATTTATTTATCAATACAAACCCTGGTTTTTTCCAAGTGAAAAGCATTGTGTTTGATGTCAATGATTCAGAGAAAATATATGCAACTACAAGTGAGGGATTATACTTGTCTCTCGATCGCACAAAGACATGGAATCGTGTAGATACGCTTATTGCAAAAGCTGCAGAGCAAAATTCACGGATTCGTGCAGTCACAACAATTCCTGGTGCTCCACAGCTCTTATTATTTGCTGTAGGGAGTAAGATTCATAAGTCAGAGGACTATGGCGCGACATGGAAAACAATTGATAATTTTGCATCAACTGGAATTATCACTTCGCTTATCCCAGAGTACTTAACCCCAGAAGACCCTGAAAGTAACATTATATTTGCTGGGACAGAAAATCCACCGAAACCAAAACGCACATTTTTTCAAATTGTACCAACTCAATAATTACTATTCTTCACGTATGGAAAATCCTCAATTTACAGAAATTATCACACACCTTGAAGCTGAGCTACGAGGGATTCGAACAAACCGCGCAAATCCTTCAATGGTTGAAAATATTACGGTGATGGCTTATGGCAATCCAATGAAGCTTTTGGAACTTGCAAGTATCTCAACTCCTGAGCCACAGCAAATTGTCATTCAGCCATGGGATCAATCTTTGGTGCAGGCGATTGAGTCAGCAGTTGCTGCAGATGAAAAGTTACAAGCAAGTCCAGCAGTTGACGGTCAGTTGATTCGTATCTCACTTCCACCACTTACAGAAGAGCGTCGCAGAGACCTTGTGAAGCTTGTAGGCACGATTACAGAGCAATCTCGTGTGCAAGTGCGAAAAGTACGTGAACAGTTACTCAAAGACGCAAAGGCAAGTGAAAAGTCTGGAGAGATTTCTGAGGATGAATATTTTCGTATTGAAAAGGATGTTCAATCTCAGGTTGATGCCGCAAACCAACAAATCGAACAGCATGCAGCCGCAAAAGAAAAAGAATTAATGACTGTGTAATTGTATGCTCGATACACTTCTTACCATTGTGCTGTTTATTCTTGTACTTGGAGTTCTTGTATGTATCCATGAATTTGGTCACTTTATTGCCGCAAAATGGTCAGGTGTGCGAGTTGATGAATTTGGATTTGGCTTTCCTCCGCGCATGCTCGGCGTGACATGGCGTGGGACGTTGTATTCTATTAATGTTGTACCGTTAGGCGGTTTTGTTCGAATTAAAGGCATTGCTGGTGAGGAAATTGAAGAGGTTGATCCGAATAAGCACGAATCAAAAAAGCATCGTTTACACGACGCTGATAGTTTTGCGATTCAACCATTCATGAAAAAACTCCTCATTCTTTTTGCAGGGATTGGAATGAATGTATTACTTGCGTGGTTGTTGTTTTCTGCTGCGTTTGCAATTGGAGTAAAGACACCCGTGGGCACAGCAGGGGCTGTATCAGGCGGTGTTTCAGAAGTCGTTATTACAACTGTTCGTCCTGAAACTCCAGCTGCTCGAGCTGGTTTAAAAACTGGTGATGTGCTTTTAAAGCGTAATGATAGCGCGATTGATACTGTCCAAGACGTGCAAGGATTCACTGAATCAGATCTTTCTATCCCGCTAAATCTAGAAGTGCGTACAAACAATGAATTAAAGACTATTTCTATCGCTCCAGAAAAAATTACACTTGATTCTGGCGATGGTTATATTGGAATCGGGGTTGGGCTTGCGGCTATTCAAACGATTCAATACCCACCACATCTCGCACTATGGAATGGTGCGGTAGAGACAGGGAAGAGTATCGCGGCAATTTTCATCGGCTTTGGAGAAATTGTGACCCGTTTATTTACAAATGAATCTGTGACACAAGATCTCGCAGGTCCCGTTGGTATTGCAAAAATTACACGCGGAGCAGCTGATCTAGGACTTTCAAGTCTTCTGCAGTTTATGGCGTTATTGTCGGCAAACTTAGCAGTATTTAATCTTTTGCCAATCCCAGCGCTGGATGGTGGTCGGATTGCTTTCACTGTTCTCACAAAGGTGCGTCGTAAGCCAGTAGGCGAAAAAACAGAGACGATTATTCATAGTATTGGCTTCGTGCTCTTGATGCTCTTGGTTATAGCAGTGACCTTTCAAGACATCGTCAAGATTGTTCGTTAAAAGCCTCATAATGAACACATTTTGTGTTCATTAGACGGTTGACGAATGGCTCAAAAAAACCTATAGTTCCCGAACTATGTTTCAACGTTTTTTTGGTCAATTTACACGGGATATCGGTATTGATATTGGAACAGCCAATACGCTTTTGTACGTGAAAGAAAAGGGTATTGTTATTAACGAGCCTTCTGTTGTTGCAGTAAATACTCGGACAGACGCTATCATTGCTGTGGGTCATTCAGCAAAGCAAATGATCGGCAAGACGCCACCGCATATCATCGCAAGCAATCCATTAGTTGATGGCGTTATCTCAGACTTTGAGATTGCAGAAAAAATGTTGAAGTACTTTATTGATACAGTGCATCGTGAAACATTATCGATTGTCGCAAAGCCGCGCGTTGTTATTGCGATTCCATTAGATGTTACTGAAGTAGAACGGAAGGCTGTTGAAGATGCTGTGTTACATGCTGGCGCACGCCAGGTCTTTTTAATTCCTGAACCAATGGCAGCTGCAATTGGAAGTCGTGTGCCTATCGAAGATTCAGCAGGGCAATTAATTGTTGATATTGGAGCTGGAACAACTTCTATTGCTGTTATTTCACTTGGAGGCATTGTTTCGTTCCGTTCAATGCGTCTTGGAGGAAATGAATTGAACAAAAATATTGTAAACTACGTACGAGATCATTTTAATATTTTGCTTGGTGAGGGCAGTGCGGAAGAAGCAAAAATCCAAATTGGCTCGGCATTTAAAAGTGACGACTTAATGGAAATGACTGTTCGTGGTCGCGATATTGTCTCCGGTCTTCCTCGTGAAATTGTTATTACGAGTAACCACATACGAGAGGCGATTGCACGTTCAATTCATTCAATGGTTGATAATATTAAAATGGTTCTTGAGGCAACGCCTCCTGAATTAGTCGCGGATATTTATAGTCGCGGTATTTTATTATCTGGAGGCACGGCGCTGCTTCGAGGAATTGATAAGCGGATTGCAAATGACATTCAAATTCCTGTTCACATTGTTGATGATCCGTAGCAAGCATCTGACGATCCGCTGACTGCTGTTGTGCGTGGAACAGGAATTATCCTTGAAGACATTGATGCCGCTAAAGATTTTTTCGTTGCATCTCCATCGGAGTTTGATTAATTTCTTGAAAATCAATTGATATGATTAAACGGCGAGTCCCGTCTTTTGCAACCGCTGCTGCAGTTATTGGTATTGTTGCGTGTGGAGTGATTCTTGTACGATTGCTTCATATTAGTGATCCGGTTGTTTCAATGTTCAGTACTGTGCTGTCTCCCGTGCAGTCACGACTCTATCGTT
>CAZBLE010000012.1:0-31184 GCA_964492735.1 uncultured Gammaproteobacteria bacterium
CCAATACTCATTGCTTCTACTGCCGGCAAACCAAAACCTTCATCAAGCGATGGCATGAGCAATGCATGTGTGTGCGCGATCAGTGCCATCTTCTCCCCTTCTGAGACATAATCAATAAATCGAATCTGTCGCGACACACTGGAATCTTCAACTGCCTTCTGCACCGCTTCATATTTCCACCCAAGTCGACCCGCAATCACAAACTCTACCTCTGCGGCTCGTGGATCACCTGCCGCGCGCAGCGCCACAACCGTTTTTTCAAATGCTTCAATTGCTCGCACTAAATTTTTGCGTGGCTCAACTGTCCCGACAAAAAAGAAAAAGTCTTCAGCCAAATGATAATACTCCCGCAATCCAATCATAATATTTTCCAACTCTTGCAATAACAAATTGGAAATCACCGCGGCTTCATACACCACTTGAACACGTTGATCTTCCAAATCAAAAAACTGATGCACCTTTTCTTTTGTGTATTCAGAAACCGCAATCACATGTGCAGCTCGTTTCACTGAACGTGGCACCAGCAAGCGACGTGAAATTGGCGACTGTTTCGCGAACCATTCTGGATGCTCGTAAATTGCTAAATCATGGACAGTTACAACTGTCGGGACACTCATAAACCATGGCGCAACATACGCTGGCGCATGAAACACATCGCAGCCTGCGCGCTTTGCCGCTTGTGCCAGGGACCAATGACTTGTTACAAAGGGGACAACACCATTTTCTGCAATCGGCACAATATCAACATTATCGCGCCGCATTAAAAACGAAATTGAGTCACTGAGCTGTTCTCGTGAGTGAATAAATAATTGAAATTGGTGCTCAGGAAACTCAGCAGACAACGCATTCACTAATGAAAACGTATAATTCCCAACACCCGTCAGCTGCCCGTCGGCGTGATCAATAACATTTCGACAATCAATTCCAATACGCATACTGACGTATTGTGGCAAAAAAACCATCCTAACGCAATAATACTGATTTTACGAAAGACTTTCGGCAGTCTATACTTCATTGCATGAAATATATCTACCTCCTTTTTACGATTACTCTCTTGTTTTTTGGAACGCCCTTGAGCGTGCATGCAACAACAAATATTCCATTAGAAATGGATGATATTTTTTGGGCAAATGATTCAACTGGCGACCAACAATTCGGCTCAGCCCTTGCAAAAGGTGATATTAATAACGATGGCTTTGAAGATATTGTCATTGGATCAGATCGATACGACAAAGGAAGCAGCGCCTCTGATGAAAATGTCGGTCGTGTTTCAATCATCTATGGCAGCAGTAGTCAATGGAACGACTCGACGATTACTAGCGCAGTTACTATTACTGGGGAAAATCAAGAAGACTTCCTTGGCGGCGCTGTCGCAGTTGGTGATGTTGATAATGATGGATATGATGATATCTTCATGGGAGCTACTGGCTACGGAGCAAATGGAGCTGTCTATCTAGTGTATGGTCAAAGCGCACCCCTCTCCTCTATTAGTGTCACAGATAGTTCTGTGCGTAAATTTACTGGGGAATCAGGGGTTGGGTACGTTGGCAATAGTCTCAGCATTGGGGATGTGAATGGAGATGGTCGCGATGATATTACAGTAGGAGCACAGTTTCAAAGTAATACATCGCTATTTGTTGGCCCTGGATCTCTCTACATTAAATACGGCTTAAATGGCAGTCGGTTTGGGAGTGGTAGCTTTACATCTCGTGATGTGAAAATAAATGGGGTAACGGATTATGACTATACTGGCACAAGCGTCAGTGCCAGCGGAGATCTTGATCATGATGGATACGACGATATTGTCATTGGCGCATGTCAGTGCGGTGGAGGAAATGGTAAGACATATGTCATCTATGGAAGCAGTAGCTTAAGCTCGACCATAAATCTATCATCTGCAATCACTCTCACTGGGGAACAAAATTTTGACAAAGCGGGCTCTTCAGTCTCTATTGTTGGTGACATCAATAATGATACCTATGACGATCTTGTTATTGGCGCTCCTGGCGATGACTCTGCATTCACTGATGGTGGGAGTATCTATATTATCTACGGCAGTAGCACGCGACTCACCTCTCGCTCCCTTTCTGATGCGAGTATTGTGCAAATCTCTGGTGGTCGAGAATACGGCAATACTGGATCCGCAATCACCGGCGGAAATATCAACAATGACTCATACGATGATATTCTCATTGGAACACCGCAACAATATGATCCAGCCGGGGGACGGGTGAATATCATTTATGGAAAAAGTACGGCGATGACAGCAGACTCTCTCAACTCAGTGAGTGATATTCAAATTGATAGTTTAGTGTCTGGTTACTCAAACTATACAGGCAATGCCATAATCGTTGGCGATTGGAATGGTGACAATTTTCCTGACCTTAGCATTGCGTCATACCTTCAAAAAGTGACCCTGGCAAATGTTGGAGCTGTACACACGTATTATCAACGTATTGATGCGGACCAAGACGGATACGCAGCATCAACTGACCATGTGTTGTTTGATGGCACAGATTGCGACGATACAGATATCTCGATCTACGCACAAAATACATATTATGAAGATCAAGATAGTGACGACAGCGGCACAGGAAATGTACAAACTCTTTGCCAAGGTGCATCTCCATCTGCTCCGGCTGGATATCGCACATCGGTTGCTGACATCACCGATTGTAATGACACAGATAGTGCGGTGTCCGCAAACCAAACATACTATCAAGATGCGGATGGTGACACGATTGGTAGTGGAAATACGGAAACAATTTGTAGTGCAACCCCGTCCGCTGGATACCGCAGGTCAGTTATTCGCTCAAATGATTGCAATGATGCGGATAGCGCTGTTTCTGCAAACCAGACATACTACCAAGACGCAGACAACGATACGATTGGCAGTGGTATAACCGAAACTATCTGTAGCGCAACTCCTTCTTCTGGTTATCGAGTTTCAGTTTCTGGAACAAACGACTGTAATGATTCAGATAGCGCAGTAACAACCAATCGAACATATTATAGTGACACTGACCACGACGGCCTTGGAAGCAATGACGCACTGCTCTCTTGCACCGCAACAGCTCCAGAAAATTATGTCAGCAATTCTAATGACACCAATGACTCAATCGCAAATAACGGTATTGAAATATCTGGTGATGGCATCGACAATGATAGCGATGGTGTTATTGATGAGGTGAATACCCTCGCAAGCAATGGTGCACATCCAGCGTACAAAAACTTATCGATCACATCGAGTGATGACTACAAAGCTGCAATCCAATCAGTGAATCCACTTACTCGAGGTAGTGTGCGCGTTGTCTTTAAAGATGGCAGTGTTTATGACTACACGATCTTTACAACAACAACCTCAAAAAAAACACTCTATACAACTATTAAAAACACTGGGCGCATTGTAACTGTGTCAGACAATGGAAAACAAATTCGTACGATAAATCTCTTTACTGGCGCAATCATAGACACAAAAACTGGAATAAAAAGTAAAACAAAATTCACAGTACACACACTCTTGCTACAAGATATTCGCAACGACGGAAGCCTTGAATTACTCGTCACTTCTTCTGATAAAAAGAAACATACATACGTCACGCTCACTCGCATTGCTCAAAGCAGTAGCATTGCAGTGAAAGCTCGCGCTGAAATCAAAGGTCTTGCTATTGATACAAGAAAAACAAAAATTCATAGCACAACCCTACAATTACGTAATAGTGCCCGAAAGGTGCTCAAAAGTTTTACAATAACAAAACTGTACGATCTTAAAAATCTACAATAACCATTCCACGATCATCGCGCTTTGGCAACGCTTGAAATCCATCCGGAAAACAATCTTCTGATTTACCTGTCACAGGATCTACTGGCTCCCATTGCTCTTCAATCAAGCGACTAATCATTATGTGTGGGTTTCCTGAATACTCTTTCTTCCATTTTTCAAACCACTGAACACGAGTATCAATAATCGTATCAATATGCGCAATAGCTTCTCGCGCAGTGTTTCCATGTACTTCACGCGCCAGCTCTGCTGTTGAAAAATTATCCATCACACCGTCAGTCACAAGAATCACTCGCCCGCCACTAGGAACAAATCGCATGCGTGACGTTATTTTTGTCCCGTGATGCGCTCTAGCAACATAGCGGCTCACAATGTTTCGTTGCTGCGACACAAGCGCATCGCTTTCAGACAACTCGCCTTTTTTGACATGTCGATTCACAAGACTATCATCTTCTGATTCTTCAATGACTTTTCCAGCCGCATCTAGAACAATCACACGACAATCTCCAATATGCGACAACTCGACTAACTGACCATCAAGTGTTTTTTCAATCACGCGACATGCTGCAAAACAAGCTCCATCATCTTCTTGAAATTTGTCAGGATTTGCTTTGTATTGTGCAATTGCACCTTCGATTGCGCGATCAAATGGCACACCAGGTGATAAACGAAGTAGCTCTTCTGCGAGCACTTGAGCTGCATCACGACCATTTTTGCCACCACCAAAACCATCAACAACAGCGACGATGTCATTGCCAACAACCACTCGATCTTGATTATCCTCTGTTGAAATATTCAGCTGATCCTCGCAACGCTTTGCCGCAGTTGCTGCCGCGCCTCGCACTCCACCAGCGAGCACAAATTCTTGAATTGCCTCACGCATTGGCTTTCTGAATTCACCAGCAGACACATGAACATGCGTTTCTTGTAATTGTTCCAAGAGATTTGGTCTTGGGGCTGGCGGTCGTGGCTCAGTTCGTCTTGGCATACGCATTACATTTTTTCTGGGATATTCATTCCAAGCAAACCAAGAACCGTGACGAGTTGTGCGTGAACACTGCGCACTTGAGCGAGCAGACCACTTCGAATAACAGCGTCTTCTTCAGCGAGCATTGGGCAATGTGCATAGAGCGCATGAAACGCATTTGCGAGATCATACGCATATTGCGCAAGCACATGCGGTGTGAAATCACGCGCGGCTCGATCAAGCACTTCTGGAAAGGCAGCTTGAATTAATTGAACCGCTCGAATGGCGTTTTGCCCAGCCTCAGTTGCATACAGCTGCGCATCAATCACCTGCCCTGCGACAGCAATGCCTTGTGTTTCAGCTTTTTCAAGCAACGATTGCATGCGGACTGCGGCATATAAAAGGTATGTACCAGTCTTGCCTTCAAATTGCGTGAAGCCATCAATATCAAAAATGTATGATGTCTTGCGATCATTAATCAGATCAGCAAATTTCAATGAGCTGACAGCAACAGTGCGCGCAACCTCTTCACGCTCTTGAGCAGAAAAATCTCGCCCGACATTCACACGCTCCATTTGTGTGCGCGTCGCTGCAAGAACCTCATCAATCAACACATTCAATTTCATGGCTTTCCCAGCACGCGTTTTAAATGGCTTGCCGTCTTTTCCATTCACAGTTCCGAAGCCGGCGTGCGTGAGTGTCACGCTCTCCGGCGCAATGCCTGTTTTGCGCGCTGCTCGAAAGACTTGCTCAAAATGCAACGCTTGTCGCTCATCAACCACATACACCAGCGCATCTTGTTTCAATTCCTGCACACGCTGATCAATACACGCGAGATCCGTTGTTCCATACAAATATGCACCATCTGATTTTGTCAGCAGCAGTGGTGGAATCTCTTTTTTATCTTCTGGCGTTTGAAGCTCATCAATAATCAGCGCGCCACGTGACTCAGTCGCAAAGCCGGCCGCACGCAAACGTTCAATCATCTCGCCTGCCCATTCGTGATACGCACTCTCACCATTCCACAAATCAAATTCAATTCCGAGCAATGCAACATCACGTTGTAATTCTTCGAGTGACACGCGCGCGATATGCTGCCACAACGCGATATACCCACGTCGTCCATTTTGCAATTCATGTGTTGCCTGCAACGCTTTTGCTAACGCTTCCTTACCTTCTTCTGATTCTTCTTTGCAGAGCGCTGAACTTGTTGGGTACATCCGATCTAGCTCTTGCATTGTCACTGGTGACTCTGCTGGGTACAACCCATCAAAGTCTGCGTCAAAATACGGAAGCTCCGGTTGCTCGCGTTCAAGCTGCGTGATGATCATTCCCATTTGCGTTCCCCAATCACCAAGATGCACATCGCTTGTCACAGTGTGCCCCAAAAATTCGAACATGCGTTTAACGCTGTCACCGATAACCAGTGAACGAAGATGTCCAACATGCATTGGCTTCGCACTATTCATTCCGCCGTAATCAATCGTCATCTGTTGTGGGTGCGCGGGAGTTGCAATTCCATATCGCTCATCCGCAGTTTGCGCATCAATGTGCGCCGCAAGAGCTGTGCTGTTCACATGAATATTTAAAAACCCTGGCCCTTCAACCGTAACGGATTTGATAAGGAGGTTATGAAGATCAATAACTGCATCAGCAATCCCTTGTGCGACTTCGCGGGGATTTTTGCCTGCTCGTTTTGCAACCTTCAAAGCACCGTTGCATTGAAAATCAGCCAGGTCTGGACGATCTGAAATCGTCACCGCTCCTGCTGACTGCTCAAAACCAGCCTGCTTAAAAGCTTCTTCAAAAACTGCGGTGAATTGCGCGTTGAGTGATTGCATAAGACATCTACTATATATAATGATAGTAAATCACGAATATTCGGAAAAATCTAGTAAATAGAGTAAAAAAGATTGACACTACCCACAACAGCGCTACAATACAGCTGTTATTCATTAAATTATAAAACTATGATGTTTGGATGGATTATTCTTGGAATCGTTGTTGTCGTCGCTTTTTGGGCGATCGGAGTCTACAACGGTCTTATTCGCTCAAAAAACCAAGTCGACGAAGCGTGGTCTGATATTGACGTACAATTAAAACGTCGTTTTGACCTGATTCCAAATCTTGTGGAAGCAGTCAAAGGCTATGCATCACATGAAAAAGAAGTATTCGAAAGTGTCACAAAAGCTCGCACAGCCGCAATGGCAGCAGAAAAAACTGGAAATGTTGCTGAAATTGCAAAAGCAGACAACATGCTCTCTGGTACATTAAAAACATTATTTGCCGTTTCAGAAGCATACCCAGAACTGAAAGCCAATGAAAATTTTGCAAAACTGCAAGACGAACTTTCAGATACAGAAAATAAAATCATGGCATCACGCCGCTTTTACAACGGCAATGTTCGAGACTTCAATACAAAACTCCAAGTCTTTCCAACCAATTTAGTTGCTGGCATGCTTGGATTTATCGCACGCGAATTCTTTGAAATTGAAAACGCGGAAGAACGCGAAAACGTTGCAGTCAAATTCTAATGACGGTCTACCAACAAATTTCACGCAATAAATGGAAAACAACGTTTTTAATAACGTTGTTTATTGCGCTTATTCTCGCTCTTGGGTATTTCGGTGGCTACTTCATTGGCGGTAGTAGTGAATATGCATATTCTTATCTCTTTTTTGCCTCTATCATTTCAATCATCATGACACTTGTCTCCTACTTTGCTGGAGATAGCTTGTCACTTGCCGCTTCTGGCGCAAAACAAATTCAAAAAGAAGATAGTCCGTACGTCTGGAACATGGTGGAAAATCTCACAATTACCGTTGGGATTCCAATGCCACGTATTTTCATCATCGACGATCCAGTGATGAACGCCTTCGCAACAGGTCGCGATCCACAGCACGCATCAATCGCGCTCACTACCGGCATTATTAATGGCTTAGAAAATGAAGAGCTTGAAGCAGTGATTGGGCATGAACTCTCACACATCAAAAACTATGACATTCGAGTCATGACCATTGTTGTTGTACTCGTTGGCATTATCGCACTTCTTGCAGACTGGATGCTGCGCATGACTATTTTTGGCCGTCGTGGTGGTGGTGATAGTGATAATAAAGATGCTCGCCTTCAGCTTATTTTTATGGTCATTGGCATTGTCTTAATTATTCTTTCACCAATTGCAGCGCAACTCATTCAGCTCGCCGTTTCTCGAAAACGCGAATACCTTGCTGATGCATCATCTGTATTGATGACACGTTATGCGGATGGACTGATTGGCGCACTCCAAAAAATTGCTCAGCAAGAAAACAATGGGATGCAAATGCGTAAAGCCAATCAAGCAACGGCTCATTTATTTTTCGCAAACCCATTTGGCAAAAAGAAATTTGCATCACGCCTCTTCTCGACACATCCTCCTATTGAGGACCGAATCGCCGCGCTGCAGCAAATGGCGGGTGGACAATAAGAATCGATTGTCCTCTTTTCTGTTTCGCGATATACTGCAACTACTATGAATGAAACACAAACAACACCTCTTCTTTCATTGAAAGAAACATTTAAACGATCATTTGGTATTTACTTTAACCACTTTGGGAAAATTGCACTTGTTTCGATTGTTCCAAATGCATTGGTATTTATTCTCTGGAGAATCTTTCAAGCACTCTTTACGATTGGCCGTTTGAATGCGGGTTCATTTAGTGCGTTTGTGAGCATTACAAACATTGCATTTGTCGTCAGCATGATCTTGCTTGTTGCTCTGATTATTGTTGCGCTCTATGGCGTTGTTGCAATGATTTATCTCATTGTGCACCATGAAAAAACAACTGTCATTGGCGTTTTTGAACATGCGTTTCGGTATTTATGGAAATACCTCTTACAAAGCATCTTTGTTGCACTCTATGGTGCTGCAGGAATTGTATTTGGTGCGGTCATCATGCTCATTATTGGTGTGATTTTAGGATTCTTGTCATACGACCTCATGAACTCTATTTTCATCTGGTTAACACTTATTCCAACACTACTCGGATTGTTATTCTCAAGCATGCTTCTCTTTGCGCAATTTAGTATCATTGAAAAAAATCACCATGTCCGTGAATCAGTTCGATATAGCTGGTCACTCACTCGCCCTGTCTGGTCAGGTTTTATCTGGCGCATCATTGTCGTCTCTTTTGCCTTTACCATCATCTCTATTGCCCTGCAATCACTCAACCTCTTAGGCTCACTGATTTCTATCTTGACTCTGACACCATTTGGGGTAATCTACCTCTACGTTTTATATGCTGATCGAGCAGGAATTGCTATTCTGCAGGACACGCAGGAAGCTCCAGCTCTTGGTTCAAACAAAGCCTAATCTATTTGCTTGCATCGCTCGTAGATAAAACGTACTGTTTTGTACTCTATTGTTTCATATGAATTCAGATATTCTCCATCTTTTTACTGACCATATTCGTTCATCACTCACGAGCGCTATTGATCTTGCGTATCAACGACGAGAAGAAGGTGTAACACCGATTGTGCTATTTGCTGCACTCTCCATGGAAAAAGGGTGTTTGGCGCAAGAAATATTGTCACAGTTTGACCTAACAATCGAACACATTGCTGAAGGCATGCCTGAACCAGGTGATGGCGAGCTGCCGACATTCCTACCAGTGTTCACTGAAGAAAGTAAACGCTGTATTGAACGCGCAGCAGTCATTGCAAAAACCGCAGAACATCGACACATTGGAACAGAACACTTACTCAGTGCTCTCCTACAAGAACACGATCCATTGATCGAAGGCATACTCAAAAAACAGGGGCTCACAGTAGAGCAACTCATGAATCCCCTCGAGCACATTGTCGGTGCTGGTACAAAACTTCTCCGCATTCAATCAATGATCCAAAAGCCATCGACTCCTCATTTACATACCCCTCCTTCCATGAACCACACGACGACTACAACTAAAGAACAATCAAGTGCGACACATCAAGCAACGCCAGCATTAGATTTTTTTTCTAAAGATTTAACTGCAGAAGGTGTTGTAGAAACCATTGATTCTGTTGTCGGGCGAGAAACAGAAATTGATCGGGCAATTCATATTTTATCACGTCGTAATAAAAATAATCCTGTATTGATTGGCGATCCAGGGGTCGGAAAAACAGCTATCGTTGAAGGACTCGCAAAACGAATTACTGAAGGACGTGTGCCAGACGCACTGTTACATAAACGGGTCTTGTCGCTTGATTTATCTGCACTACTTGCAGGCTCAATGTATCGCGGTGAGTTCGAAGGTCGAATGAAACAAATTGTTGATGAGCTCAGAGCCAACCCAGACATTATTATCTTTATTGATGAGATTCACATGCTTGTTGGTGCTGGTGGCACACAAGGCGGCAGTATGGATGCGGCCAACATGCTCAAGCCCGCGCTCGCCAAAGGTGACATTCGGTGCATTGGTGCAACAACACGTGAAGAATACCGCAAACATATTGAGCATGATGCAGCTCTCGAGCGTCGCTTTCAGCCAATTATTGTCAGCGAACCGAATGAATCTGATGCTATAGAAATTCTACGTGGCATTAAAAAATATTATGAAACCTACCATCATGCGACATACACAGATGAAGCGCTGGTCGCTGCTGTGCGCTGGTCGATTCGGTATATTCCAGACAAAAACCTCCCAGACAAAGCGATTGATTTAATCGATGAAGCTGGCGCTCGTGCCCGCGTCAATGAAATTGTTCCAGAGCCACTCAAACAATTTGAAAAACTCCAACGTCGGTATGCTCGCCTATTAAGCGATAAAGATGCAGCGGTAGACGCGGAAAAACTCCAAGAAGCTCTTGAATTAAAAGAACGCAGTGAAGCAATTGACCGTGAGTTACAAAAACTTGAAACAACTGTCCGTGCACTGAAGATTCCTGTTGTCACAATTACCCCGGAAGACATTGCGCGAGTCATTGAAAAAATACGCGGCATTCCAGTACGTCAAATTCTTGGCAATGGAGGTGCGCACATTACTGATCTTGAAAAACGATTGAATACCGCAATTGTTGGTCAAAAAGAAGCGGTACATACTGTTGTGTCAGTCATCAAGCGCTCAGTGGCTGGACTAAATAGTCAAAAACGCCCTCTTGGAAGTTTCTTGTTTTCTGGACCTTCTGGTGTTGGAAAAACACTCCTTGCTCAAAAAATTGCTGAGTACCACTTCGGCGATCCAGAAGCACTGATTCGTATTGATATGTCAGAATTCTCTGAAGGATTTACTGTCAGTAAGCTTCTTGGCGCGCCAGCCGGCTATGTTGGTCATAATGACACTATTCCATTTACAGAAGAAGTGCGAAAACGTCCCTACTCTGTTGTCTTGTTTGATGAGATTGAAAAAGCACATCCAGATATTTATAATGTCTTACTGCAAATTCTAGACGATGGAACAGTAACAGATAATACAGGCCGTGTTATTCATTTTCACAACACCATTATTATCCTTACAACAAATGTTGGGGTACCACTACTCAACCAACAAGCGGGCCTTGGTTTTGACCTTGAGGCAACTGGCACAAAGAACACAGACGGTGAGGCGATTAAAAAAGATCGGCTACAATTGCTCATGAAAGAGATGCTTCAAGATACCTTTCCTCGTGAATTTTTAAATCGCATTGACTACCGGCTGTTGTTTGAAGCATTGAGTCCTGCTGATATGGCAAAAATTGTCAGCTTAGAGCTAAAGGATCTAGAAGCGCGGTTAAAACAACGACACATCAAGCCGACAATCACAGCGGCCGTAAAAAAATATATCGGCACAATTAGCTTTGAGGCCGACTCTGGCGCACGACGTGTCCGACAACAAATTGCAACATTGATTGAAGAACCACTCGCAGATGCCTTACTGCAATTCCAAGAAACGGCTTCAGGTCGCACACCGCGCACTGTCCGAATTGATCTCAATACAAAAAAAGCTATTACCCTCAAAATTGAATGAACCACGGTCGCAACAATTTGCTGACCACCCTCATCGATACCTTTTTCCCACGCCGCTGTCCCGGTTGTGGTTCTTATGATACATGGACGTGCGTTTCATGCATGACAAAAGTATGCCACCCGCAAATTGAAGCTTGGCCACACATTCCTTCATCTATTGAGAGCTTCATTTCTCTTGGACTCTATCATGAGCCATTATTGGAACACGCGATGGATCTGTATAAATTTCATCGAGCAACAGAACTTGCCCGAGACTTTGCAGCATTACTCGCCCCCGGCATGCAAGAACTACTCACACGCACAGACCAAAGCAGCCTCTCACCAATTATTCTCATCCCTGTCCCGCTTCATAAGCGACGGATTCGAGAACGTGGGTTTGACCAAAACCTTCTGCTGGCAAAAATGATTTGTCACTTCTTACAAGCAGGGCTCCCAGAGCAATCTATTCATTATCGAGATGATCTGGTGATACGGACACGCCACACAAAGCACCAAACAACTGTCACGGCAAATGAACGTATCACAAATCTTGAAAACGCATTTGAACTCACCTCAGTTGCTTCCAGTGCTATTCCCAATGCCACTGTTATTCTCATTGATGATATTGTCACAACTGGCGCAACACTCAATGAACTAGCGGGCGTAGTACACTCTCTTCAGCCACGCATCATGCACGCTGCTAGTGTTCTCCGCAGCTCTTTATCATAATCCTTGCGTCTTGTCATGGTAGGAGTATACTAATTTTGGTCTTTTTTTAATCAATTTTTTACCACTATGTTTCGATTATTTGCGCAAAACTGGCGATCTGGGGTTACCGTCGCTCTGATTTCAATCCCTCTCTCAATCTCACTTGCGGTTGCATCCGGCGCGACTCCGGCCATGGGCATTATTACAGCTGTCTGGGCAGGTCTGCTTGCAGCACTCTTTGGTGGCAGTAATTTTAATATTGTCGGACCCGCCGGGGCTTTGTCTGGCGCACTCGCTGCATTCAGTATTACGCATGGAATGGACCTACTGCCAACGCTTGCCATTGTCACTGGTGTTTTTATTTTTATTGCATACATGTTTCGCCTAGAGCGATATCTTGTGCTCGTCCCTGCATCAGTCATGCATGGATTTACGCTTGGAGTTGGAATTATCATTGGGGTTGGTCAGCTCAATTTTGCACTCGGTATTAAAGGACTCACAAAACATCCTGAATTTGTCAGCAATACACTTGAAACAATACAGCACCTCAATCAAACAGATGTCACAACATTTCTTGTGTTTCTTTGTTTTTTAGCGACATTATTCACACTTGTAAAATTTGCACCAAAAATTCCTGGAGCTATTGTGTTAACACCAGTTGGCATTCTACTTGGATACCTCTCACAATCCGGAAAATGGGCATTGGGAATTGAAACACTTGGTCAAAAATTTCCAAATGCATCGTTAAACATTTTTGCAATGCCGTCGTTTCATTTTGAGCCGGCAGTCATTACAGCTGGGCTGGGAATTGCATTTGTCGCAATCCTTGAAACACTTATCTCTGCAAAAATTGCAGACATCATGACACATACGACATTTGATCGTCGTCGTGAAATGATTGGCGCGTCTCTTGCAAATATTGGATCTGGTTTATTTGGTGGTCTCCCCGCTTCTGGTGTTTTCGTTCGCACTGGACTGAACATCCGTACTGGAGCAACCAATAAAATGTCGCAAGGAATCAATGCCGTATCTGTTGCGATTATATCGATTTTTCTCTTCACCTACTTCAACTATATTCCAATGGCAGTCATTGCGGCGATTCTTGTTTTTGCGGCGATTCGGATGGTTGAGGTAAAGCACTTTAAAGAATTATGGGTTTTCAGTCGTCAAGATTTTTGGCTCGCACTCGCCACTGCTGGTGTTGTTGTATTTGTTGATACAGTTGCTGGAATTATTGTTGGCTCACTTCTTGCCTTGCTCTTTTTTGTCGAAAGCCTTTCAAAGGGTCAATTTGAAATGACAGTGAATGATGAGCACCATGACATCATTCAACGCTATTATGAAGACCCGAAAGATGGCTTTGTCCAAGCCGGAGACGTTGCGGTCTATTCAATGAAAGGAGAGCTTACGTATATTGATGTTGAAGCGCATGTGCGTCGCATCCAAAAAGGTGCTGATGCATTTAGCACCATTATTCTTCGTATGCGGGAATTAAGTATTATTGACCTTGAAGGAGTGCATGCATTCGATGAAGTTGTGCAGTCCTTACAAGAAAATGGAAAAACAGTATATGTCTCGAGTGTTCGTGAAGGCGTTGCAACAATGCTTCAAAAAGGACATGAATATCAAAAACTTGTTGAAGCAAACCTTGTGTACACAAACACACGCAGCGCGCTATTGGCATTAGGATTTAGTAAAGAAAATTTAAAAATGGACGAGTAATCTCATCCATTCTATTGATTATTTTTTTGGGAACCACGGGACAAATATACTCGTGGTTTTTTTGTAGGCTTCAAAATCTGGCCTGCCAGCATATTTACGCTCAAGCATTGGAACTCCAGACACAAAGAGAATCAATAGTGTAATGGTAAGCGGACTGATAACGGTGACAAGAGATCCGGAAACAGACAGTGCTACACACCAAATTCCCCACCACTGAGTCACTTCTCCAAAATAATTCGGATGGCGGCTATACTTCCACAAGCCGCTTGCCATGAGCACGCCACGATTTTCTGTGTGCGATAAATGCCCTGCAAGTTGCTTGTCAGCAGTTGCTTCAAACCAAAATCCAAAACACCACACAATAATTCCAATGCCCGCGAGCACAGAAACAGTGTTGTCTTGGGCATATTGCACAATGAACAGCGGTGATAACGCAATCAAATATAACAACACCCCTTGCAGGACATAGACCTGAAAAAAGGAGCGGACAACAAACCATTTCCCCCATTGCTCACGCCAAGTAGCATAGCGATGATCCTCTGGCTTTCCTTTGTGTCGCCCGGCAATATGCCACGCGAGGCGCGTTCCCCAAATTCCGACCATAACACCAACAAGCATCGGCAGTAAGAAAAAATGCCCTGTTTGCCCGACTGCAAACCACGTCAGTAATACAAAACCAATGCCCCAGGCAACATCCGCAACATCATTTCGTTTTTTCACCAATGAGACAACAAACCAGCCAGTCATGTAGGCAGCGAGCAGAATAGCCGCCTGCAAAAAAATACTCATAGTCCGAATTGTTTTGCGATGAAGTATGAAACTGTTGAAACACTGGCAGCGAGCGTTGCACCCCAACAGAGATCAACAATTGTAATGAGCAGTGGCCAATCTTTTACTGTCGCAAGATTTGTTAAATCATAGGTTGCATATGTAATGAGACCAAATAATGCACCCATTCCAAGAGCCATCATCCATGAACTTTTATCAACAGCTGGTGAAATAACAAACACCACGAGTCCGACAATAAAGAGTAAGTAAAACAAAATTGCCGCTACCCAATTCACACTCGGCGCCATTAAATACCCAAGTTGTTCTTTATACAAATTTTTTGAAATAAGCCCAAGCCACACCATATCAATGGCAAAAAATACCGGCAGAGCGATGAAATACAATTTAATAAACATAGAATAGTGTTATTGGTTTTTTATAAAGATTCCGCGTGTCGTTTAAATGAATTCAAAATTGCTTGCCAGCCTTCTTGTTGGCGTTCTGCTGAATTTTCTGTTTCTGCTTCAAACGTTTCGGTCACAAGAGTCTTGCCGTCTTGCTCTTCAAAGGTGACATCAACTGTTCGACCGTCTGCAATTACATACGAAATTTTTGTATATGGCTCAACAACAGAATAAACACCATTGAAATCAAAACCAGTACTTCCGTCTTTCGCTTGCATGTAGGTTGAAAACTTTCCACCTTCACGCAGATCGTTTGAAACATCGCCGACTCCCCAATCGTCTGATGCAAAACACCATTGTTTAATATCTTCTGGAGTTGTCCATGCTTTCCAGACAATTTCTGGGGATGCAGAAACGAGCGCTGAAATTGTAATTTGTGTATTCATATAGAATAAATTATTGAACGCCCCATTGCGCATGAACGCGCGCAAGACCGTCTTTGATAAGCTTTTCTAATACCTTCATATTCACTGTGTCCATTTGTTTAATATGAACACAGGAGCCGCTCACTTTGCACTTGCCTAATTGCTCAAGCGTTAGGTCGGAAGGATCTACTGGAAGTATACCATATAAGACTGGGCCTGTTTTTCGCATCGCAAATCCGACCGCCAAAAAATCACCTTCGCGACCAGATTCATAAACATAGTGATATTGCCCAAAACCAAAGATCTTCCCCCACATCACACATTTTTTCTTCGACGCTTTTTCAAATATTTTTACCAACTGCTCAGCCACTTCTTGCTGATCTTTTGGTAGATCCGCAATTGCATCTTTTACGGAAATGGTTGTTGCGACTGTCTTGTTTTTTGCCTTCATACAATATCTTTTATTGTTCCTCAATATTTACTTTTCTAAATCTTTGATAACAATTTTTTTCATTTGAAACATCTGCTTCATTGCATACTCCCGTGTTTCTACATCTGTTGTCGTTGATAGCTCTCGTAATCGCTGCGGAACAACTTGCCAAGAAAGACCGTACGCATCTTTACACCAACCACACATACTCTCTGCCCCTCCATTACTTGTCAGCGCATCCCAATAATAATCCACCTCCGCTTGATCTTCACAATAAATAGTTAAAGAGATGGCCTCTGTAAATGTAAACATTGGACCAGCTGCAAGTAACTCATATTGCTGACCAAACAGTTCAATTGTAGCAACTTGATATTCGCCTCCAGGACCATTTTGGAGGTCTCCCAAATACACAACTGTGAGATTGTCTTTGAAGATCGTTTTATAATACTCAATAACGTTCGGTAGGTCTTTTTCAAACCACAAGCATGGGGCAATTTTGTTATTCATATTCTCATTATTATTACTATTTAATCATTTCGTAAGATCTTTTCCATTGCTTTTCCTTTTGCGAGCTCATCAACAACTTTATCTAAATATCGTATTTTTCTCGTTAATGGATTATCAATCTCTTCAATCCGATAACCACAAATCACTCCAGTTATTTTTTTCGCGTTTCGGTTCAACGTCGCTTTTTGAAAAAATGTTTTAAATGTGACATCTTCTTTGATTAGAGCCTTGATCGCCTTTTCATCAAAACCAGTGAGCCACTCAATCACTTGGTGAAGTTCCTTTTTTGTCCGGCCCTTCTTTTCTATTTTTTGTAGATACAACGGATACACTGTAGAAAAAGTCAGTCGTGCTATCCGTTCATTATGTTCTTTGGTGACTTTCATACGCGCAGTCTACTATAATTGAGATCTTCTTGATATTATTTTAACTATTTATTTCTTTTTCTTCAGCGGCGCATTCACCCATCCTTTTTGTTTGAACACCAACCAGACTGCCATTGAATGACCATGCCCTAAATCGAACTCATCTTTCAGAAATTTCACAAGCACACCAGCTTTCATGTCTGGCTCGAGCAAACCATTCTTTTTCATCAGCTTCATAAAATCTTCCGGTGTTTTTCCGGTTTTGACTTTGATGGTGTCGAGATACGCTTGAAATGACATATGTGATTCATTATTGTTGGTCTATATACTGCTAATGGTACAGAAATGTGAATTATTAAACAATAACATTTCTCATAAGAACACTCTTGCATAAAACAATAAACAATGCTACTTTGCGCTGTCTCATCAAAGACGAATAAGCATGAAGCTTGTTCAATAATTTGAGACAATGAGGTGTACGATGAAGTTCTTTTACATGCTGACACTGGCCTTTGGCCTGCTCTCTGGCTGCACGGCTGGAGACAACAGCAAAGATGAAGTCAATCAGTCGGTGGCAGCGGAGACGGATGTACCGAGCGCTGACGACTCCGACACGGTTGAGACCGATGTTGCACCTGAGCAGACGGAATTTGCTCCCGGAGAGGAGTGGAGTCCGCTCCCCGCGCAGGTCAGCACAACCCCTGGTAACGGGATCGTCCCACTTGAAGCGGGGCGTTACCTCGTCCACGGAGGGTATGGAATCGACGAGCCGCGACTCGGAGACGCGATGCTGGTCGGCTACGTATACGACTCCGCAGGCGCTGAGCTCGCGGTGATCGGGATGGAACCGTCGTACTTCTACGGGGACACGAACCCGTTGAAAGGCGATGTGAACCAGGATGGCCAGGTGGACCTCCTATTTCCGGGAGCGATCGAGAATCTGGGGACTTACGAATTCACTAGCGGGTACCTGACCCTGCTCGGCCCGATCACCGGACCGGTGATCATCCTTGGGGCCACGGATTTCACGCCAAGTCCGGCAGCGGTTGGCGTTCTGGCCAGGAACCTGGTCACTGCAGACTCGGTGTCTGAGACCTACCTGCAGAATGGAGTCGTTGCCGACCTGAACAGCGACGGCGAAGATGAGCTCGTCGCTACTGATTGGCAGGGCGTGATCTGGTTGATTACTGCAGATGGCAACTACCAGTCAATTGAGCCACCTGTTCTGGGAGGCCAAGTCAACGTCTCGATTGCTGACTTCAACAGCAACGGCGTCAATGACCTCCTTGTAAACAACTCAAGCGAGGACATCGGTGCCGGAACGGTGACGATGCAAGCCCCGCGAATTTTCTGGGGACCGATCGATCCTCAGAATCCCCCCGCCTGGGATGCGGGTCAAAAATTCTGGCCGGACGGCAATCCGTACGATCCAGAGTACTTCCTACCCCAGGCAGTAATCGGACCACTCCCGAGTGAGGACGGTATCGGCTGCTGGCTTGCCAGCGGCTACACGTGGGTCACGCCGACAGGTGTCAACACCGCACTCGGACGGATGTGCGCAGTTGATGACTGGGTTCCGCAGCGACTGGTCGTCGCGCCAAGCGGGGTCAATCCCACGCTTGACGCCAGAAACACCATCGTGCTCGGCGGCGTCATCATGACCGTCCTGGACGGTAGCGGGCCGATGGGGCCGCCCTACGCACGGCGTGGGAACGGCGTCTTCACCTGGCAGCTCTCCGACCTCCTCGCTCCATAGCGAGAGCGACGGTCACAACGACCACAACCCGGCAGCAGCAATGCGTGTCGGGTTTTTTCTTATCAAGAAAGAATTAACGAATTTGAAAATACCCAGCCGCTTCCATAAATGCACCCGAGCCAATGCTATCAACGCCAATATTTCGAACGATAAAATAGGCACTTGGCATTGAGTCATCAACGGTATACACATAATATCCTGTTACCTGCTCACCAACAGCTAACTCCTCCACATCTTCTGATAATACTGGGGAAATATTCATGCGATCATAGCTCACATTCGCCATCATCGCATTAGACATATCTCCTGAAGTGCGTGTGTAATCAGCAACTTTTGCAAGGTCTACTTCTGCCACTGAAAGGCCAGTCTGTGGACCATTTGGATCAGTTGAATCATTTGGCGCAATACGCTGAACTGTTAAAAGCAGTAACCATACCTTTTTATTTGTCAGCGCATCGACATCTTCACGAACATCAAGTAGCTGATAACGAAATTGGTCAGAGTCAATGACCTTGTTCTTATCAATTGGATCAATTGTCTTGCCAACACTTACGTCTGCCGTATTTTTATTTAACGAATGATTTGCAGAAGCATTATTTTGCTGATCAGCAAATTGAGAGTCTCCCACGCTACGCTGCAATATCAGTGACATGGCGAGTCCAAAAATAATAATGCCCCCAATAATTCCAACTATTATTTTTGAATTCATACGTCGTATTTTACGATTATTAATGAATGGGAGTATAAACCTTTTTTAATCCAAAATCTATCTTTTGACGCACAAATGGCTCAGCATACACAGTGATTCCGTATGCGATGCCACCTAGAAACACTAGTGGAATAACTGGTAATAGTATTTGCGGAATATATGGAGCATATAAATGCATTTTGATAGTTAATGCGATAAGAGCATTTTCATGAATCAAATACAACGGATAACTAATAAAACCAAAAAATTGTAAGGAGCGATCCTCAAGTATAAAGCGGGTTTTTTTAAGACACACTGGGATAAAAAATACAGCGATTATTGCAACCATAGCAAAAAAATGCGGGCTATTTTTTGTGTGTGTAAATAATTCAATAGATGCAATACCGCACGCAGCAATCAGATATTTTTTTTCTTTACTCGTAAAATACAAATACATCAACGCGCCAATTGCGAACCACCCAAAATAATAAAATGACAATAATTGCGATAGCAAGACTATGTCAGCGTTATGTAATACATCCCCAATAATTGATAAAAGAAAAAACCCAGTAATCATCAAAATTGCGTTTATCCTACCAAGGGTAAAATAAAAAAATCCAAACAACAGATAAAATTTCCACTCGACAAATAATGACCAAAAAGATCCCTCCAGTGGGTATACGTCTATGCCTGTTGTTACCTTCACCCATGCGGGGTCAAGAAAAAATAATCCGGGTATTGTAAACACTGGAATTGGAATTCCCCATGGACGCTCTGGCAAGAAATGCGCAGTGCCGTAAATAAGTATTGTAGCAATGACCATTGCGGGAAATAAACGCAACCACCGTTTATATAAAAAGTGCATAAACCTATCAGTTTTTTCAAGTGACATCAATATAACAAAACCAGAAATCATAAAAAAAAGCATGACGCCCAGATATCCATATTGGAATAGAAAAAAATCTGCAAAACGATTACCGTAGGGAGTGTACTCTGACCATCGAGTAAACGTATGGTAAAAAATGACTAGTACTATTGCAACGCCTCGTAGTCCGTCTAAAAATTGTATTCTCATTACAGCAATATACGTTACAAATCCATGAAGCCAACTATAAAAGAAAAAGACCGATTCAGCAATCGATCCTTTTCTTTGCTCTACACTGTCATTACAATACCCTATTCAGCTGCACAAGCATTATACAGCACGCGCCAATTCATCAAGGGGAATGCCTGTGGCATCGCCATCAACAAATGCATACACCCTACCTGAACGATTATCTTGTTCAAAAGAAGTAATTTTTCTTGGTTGTTGCCATTGCAGAACTCCTTGAGATTCCCATTGGACACTATCACCAATTGTTAAATATTGTTTTTCAACAGTGTACTCAATCCACGCACCATCAGGACTCAGAGAGAAAGAAAACTTCAATTCAGGATGCTTCTGTGAAATTTCTCTTGTTAATGTATAAAGACCATTTTGCGAGAGATCCATATCATAAACAGATCGTACTAACTGTGAAACATTCGCTGGAAACTCTGTATTACCTTGAGGGAGATCAAAAGAACGATCACGTTTTAAGAGAATCCGCTCACTGTATCTATCTTGTCGATTCAACTGAGACAACAGCCATTCAGCTCCTACTTCAACACTATCTTCATGTGCAATTTTTTCTCTTTCTAATCTCCGCTTCTCGTCTTCTGGATTTTTTATGTGAGTTGGCACGCGTCCTTCCATTCTCATAAATAATGAATTTACTATACTAGTTTTCAAACGCATCTTTTTTATGTGTGCGGAGAGAGAGGGATTCGAACCCTCGATACGGGGTAAACCCCGTATAACAGATTAGCAATCTATCGCTTTCAGCCACTCAGCCATCTCTCCATTTTTCTCGGCAGAGCCTCGATCAAAAAACTGAGGCTTCGTGTCTGCCGGGGCGCTTGTTTAGCGCCCGCTGACTACTGCACTTGCTCGTAGTCAGCCCACTCAGCCATCTCTCCATTGTCCTTACATTTTGATATATACTCTTTGGCGGAGAGGGAGGGATTCGAACCCTCGAGACCCGTGAAGGCCTAGCGGTTTTCAAGACCGCCGCATTCGACCACTCTGCCACCTCTCCAAAATTGTAAGAACGTTCCACTAGTATAGTGATTTTGGTCAATTAGTCAATAAATGGTATACTAGAATTCATATGGCAGATACATATTCTCAAAATCTACGCGACGACGCCGGAAAAGCCCTTATTACATGGTCATTCCCAGAATACGAGCAATATGACCGTGGTGTTTTATGGTATTTGATCACTTTTATCGTTGCTGGCGGGTTATTGCTCTACGCATACCTCGACCACAACTTTTTATTTATTATCATGATTTTATTGGTGTTGTTTATTCTTTTTACACACCATCGCCGCGACCCTATTCGCCTAACTATCACACTATTCGAACGGGGTGTTCAAATTGGAAAAGACTTTTTTCTCTATCGAGACCTTGATTCATTCGCCGTTCTCTATGAACCACCGGCAGTAAAGCGTCTCTATCTCATGCCTAAAAATGCTATTCTAAAACGGGAATACTCTATTCAGCTCATGAATACCAACCCGATTGAAGTGCGCAAAATTCTCCTTGATTATGTTCGTGAAGATCTTGAAAAAGAAACAGAATCTGTACACGACACCCTCTCTCGCCTGTTAAAGTTTTAGTTTGACAATTTCACGAAAAAACGCTTAAATACAGCGACATGTCCTCGTAGCTCAGTTGGATAGAGCGTCAGCTTGCGGAGCTGAAGGTCGTACGTTCGAATCGTGCCGGGGACACCAATGAAAGAAACGCAACCTTCTCACAAACCACACACTATTATTATCGGCGCTGGACTCGCTGGTCTTTCTGCTGCCTATAATTTATTGAAGACTGGAAGCCATGCAGTCACCGTCATTGAATCTCGTGATCGTGTTGGCGGAAGAGTCCATAGCACCACAATTGATGGATACGGCGTTGATCTTGGCGGTTTTATTATTTATCCATGGTACACCGAATACCACGCCTTGCTCGATGAGCTTGGAATTGAAGAGCAACTGCATCCAGTACCGAAAAAAGAAATTTACTACGAATTTGGAAAAACACCAAAAACCTACCTCACTGATAAACAACTTGAACTCCCTCTCCGAGAAGCACTGTCACTCGCGCAAAAAACACTCATTCCTGTATTGCTCAATCGTGATGTTGCGTCCCCCCGCTTACATGATTTTGATTATCAATCTATTCGAGACTATATTGAATCCGAGGGCAAGCGATCTGGAAAAGACCTTTCACGCCTCGCGGACTTCTTTGACTTAATTGCACAAGGGTATTGCTATGGCAGTGCTGATGCATGGAAAGCTGCCTTCATTGCACCTATTGTTAGGCAAACACAGTTGTACGGCAATGTCACAAAAGCTGCATTTTTTTTACAAGGAAACGGTGTTGTACCAAAACTTCTTGCAAAAAAAATCACCGAACTTGGTGGGACTATTTTGCTATCTGAGCAAGTAACTACAGTCGCCCAAAAAACGATCACCACAGACCAAAGAACAATCACTGCGGACAGTATTATCATGGCGCAAAATGCAACGCCGGATATATACCAACAAGCATTTCCTGATATCCCTGCGATGAAATGGCGCTATACAACATTTATCGTTGCCATTGTTGATCTTGGCACTCCCGCACTCGTAAATGAAACAGAGGACTGGAATGGCGTATTCTACGCTGTTGACCGACAAAAACCATATCACATTACATCTATAACCCACCTTGGGGGCGTGTATGGGGAATTGTTATCTGGAAAAATCACTGTCAACATTCAACTCACTGAATCGGCTTCAAAAACACCCTCAACCGATGAACTTCTTGCTCTTATTACTGATGAACTGCAAGATCGATTTCCTGAATCTACAAAACCATCTATTCTCGCATTTGAATATTGGAAACACACCATGCCAATTGCTGATGAGCATTTTGTTGCAGCAGTAAGAGAAGCCCAAGGAGACGGCGGTATCTTTGTGGCCGGTGATTATCTTGGAGCACCATCCATGGAAACCGCAATTCGCACGGGAATTTCTGCAGCGCAATTAGTAGACACCTATCATTTTGATACAACAGCAGCCAAGCGCCTAACAGAACAAGCTCGGGCACAAATTCAACAACTTCGTCAAAAAATTGATGCGATTCGACGCGGTGAATCTATTGATTAGTTGACTGAAGAAAAATACCGCTGTTTTATCTCAAGCCAATACCCTTCTTGTCGGCACAGTTTTGCACTGTCTTCTGGATGTGCCAAAATCTGCTTCACCGCCTCTTCAAGAAAAATAGTATTTTGAGAACCCTTTGCAAGAACTGTTGCGTTGTCTGGCAGATGGGTTTTGAGAAATTCGCCAAGAACTTGAGATGAAGCAAACCACTGCACTTGTTTCATTCCCAGTTTTTGTAACTCAGGGACGAGAATTTTCTGTGTCCATTCACCAACGCAATACACTGTGTCGGCATATTTGAGTAATTCTGGAGCAAGCAAGGCATGCTCACTTGCGGAAGTCTCGCCAAGCTCTCGCATATCACCGATTAACGCAATACGCTCACTGTGATTTTTTTGCGCGACTTCATTCAGTAGCTCAAGAAACGGAATAATTGCTGCGCGTGATGCATTGTAGGAAGAATCAATAATTGTTGACTGGTGAATGCCTTGAAATACTGACGCGCGACTCTTTGGCAACACATAGTCTGATTCAATTCCGGCAATTGCATCTTCTAGTGAAACGCCACAGGCCTTTGCAATCAACAAGGAAACAGCGATATTCTCCCAATACATCTGGGGCAATAACGCTTGTGGAATAGTAATCGTGTAATCAACGGCATCTAATCGAATAACCATCTGCGTGCCCTCAGTAGAATGTTCAACAGTACGTACCGAAGCAGCATTGCCCTCCCCCTCACCAAAGGTCCATAATTCTTGCTGATCTGTTTTTTGAGATTCTACCCATGGAGTGATCTCTTTCATAATATGAGTATCGTCTGCATTCACAATCGCAATGCGGCATCCAGACTCACGAACAATCCGCGTGTCGTCATGCGCCATCATGTCCAAAATCTGTTCCATTCGCTGCGCATCTGGTAACTGTTGGTCCGCAGCTGATAATGCATCATTGTATAGTCCTGTATGCGTTGGCGTAATATTTAATGAAACAGCAACATCTGGCTTCACGATGCGTAATAAATATTTCATATTGAGCGGCTCGTCAGGCCCGTCAATCCCCATCTCAACAATGACATACGGAGTATTGCGCAAATAGAATAACCCAAATGGCGCTCGAACAAGCATCCACAACCAATGTAATGCGCTATACCCCACCGGCTTGATCCCAAGTAATCCTAGCGGCACACCTGTTTGTGTATTTTCAGCCACAACTTTGACCTTGAGCGTATTTTTCAACGCTGCATACACAGCGTTTCTAGTTGAAGACTTACCCAGAGAGCCAGCAATGCCAATGACAAATGGTCGATGTATTTGTACCGCCAAATGCCCCCAAAACCGTAAATAGCGTAATACACAAGCCACAATAATAGATTTCATACAATTCGCAAAAATTCAATACTAATGGTAGAATAGCCTATATTATATAGTAATTAGTGCAATACGCCTACCAGTTATGAACACTTTTTTGAAACAGCAAATCCTTCCAAATATAACAGCAGTTCTTGTAACCCTTGCCCTGACAGGCTTGTTGTTTATCGAGGTCTCTATTCTGAATCTATTCACAACAAATGACATTTCCTTAAGCGTGCGACTCGGGGACGTTCTGATTGGCTTAACCATTTACTTAAAAACAGCGATTGACTTTGCGATTTATATTGCAAACCTCATGGAACAAAACCGTGGCTGGAAACATCAATTTGCAATTGTTGTCGGAACTGCTGCCGGAAATGGCATCGGAACGTTAATTGTATTAGTTGCCTGGACGCTCTTTAAGGAGGTTGATTGGCTCCTTGCTCTTATGATTTTTATTGCGTCACTTGTCTTAGTGCGTCTTGCGGAAGAAGGCTTTGAGCACGTTGAAGAAGCTGATGGTCGCTACCCTCGCTGGTTTAAAGGGAGTGCAAAATTTTTACACGTGTGGGTTGTCCGTTTCAACAAAGGCGTTGCTCCTTTATTGAAATACGTTGTCCCAAACTTTAGTATGCGCAACTCTGTCGCGACAAGTTTTTGGAGCATGATTAAAATTTCTTTCACCGTTCCATTTATTTTAGGGCTCGATGACTTTGCCGGCTATGTCCCCCTATTCTCTATTGTAAACGTCTACGGATTTGCCATTGGTGTATTTGTTGGTCACCTTGTTTTGTGCATGTTGCTATTCATCTCTCCAAAGAAAACAATTACTGTTATTAAAAACCCAGTGATCTCTTATATTGGAAGTCTGGTATTTATTGGCCTCGCTATTTGGGGTATGCGTGAAGCCTATGAATTATTGCACCACGCATTTTCTCATTAAACAATAATTCTTGTACTGTATGTCAAAAAAGGCAGCCTTCTGGATATGCATTGGAATTATTCTTGTTGTTTGTATTTCAAATGGTATTTGGATTGCTGCTGACACAAGCCCAGCAATTTGGGATATTGCTGGGCACTCTCATCGATCCGCAGTAACAGCTGACCTCCTTGCTCATGGCAATCTTCGCTCTATTCTGACATACAACACCATCTATCCGCCGTTTACATATATCATTACAGGAATTGGATTTTTATTATTTGGGTTTCATAGTGATGTTCCTCAATATTCAAACATGCTATTCATTAGCATCTATGCTTTTTCATTCCTCGCGATTGGACGAAAGCTTTTTGGGCGTGATGACATTAGCCTGCTTGCGCTAGCACTTTCTTTTTGCTACCCACTACTAGCTCATTTTACGCGGATATATGACCTCGATTTTCAACAACTCGCCATGGTTTGTGCCACTATTGCGGTGTTTCTTCAAACAGACAAATTACGCAATCGTCGCTGGAGCAGCATATTTGGCATCGTACTCGCCTTCACACTACTCACAAAATGGACAGCAATCTTATTTTTAATAGGTCCAATTGGATTCTATCTTGTTCAATGGTTTTGGCCACTCCTACAACGTAATAACAAAAACCGCGCGAACCTATACACACCACTCATCAATCTTGGAATTGCCGCGCTGCTGTGCCTGCTGATTGCTGCACCATGGTTTGCGCTGCATCTAAAAACGATTCTTATTTCCGCACATCAAACACGAAATAATGTTTTTTCTGTCCCGTATGAAAATTTATGGAGTTGGGGCAATGTACTGTTTTATCCATGGAATAGCATTCGAACAATCACCTGGCCGCTCATTATTTTTTCTGTTATTGGTAGTGTGATACTTTTTTTCAAAAACCGAATGGCATTTTGGTTTTTACTCACCTGGCTTCTCGTTCCCTATCTCCTCATGACATTTGTCTTATACTCGAAAGAAAGTCGTTATTTTTTATCTGCCTATCCTGTGTTCGCATTATTTGCAGCAAGTCTCTTGCTTATTGAACGTGGCCGCTGGAAATTTGTACAATGGAAATATGTTACACGAAGCCTTGTTGTGCTCATGATGCTTATTGGGATTTGTGTATGGACAGAAACATCATGGGATGTGCGACTATTCCCAGCAAGCTTCTATGAACGACTTGGCTACACCCAATTCACCTATGGGTACCAAGGTTTTGGATTTGGCTTCCCCTATCCAACGCACTATCATGAAACACTTCCAGAAATTTCTACTGCCCTGCAAGCAGATGTTAATAAACGCACAGCAGCAGTTACTGCAAATCAGTCACATACAATTCATATCGCGGTTACACCAAACAGCATGTTTCTTACTGCTCAACAAATACAATATTACAATGTGTTGAATGGACTGGATCGTGAAGACAGTGTATATGATTTCGATTACAGCGTGAGCACTAAAATCCGCAATAAAGACTGGCGCGAACAAATCCTACAAGCTGATTACCTCATTACAAAAACCGGTGATCAAGGGCCAAGTATCTGGGGACCCGCTCTCAAAGAAATCGCAAAAGAAGAAAAAAAGGCAGACTCAGAAATTTTCGCACAATTTGAACTGATTGATTCATGGGAATTTTATGGCACAGAAAAAGGGACGCAAACCGTCCGTCTCTACCACAAGCGATAATACATTCATACTCCTGCAAGATGTCAGTCTCCTTACTGGTGTTGGCAGCACTATTCGCACAACTATTGCCCGCTTGCATATTAAAACAATACGCGATCTTTTATGGCATCTCCCTGTTCGCTATGAAAAGCTCCATGCCATACAAAACATTGCCGACATCCCAACAAATACTCCTGTGACAGTAACAGGAACAATTCAATCAATTGCTGGCAGACGAGCATTTCGACGCCGAGGGCTCACAATGATTGAAGCAATTATTCGTGATGACTCTGCGCGATTAAAGGCTGTTTGGTTTCGACAACCCTATGTTGGAAAACAGTTGCAGAGCGGTGATATTGTTGAACTTTCTGGTATTTTGAAGCCCGGAAAATACGGCAATACAATGACAAATCCGAGCTACAAAAAAATCGCCGCTGCGCAAGAAGGTGCCGCTACCACACAAGCAGACAACGCAAATGATTCGCTTGTTCCATATTATCCACTCACGGCTGGCCTATCTCAAAAACTTCTACAGCGAGCGATTCAAGCGGCAATCAACATACTTCCAGCTGATATTGATTACCTCCCGCAATCTCTACGCTCAACACATGACTTACCGGAACTACACGCGGCGTTAACAGCAGTTCACCTGCCTTATGATCACGCCATCGCACTACGCGGGCAACAACGATTGTTCTTTGATCGATTTTTCATCGAACAGCTTGCGATTCAAAAAATAAAAAAAACCTACCATGGAAAAAAAGCACCAGCTATTCCATTTTTACGGGATGATATTGTCGAATTTGTACATTCCCTGCCCTTTCCCCTCACTGACGATCAACGAAAGGTTGCGTGGCAGGTCATTCAAGATTGCGAGCAGGAGCATCCAATGAATCGATTGGTTATTGGTGATGTCGGATCTGGCAAAACAGTTGTCGCAGCCATTGCCGCTCTGAATGCCATTCGAAATGGATATCAAGTATCACTCATGACACCAACGACTATTCTTGCGCAACAACATTATGCAACACTCACAAAATTTTTTGCAGACACTGAAATTTCTCTCCGCTTAGTAACGAGTGATACAAAAAAGACACGGGCACCAAAAAAAATTCTTACTGATGATTTTATTATTGGCACACACGCACTCATTCAAGTGGATGTACAATTTAGACGTTTGGGACTTGCGATTGTTGATGAGCAACATCGTTTCGGTGTGCAGCAACGAAAAAAGCTTACACAACAATCTGCACTAAAAAAAATTACACCACATTTTCTTTCTCTATCAGCAACCCCAATTCCTCGAACACTCGCACTCACGCTCTATGGAGACTTAGACCTCTCCATTATTACACAAATGCCGCAAGGTCGTAGGCCAATCACAACAGAAATTATTGCGCAATCAGACAATGCTCGTATGGAAAAACATATTCGTACGCATGCTGCAAAAAATGAAGCAACCTTTATCCTCTGCCCCTTAATTGAAGATTCAGAAAAAATGGACGCGATGAGTGTAACAACGTACATTGAAGAATTAAAAAAATCGTCACTCGCGGATTTACGCATTGGGATGCTACACGGCAAAATGAAGCCTGCAGAAAAAGATGCAGTGCTGAACAAACTTCTGACGCATGAGCTTGATATCCTTGTAACAACAACAGTCGTTGAAGTTGGTATTGATATTCCACACGCAACAACAATGGTCATTGAAAATGCGGAACGTTTTGGGTTAGCACAACTGCATCAACTACGCGGTCGCGTTGGTCGCTCGGATGTGCAATCCTATTGTTTTCTCAAATCAAATGCACGTGGGGGTGTGGCACGAGAACGCCTTGAAGCATTGGCAACAGAACATCGTGGCATGCGCCTTGCTGAAATTGATATGGAACTACGCGGGAGTGGCGAGCTCTATGGCACGCTCCAATCTGGAAGCGGAAAAACACTGGAAGACGCCATGTATTATCCAGAACTCCTTGAATCAGCGGCCCAAGCCGCCAAAAAATACACCAAAACCGACCTGAAGCCTGAGCTCGAATTACTCGTCGAAGAACGCTACAACTCGTTACACAGAGAATAATCAAAAACTGTCTATAAAATCCTATAGGGAGGCGCATGTGGGTTTTGAGACGACGTCGTCGAAAAATTCTCACCGAGCCTAAACCACAGAATTTTTTTGTAATAGTTCTTGAATATTCTTTACTGTCTTACCCGACAACACTTTTGTGAGCCCAAATCGCTTAGCTTCACGCTCGCGATCTTCTAGTCGACTCACAGACCGCACTTCTCCACCTAAACCAATCTCTCCCCATACAGCAACAGTTTTTGGGACAACTGTATCATTGAGTGCGGAAACAATCGCTAAACACACCGCAGCATCTAACGCTGGATCAATAAATTTTAAACCACCAACAACATTAATATACACATTTTCTTGTTCAAGAGACACGCCAGCACGACGCTGCAAAACAGCCAGTAACATATTTAAGCGATTCACATCAAAGCCTGAACATTTTCGCTCTGGGTAGCCAAATGATGTTTTTGTCACAAGCGCCTGTACTTCAATCAAAAACACTCGATTACCTTCAAGTACAGAGCTCATGACGCTGCCAGAATTTTCTGAACGCTCATCAATAAATAAGGCTGATGCACTTGGAACTTCTTCCAATCCTTTTTCACGCATTTGAAATACACCAATTTCACTCGTTGATCCAAAACGATTTTTTACAGCGCGTAACAATCGAAACTGGTGCTGTCGATCGCCTTCTAAATAGAGTACGGCATCCACAATATGCTCAAGCATTTTTGGACCACCGAGTTCACCACCTTTTGTCACATGACCAATAATCAAAATTGGTACCCCAGAACGTTTTGCGCATTCTAATAACCGAACCGTACATGCCTTCAGCTGATTCACACTCCCAGGCTCGCCATCCACTAATGATGACGCAATTGTTTGAATCGAATCAATAATGAGTAATCGCGGTTTTGTCTCAATTGCTGTTTTGCAAATTGACTCCACATGCTGTTCACCTGAATACAATAACCGGTCACTTTTCACACCCAAGCGCTCTAAACGCATTTGAATTTGCTGACCCGATTCTTCTCCTGAAACGTAGAGCACGTCTCCGACGCTGCTCGCAATATTCCCAGCGATCTGCGCAACGAGCGTTGACTTCCCAATTCCTGGATCACCGCCAATTAACACCAGCTCACCCGCAACAAACCCACCACCTAACACACGATCAACCTCAGCAATTCCTGAAGCCATGCGTGGGGCATCTGAAATCTCTAATTTTGAAAATGGTGTCACATCTGCTGCGCGCGCTTTCTCAACTGCATCTGCACGATTTGATAGCGCTTCAGGCGCACTTCCGCCGGCAGCTCCAGCTGAAACATCTTCTGCAATTGTTCCCCACTTTCCGCAATCCGTGCACTGTCCGGCCCACTTGGGAAATTGAGATCCGCAGTTGCTACAAGCAAAAATTGTTGTTGATTTTTTCATAATTTTTCTCTGTTAACGGTATAAAAACAGTATA
>CAZBLE010000013.1:0-21110 GCA_964492735.1 uncultured Gammaproteobacteria bacterium
ATGGGACATTCTGATATAAAAACCACGACAATCTACTTGTCGACGTCTACTGAGCTCTTGCAGAGCGAAATACATAAACATCCTTTGAATACCTAGGAAAAAATGCTATATAGAGTATATGATAGCTATACCTAGGCACGTATTAGAGCGATTATTGCTCGCTAAAACTCAATACCAACAAGCGGTCATTGATTGTGATAGTGGTAATGATCATATTTTTACGCGGGGTGTAATTGGTTTACACGATGCGTTAGATAATTTTTGTGGAGCCGCAATGACTCACATAGGATTGCCAATGATTCGTAATGCAAAAGGTTTGTATTATACGTATCTTATGGATGCTATCAATAAGATTGAGTTGCAAGAGCAAAAGACTGATTCAGGTTTTCAGATGGGTGCTGCTGAAGAAATTAAGTCCATAAACGAAGTACGCAATAACGCAAAACATCAGGGGCTACTACCAAACGTGGCGCAAGTACGTGAATACTTGCCCGCTATCCATATTTTTTTTCAAGAAAATACACAAAAATTCTTTGGTTTAAATTGGCAAATAATTGGTTATAGTGACTTAATTGATGAACAAGAAGTAAAAGAAGAATTAAAGTATATAGAGAAATTGATCATCAATGATAAATATAAGGAGTCATTGGAAAAGCTGGCTATTTTGAAGTTTAAGGTTTTTGATAAACCAGAATTATTATCTAAATTAGATAAGCGATTTGATCATATTTTGAATCCTACTAAGCCAACATTAGAACTAAGAAAAAAAGAGTATATTTTTTACAAAAAAAATCAGGACTTGCTTTATGGTAGTCCCCAGCTATTTTGGATGGAGCTTGGTATTAGTATGGACGAGCTTGCGGTTTTCCATAAGTTGACCCCGGGAGTAGGCCTAAGTAGATCTGATTTAGATAATGGCTATGTGTTGAAGCATGATATGCGATGGGCATCACCTAATTGGAATGAGCAGAATGTTATTTTTTGTTATAACTTTATTGTAGATGCAATTTTAAAGAATGAGGCTAAAGTAGTTGGGTATAGTGATCATCCTATAGTTATAAACTATACGATTTCCCTGAAAAAAAATATCAATATATGGTCGATGAAAGATGATCGAGAAGAGATTGTGATGACGCTCCAAGAAGGAAATACCTACACTGTGCGGTTACTTGATTTTTCGGAAGGTAAGTGGGAGTTATATGGTCAGGATGGTGCAATTATTTCGGTATTTATTGAAGGTCAAAACTTGGCAACGGTTGGTAGTGTAAAAATACACGACATAGAAGCTATTGAAATAATAAACAAACAACAGCATCAGTATGTTGACGGTGAATGGATTGAGGTTATAGATAGTTAGCTGTGTGGAGTGGTGTTCAGTTGTGGGATAATGAAAAATACTCGTGGGGGGTTTTAACCCCGTGTAGCACAGCACTTCGATTAAAATACAGCTATTTTTTGAGAATTTTGACGTTCGTTTTTTGTCTAAAATAAAAGCAAAATATGGCAGATGTCATTTATAGTAGGCAAAAAGTTATCGAAGTGAAAAAGCATCATTTTGAGTGTCAAAAAATCATACAAATAAAGCATCTTTTGTGCCGACTTCGGTTGAACTTCAACAACTTTTACAAAAATTTCAAGTCTCTATTTTGGCTAAAACAAAACCAAAAATAGACAATGGTCATTTTTTGTTGTCGAACTGTAACCGAAGTGAAGTATTGATTTATTCTATAGTCGATCCGTCAGTGAAATGCACTTTAACCACAGAGATATTTTCGACTTTAGTGGTGCTATCATAGACCGCTAGGTTATATACTGCAGGGAATGAGGCGCCGGGTTTGATGGTTTCTTGTATTTGGCCTCTAAATGCTTCAGCGGACTTGCTGTTAAACTGGCCTACAGGTTCATCAAAGTTGTTCTTAAAGAATCCTTGAACAATAACACCGTCAATGGTTTTGTCAGTGTTATTTTTAATCGTTACATGCCACTCAGGCGTACCAATTATATCCTCTTTAATTGAAGAATCTGTAATGACGATCTGATCAAATTTGCGTGCATCAGCCTCTTGCTTTGCGACTGCTTCATCAGAGGCTGCCTCTGATTTAGGTTGGCCGTTATTATTGTTCGACGAAATATCAGAAAGTGCTGCGTCCCAAAATGCAGCGAGCATAGGGATGCCAATAAACACAAAAAGAAGGGTTGAAATAATTTTATGACGCATGAACCAGTTTCTTAGGTCTGCGTGGCACTCTGGGCATTTTGTTGCGCCGTAGGGTATAGCTTTTTTACAACGCACGCATGTCTTTTCCGCTGGTTTATCGCTCATAGAGATATGATTATTGGTTAGAGGTTCGGCCAACACAAAAGGCCGTCCGAACCAGCAGCAGTCCTCGCGGATCTGCCATGTACCGTTTCCAGTACATACGTGAAACACAAGCGCTAGTCAGACGACCATCTCTATGTGTTTCACGATTTGATACCATGCCGTTTTCACGGTTTAGGCACACTAAATTGTATTTCCATAATAGCTCATATAGGCAGAAAGTCCAGTAAATACAATGTGAAACGACTATGTACGACAAATGAGTGTCAAGTAAATGGAAATAAAAAGCTACAATAAAAGTATGAAAACTATAGCTGTATTTGCTGTTTTCTAGACCTCACGACCTGGTCTTATAAATATCGGCGCTCCGAAAACCAGAACTAATGGAGATAAAAAGAGTTCTGTCAGTTACTAATTAAAGTGATTAGTAGTTGGATACGCTGAAGTCATCGTGCAGCCTGGAAGGGCAGTCAAGACCATAGACACATGAGCGATGGGAATAAATAACTGGATGTTCCAAGTGGCGTTTGAAGCTTTCCATGTAGTTTATATGGGGATTCAAACAGGTTAGGGGGAGCGGGAAAATAAGGTACGACAAATGTATTACATATGACAAATCATACTAAAGAAACCAAATCTCGATCAATCCGCATGTCGGATGATGTTTGGATTCGGTTAAAAAAATTGGCAGAAACATACTATTCGTGGGAGCACTTAATAGACAACGTGCTCGAAACGTATGGTGTGTATGACGAGAGTAGTCCCGAGTTTAAAAAAAAGAAAAGGAAATCTTGGAATAACATCTCAGATATAAAAACGGAAGACAGCTAGAATTTATTATGAACATGCAACAGGCACATAATTTGTTTATCAGGGAATGCACCGACGGCACACTGCGTCGGCGTGCTTCAGGTACAATAGAGAATTATGTGAGTAGCTTTGATTTGTTCATTAAGATCACAAAAATCACAGATACGTTCCAGTTAACGGAACAGGCTATGCGAGGGTTTTTAAGGGTGGGAGAGGAAAAGCGTAACTGGAAGCCAAATACAACGCTTACGCATCGGAAAAACCTGAGCCCGTTTATTTCTTGGTGTATTGGGAAGAAAATGCTGGTCAAAGATCCTCTAGAAAAGATTCCGTACCCGAGAACATTTAAGAAGCTCCCAGAATACTATACAGAAGATCAAATGGAGAAGATTGTTTATTACGCAGATATGTATTCTAAGGATGATTTCCTCCGTGCGAGAAACCGAGCGATAATCGGCGTGCTGAGTTTAACGGGTCTTCGCAAAGGCGAGTTGTTGGAATTGAAAATGAGGGATATCGATTTTGAGAAAATGGTACTGAAAGTACGCGCTGAGCACGCGAAGAACGGTCGTGACAGAGTTATACCCATTAGTACAACGCTAGCGGCTCTTTTGCGCGACTACATCGCTCTCAGGGCTGTTAGAGACGATATGACGCCATGGCTGTGGCTGTCTGACAGGAATGGTCGTTTTACGAGCGCAGGATTAAAACACTTTATCAACAATATTGTTGATAAAGTGGGCTTCAATGTGAAGTTGCATAAGTTTCGGCACACATTCGCAACGAATCATTGTGGGAGCGGTGGAGATTTGGCATCTTTACAGCAAGTGCTTGGGCATAAGGAAATTACAACGACGATGATTTATGCGCATGTGATGCCGGAGCATTTGAGGGCTTCTGTGGAGTTGAATCAGTTGAATCAATTTTTTTAATAAGCCACACTATAAATAAATGCAATTATTGAAGCAATAAAAAACAACACAATAAGGTTTTCTAAGACAAAAATGATTGCTCGAGATCGTGCTAAATAGTGGACGATGTACCCATTCAGTATGCTGTAATGTTCACTTTTTTCTTTTGAGTCATATATTTTACAAAAAATGAGGTTTGTAGGATAAAGCCATGTAATGAAGAGAACAAAAATGACTTGACTCCTCTCCAACATCGTCAATTTGTGTTCGGCGATGTTGCCCATTAACTGAAATGCTCTATAGACACGTGCATACTCATTTCGTCCCTCTGAAAATAAAGAAAAAAACGAGATTATGATAGTTATTGTAAACCCGAGCCAAGCAAGCTTCATTACAAAAAAATCAATGCTGTTTTGAATAACATCTATACTAAAAAGTGATACAGAAAATGTGATCGCCGAGGATGATATTACAATGATTTGTGTAACAAATTTTCGTGAAAGCACTCGAGCGGATTCTAGATCAACGTCATGCTTTTTTAGATTTGCGCGCCATTGATCCATAAAATCGCTCATATTTCACTTTCATTGAAAACGGGCGAGTCAGATAATGAGGGAGCTTGAATTTGAGGAACTACTTCAACGCTGCTTGCTTTAGGTTTTCTTTTATTCTTTCGTGCTGATTTCTTATAGCGGCTATATGCAAATTTCGCCTCGTCACTATCAAGAACGTCGCGTTTTAGCATGTCATTTATCAAGATGCTTTCAACTTGGTCAGGGTCAATTTTTATCCCATTAGACAGTGCTTTTAGTTGCTTGACTAATGACCTAATTGTTTCATCAGACTGAAGTATCGCGGCAATGGTAAACTTGTTCATTAACTGCATCTCCTGGTGTAGTTTTTTTATTGTGCTTTTATTGATCGCTTCTTTAGTAAGAGCAAATATCTTCTCCAGCTGTTCTTCGTCACTGAAGTTGATAGAGAATAAATCTAATTCAAATACTTGCTGCAATCTAATGGGTTTTTCAAACAGAACTTTGTATGCTTTCCAGTATTGACCGTTCGTAAGGACGACCCAGTCAATACCATGATTTGCTGCGTAGCCCAATGCTTGATTGACGTGAATTTCTTTTAAATCAATACCAATCGCTTTACACTCAATGAGGTATACAACGTCATTCTTATTCTTGATCGCCAAATCACAGTACGTGCCCTTGATCGCAAATTCTGATGTTATTTCACTGTATTTATCAAAACCAAAAACATCCGCCAACATATCAGCAATAATTGTGACTGTGTCACTTTCGTTGACATCCATGTTCTTTGCGCGTTCGAGTATCTTCCGGTATTTTTTGAGCTCGGTTTTTAGACGCTTTGCGCTTCTTTTTGGTACTTGTGACATATGATGATTTATAATGTTGATAGGAATATTTTTAAAGTAGCATGATTTAGCCCAGATTGTCAGCTTTGCTTTTTTTCGTCATACTCAAAGTATGAACGAATATATAGAAAAAATTGCATTATCTGCCTTAGGTGCATTCGTGGGGTTTGTTGCACTCGGGTTTATTCAGCTTTTTTTTGGGGATGGTCAAAATAATCTGCCATTGCATATAGCACTTCCAATCCTATTGGTATTAGGAGTCTTCATTATAGGACAGCCTTTATTGTTATTATGTGCGCGTGGATTTCGTAGCCTTAGTGGGCTTTTTGGCTATAAAAGAATTGCTATACTTAACATGATCGATTGGGACAAGGAGGAAGAGCATAAGGTATGGACGAATGTTAATCCCATCGCATGGAATAAACAGCTTTATGATGCAGCGCCGAACCCAAAAAAGCTTATTTGTAAAAAAATAAAACGTCTTTTTTGGATCCATAGTTATCATGTCGTTATAAATCCTTGTGGTGGGGTTTACTATGAAAAAGACTTTGATACGAGAGATACAATGAGATGGATATTGAGCTATATTAGTAAAGGCGGATTGTTTGTTTCAGTGGCTGATGTGCCGCTGTATTATGCCTACGATAAGAAAATTGAGCGAACACGAGATGCTGGGATGCCTATATACAGACCTGATAACGGGGAGAAAAAAATTGTTTTTGGTGAAATTCCATTTTTGAAAGCTTTAGGACTCAAAGTTATTGGTTTACCGGAAAAAATGTACGGTAATAACTGTGTAGTTGAACGCCTGGTTAAAATGGAAAGGGGGATTATAAATTTATTTGATCCATTTATCGATAAGCTATTAGATGATGATGAAGGCTATTCACCATTTTTTATTTCAAAATTCGATAAAGGCCGTACAATCATATCAATGTTGAATTTGAATGAAAATCCAGAATATGTAAAAAAGATCGCTGATGCAGTTATAAATGAAATTGCATAATGTGAATTTATGGGATTAAGAAAATGTCCAGAGTGTAATTCTAAAGATATAATAATCGGACCAACTGCGCGTCGAAGAAATGAGTATGGGGATATAGTGAAGCAAAATCCTGATGAGTGTAAGTGTAGAATGTGTGGGTGTACATGGATAGCGAGTCCAAAAACAAGGAATAGGTTGGTTATTCAAATAAGCGCCCCTATTGAGATTGTTTATGAGTTCACAGTTAATCCCGTTAATACCCCAAAATGGATTGACCATATAGTAGAAGAGGAAGCGTCAACATGGCCGCCTGTAATCGGCACAACATATCGGAATCGAATAGAAGGCGGGGAGTGGAGTGAATATGAAGTTGTAGATATTAAAGAGAATGCGATTTTTGAACTCGCATCAAAGACATCCACCTATCATGTGCGATATACCTATATGCCAGTAGTAGGCGGTACTGAGCTTGATTATTTTGAGTGGGTTGAGGAAGGAGAGTTAGAAGGTGCGTTCGAACAGTCTGTGATGGTTAAGCTAAAAAATGTTATCGAACAATCAAGATGAGTGTGGTTAATAATGTTGCGGACCAGATTTTGACATTACCGAGCGACAGCCCGATTTTAGTTGGTGTTAACGGAGTAGACGGTTCTGGTAAAACAGAGTTTGTGAAAAATCTTGCAGCAGCACTAAAAGAAAAAACGGAAAGGCAAATTGTAGCAATCTCTATAGACGGATTCCACAATCCAAAAGCTATTCGTTATGCCAAGGGCAGGGAGTCGGCAGAAGGGTTTTATCGAGATTCCTTTAACCTTCAAGTATTCGAAGAAAAAGTTTTGCAGCCGCTAAAGAATGGAGAGGGGGAGTGCGTTACTCGGATTTTTGATGTGAGCACAGATACGGACATAACTGATGAGTGCATAATTGTATCTGATGATGCAATCATTCTAATTGAGGGGATTTTTCTTTTTCAAAAGAATCTACTCCCATACTTTGATTTAAAGATATTCTTGGACGTGCCATTTGAGGTGACACTCGAAAGAATGCTGGTGCGTGAAGGGAGTAGTAAATCTCGGGAAAGTGCGATTGATTTATTTGAAAAGCGTTACAAGCCTGGGCAGTTACTATATTTTTCTGAAGCGCACCCAAAAGAGTGCGCAGATATTGTGATTGATAATTCGGATTACAGCGTACCAAAAATCGAGTCCATTTGAGGTGACACTCGAAAGAATGTTGATGCGTGATGAGGGTCGTGAATCTCGACAAGCCACTATTGATTTGTTTGAAAAGCGTTACAAGCCTGGACAGCAACTGTACTTTACTGAAGCGCACCCAAAAGAAATCGCAGATATTGTAATTGATAATTCGAATTACAGTGCGCCGAAAATTGTACTGAGTTGATTTTGAGCTACAGCAAACATTTTTTCATGTCCGTCTGAATTTGGATGGATGCCATCCGCTAAGTCTTCATTGCTAATGACATTTCTCATTGAAATATAATCAAGCCCATTTTCTTTGCAATGTGATTCAATGACCGTATCAAATGCGAACATGTTTGTGTTTGTCCACGATTGATCTTGATCTAAAGGATGTGGGTTTACCAGTGACTCATCCACTGATGCAAGTCCCACGAAAATAATCTTCTTTGCAAGGCTTGCGCCAATGTTTGTGAGTTGAATGATATTTTGTTTGAATTCGGTTAAAGGTACTTTATGCTCATTCTTTGAGAGAATAAAGTTTGCGTCATTGGCTCCAATAGCAAATATAATGACATCAGCCATTCTGGTATTAGCTTCTGATTCAACGCGTTTTAAAAGATTTGTTGTCGTATCTCCGGGAATACCTAAATTGTATATTTCTATATCTGAACCTTGTTTACCATAATAATTTCGCAGCAGTGTAGCCCAGCCGCCATTCCTTGTGTCTATAGCGCCCCATGTAATACTATCTCCAAAAATAACGACGTTCATAAGGATGTGTTTTGAATAATTGCATTTGCAGTAAGGTCGGGGCGATATGTTTCAAAAAATAGCTTATCATTTTCTTTCCAGATTCCGTCCCAGAGTTCATCCTTTGGAGCGTTGTACTCTTCACGATCTCGCTTTTTCCCACGAGCCATCGCTTCTTCTAGTGGAATGTCGACCCAAATCGTATACGCAAAATACTTTAGCAGTTCCGGTCGCAATAAACCAACACCTTCAACTATGAGAAGTCCATCATGGGAGACTTGGGTAGTTTGAGTTACTGTATTTTGAGTATGATCGAAATCCCCGTAGGGGATAGGATTTACATTTTTTATAAAGGGAACAAGAATTTCATCTTCGAGTCGTTTGTAATCTACAATTTCCCACATACTGTAATTGTGTAGTCCCGTGTCTTTCCAAAAGGAGTCGACACTGATGACAGGGGCATTGAGTGTAGCGTGCAGCGCTGCAGCGGCTGTAGATTTACCTGCACCACCAAAACCAGACAAAGCGATAATCGCTGGCCGTGGAAGATTCTGAATGTCTTGGAGAATTTTAGGGGAGATGTGCATACTGTTTTGAGTGTAGCATAATGCCAAAATTGTGATAAAATGTCACTACATAATCTACTGTGGAAGTGGTCGACGGCACATTGTTCCTAAAACTCAGAAAAGTGCATTTTACCCAATGAAAACGGGGTTAAAACGTGATATTAGACTCGGTCCCCACCATGGTAAGGTGGAGGTCTCGGGTTCGATCCCCGAAAACGGCTCCATATGAACACAAAAGAAGAGATTAAACACTATATTGATAGTCAGTCCGAATCAAAGCTTAGTGATATGCAAACACTGGATCGGATGATTCGAAAGCTGCTCCCAAAACGCAAGCTCTGGTTTTTGGATGGCAAAAACAGCGAAGGGAAAATTGTTTCTAATCCGAATATTGGATATGGATTGCAGACCATGCAGTTAGCTGGTGGAAAAACGAGGGAGTTTTATCAAATTGGTTTGAGCGCAAACACAACTGGTATTTCCGTGTATATTCTTGGCATTGAAGACAAGAAATATTTGGCGAAGACATATGGCAAAACAATAGGCAAGGCGAGTGTGACGGGCTATTGCATTAAGTTTAAAGCACTGAAAGATATTGACGTTGATGTGCTTGGGAAGGCGATTTTGGATGGGATTGGTGCGGCGTTGTAATTCTCAGGTAGGAAAATATGAGCGTTAGCAATGCTTTTTTGTTATACTGAAATATATGTTTATAGAATTGCTAAATATGTAGTATATGACCAAACCTGATTACGCAGAATTTGATAACCCGAGACTCGCAAGAGTATATGACAGTTTTAATTCCTTGACTGAGGATGGGGTGTTTTGGTTGGCAAAGATTAAAGAGCTTGGAGTGCAGCGCATAATCGACGTCGGATGCGGCACAGGCTTGCTGACGTGTGAATTAGCGCAACTTGGTTACACAGTTGTTGGCGTAGAGCCTGCGCGGGCAATGCTGGATCTCGCTCAAGAAAAAGAAGGAGGGAAGAAGGTGACGTGGTTATTAGGTAGCACTGAGCAGCTTCAAGGTCAAAAAGCAGATATGGTTATAATGACAAGTCATGTCGCGCAATTTTTTGTTAGTAGTGAAAAGTGGGATGAGGCGCTAAAGAATATGTATGACGCTTTGGAAGAAGGAGGGGTGATTTTGTTTGATAGTAAAAATCCATTGAGTGCGCCATGGAAAAATTGGAGTAAGGAGAAGACAAAACGAACGAGAACGACGCCCGAAGGAGAGGTTATGTTTTGGATTGACGCGCCTGTTGTTAATGGGAATCAAGTGGAATATGAATTGCATTATCTGTTCTCAAAAGATTCAGAAGAGCTTGTTTCAAAAAATACTTTAGTATATCGCTCGAAGGATGAAATAATGGAAGATTTACAAACAGTAGGTTTTCAAGTTGAGAATGTATACGGGAATTGGAACGGGGATGAGTACAGTGAAGATAGTGAGGAAATGATTTTTTTAGCGAAGAAATAGGAGTTTTTAAAATAAAAATATAATGTAAGGCACATTGAATAAATAAGGTATTTTAGTATTTTTGTTGACACACTCCTTTGATTCTGCCAAGCTATAATTAGTAAAAATAGCAATAATTTACAGAAATGGAACAAGTGCAAATAGATAGAGGTGCTCGTTTTCGACGCGCTGATTTACATATTCATACTGCTGCCAGTCATGATGTGGGCGCTGACCCGGCAAGTCCCGAATCCATTATTGACAGCGCGATACAAAATGGCGTTGAAGTGATTGCAATTACTGACCACAATAAAATAGACAATGTTCAGGCTGCATTGAGTTATGCGGAAGGGAAGAATATATTAGTTGTTCCAGGTGTTGAACTTACTGTCGCTGAAGGACATTTACTGGTCTATGCACCTAGTTTTGATGCTTTGCAACGGATTTTAGGCGCATTAGATTTTAGCGATGATTATAAGGCATGTCGAACGGGGGCATCACAGATTTTGCAGACAGTTGAAAGACACCAGGGCCTAGCTGTATTTGCTCATATCGAGAGAGATCAAGGTGTTGAGAATCGTGTGCCAGGTTATGGTGACCCGAAAGCAGTCCTATTTTCAGCAACTGCGCTAGCTGGGCTGGAAATCGCAGAATCAGAAACGCAAACATGGTTTACCCAGTATGATGTTGATGATGCTCGTCGTGAGTTTTATAACAAACATCTAAAAGGATTAGGTGGAGATTTTTCAAATGGGATTCCAAAAGTACATTTTTCAGACGCTCATAATTTGAGTGAATTCACTGATAATATAAAGCAGGACAGAAGGTTGACCCGTTTAAAAATGTCTAGTCTAAGCTGGGATGCATTGCGTGCTGCCTTTGCCGATCCTGAGGCAAGAGTCCGTCTCGAAATTGATGTACCAAAGCATGTTCCTCAGTTTGTATCAATGAAGATGCAAGGGGGATTTACTGCAGGTGAGAATTTTATTTTTAGTAGCAATTTAACTTGTATTATTGGTGGCCGTGGTTCTGGTAAATCCACTAGCATGGCAGTATTGCGAAAATTTGCAGGCAGGCCTATTAAATTAGACTTAACTAGATCAGATGCATGGCCAGATCAAGCTGAGTTGGTGTATGTAGATGAGCAAGGTAGAAAGCTAAATTTTATTCTAAGATCGGATGGTGATATTGAATGTTATGATACGAATGGTGAACCTGTGTATGACTACGAAATACAAATAGATGCATTAGATCAAGGCGATGTAGCTAAGACTGCTGAAGAGTCGGGTTCAAATCAGACCTCATTAATGATGTTTTTGGATGGACTTTTGAACATTGAGGATAAAAAAAATGCAGCTGAGGAAATTCGTAGTGATCTAATTGAAAATGGAACAACCATCCAAGAGCTCCAAGTTGTTGTTGCTGGCTTTGATACTGTTGAGCAACAGCTCCAAGGTAAATTAAAACAGGAAACTGCAGCAAAAGCATCGAATAGCGATGAGTTAGTATTACTGCAAGGCGAGCTCGTGAAAGCTGATGTAATTAGACGTGAGCTGATTAGCACATTCAAGCAAACGGCCGAGGACATGTCAGAGTCTCTTGGGCAAGAAGTCCTTGGTGATATGGTGGCTCTTGCAGAAAATGCAGATGGACTAAATGGTGCAGCAGATTTAGAGAATCCAATCCGTGCGTTCATTGATACATGCCAGACGGTATTAAGTGAAGCACAAAGTGATATTTCAGAAGCGTTGAAAGAATCGGAGCCTTCTTTGAGACAGTATATAACTGCTTTAGAGACTAAGCACAACGAATTAAGAGTGCAGATTAGCGCAGAGGTTGAGAAACTTGAAAAAGCTGGAGTTAAATTGGACATGAAATACTTAACTGATTTAGCACAGAGTGTGCAGCGCTTAAGAAGCCAACACAACAAACTCTTAAGACAAAAAAAGGAACTTGCTGAAGCAGAGAAAAAAAGAAAGCAGCTATTAAAGGATTATCATGGAGCATTAGAGAGTGTGTACCAGGAGCGTAATGGTTTAGCGATACGTCTGACACAGGCCCTACAGGATTTTATGGTTGATTATCAAGTGTCTGTTAAATATGAGGAAGCTTGTATTGCAAACGAGTTGGAAAGCATTATTGTAGAGGTATGTGACTTTAGAACAAATTCTGTTCCAGTAATTGCCAATGTAATTGAAGTCGTAGGGGCCATTCAACTCATTAAAGCAATTGAATCAAAAGATAATCAGTTTTTACGTTCGATCAAAGACACTCAGGGTAATGTCATGCTTACGGATCAGCAAATCCAAAGACTAATTCAGTCATTCACAGATTTTGCCAATTTAAGACGCATTCAAGAGTGTCATTATGATGATTTACCGCGCTTAGTTTTAACGCGCAAGCTAAAAAAAGGCGAGGGTGATGGAGCAGTTAAGGTTATGAAAAAAGAGTTTAGTCAGTTGTCGATGGGTCAAAGACAGTCAATTATTCTTGCTATCCTACTGACTGTGGAAACAAATAGACCCTTGCTTATTGATCAGCCAGAAGACAATCTTGATAGCGCATTTGTGTATCAAGTGCTTGTTAGGGCATTGAGAAGGGTAAAGGAGGTTCGGCAAGTAATCTTGGTGACTCATAACGCAAATATATGTGTATTGGGTGATTCCGATCAGGTAATTCCGTTGAAGGCGACTGCTGACAAGGGTGTGATTATTGCAACAGGAACCGTTGATAATGAGTTAATTAGAGGTCATGTATGTGAAATCTTGGAAGGGGGCAAGAGTGCATATCAATATAGAGGCGAAATCTATGGCATATAATTTTGAAGACGCGATAAAATGATAATACATAAATTATGCGTTGAGATAGCTACAAAATCCTCCCTTATAATTCCCAAGAGAATAGTGTAGTGTAGTGTATAGACATGCAAATACTACTCATAGCACTCATCATTCTCATCGCCGTAATCATCATTTGGACAGCATTCGGCTATTTCAGTGTCAGAAGTCTCGAAGAGCCGGCATATACGGTCATTGATACAAAAAAAGCTATGAAATTCGGAAATATGAATCATACCTCATCGCAGAAACAACCGTGTCCGGAGATTATGACGCCGCACTCAACACCGGGTTTTCGCGCATTGCAAATTATATTTTTGGAAATAACACCAGTCAGACAAAGTTAGAAGGTGAGGGTGCGCGTGGTGAAACGGCGTCAGAAAAAATCGCCATGACAATTCCAGTTTCTGAAACGCGCGATGCAGACGGGAGGCGTGTGGTGTATTTTGTGTTACCGCGCAAATATTCCATCGACACGATTCCGCGACCAAACGCACACAATGTACGCGTCCGAGAAGTTCCGTCCTTTACCGCGGCAGTATTGCGATTTTCTTGGTATCCAACCAGCGATCGGATTGAACAGAAAAAACAGCAGCTCATGCAGATGCTCGCGAAAGATGGGGTTGATATGGTAGGAGTCCCGACAACCGCATTATATAACCCGCCAGCCTCTCCACCATATTTATTGCGGAATGAAATTATTATTCCAATAGAATAGCCATTCACTACATCACCGATTGTCTTTCAAAAAGGGCGAGAAGGCGGTTATGGCATCGCTAATGTCCGCGCTCCATAACACAAAATGCACCTCAGAAAAGGTCGAAACAACTTCCACGACATTAATGTGTTTTAGAGCCAGCGCGCGCATAAGGGCGTATCCAATATTTGGTTCGTAGGTCAGATGTGATGTATACGACAGCGTTACAACCGCCAAATCTTTCAAACAACCATTTATCGCAGAGCTTTGGCCAATGTGTTTTTCTATATCTTCAAGAAAGCGTTGTGGGAAAATAAAGTTACTTTCACCATTCCCATCAACGGTCAGAAAAAAGTCATTTAATTTTTTAGATTGTTTTTTTAACCACATCGCTGCAGATTGAGCTGTCGCGCCTTTTTGAAATGCCATCTCAACAACATCAAGCTTCACTGTAACTGAGTCCATTGTAAATTCGGGGACTAATGTTGTGTGTGTGCTGGTCTCACTCAATTCTGCACGCAGTCGACTCAATGCGGTTACAATCGTATTGATTTTTACTGGTTTTAAACACCATTCCTCGACTTGCTCCTGTATGTCTCGAGCATAAGCATGCGCGTTTAATAGGTCGCGGCCAAGTGCTTCGTAGGCGATAGGATCCTGTTCAATAATGCGGCGGACTGATTCAGCTGTTGTTTTCATGTCATATATATGACATATAATACATATTTGTGTCAATACGTAATTTATTATACGTATTCAATATAAGCAGTTATTCTCTTGTTACATGGCAGATAAAACGCCATGGGGGGAGGACAGTATGTCTCATTCGTTACCGGAATATACCTTTGAGTTCACGGTGATCTCCGCGCCAGACGGCATCATTCAGAGCTGCAAGAAGTGTACTCGCGCGTTCAGCGTTGGCGGTCGCTTCGCTCTTAAGGTGATTACGCACCTCAACCACAGTAGGGCGAGCGCACACAAGTACCTGGGCCCTGAAACGCTTGTGGTGTGTTGCGGGGAGCAGAAGCAGGCCATTCAAACCTTCGAGACGGAGGAGGAGGTTGTGGCCGCACTGCAGAAGATCCAAGAGATCATCAGCCGGGACGGAGACGCAAGTGCGCTGCCGCTCGTTGCAGTGCCTCCCACTTGCTCTGAGTACTGAGCAAGTAACGCGTCAGAGTTGAGTTTCCCGATATCTCAAACAATCGGAACCTTTTCTTTATTTGATTCTCTTCTATATATAATAATTGACGCTACAAACTCGTCGACCAAAATAATCAATACAAAAAAGCTAGTCGGCAGTAAGACTAGCGTGTTTTGTTTGTTATACAACCATTGAAAAGATATGTATTATATCTTCTTCAATTTCCCCTTATTCTTCACAATATTTTTATAATCCCATTGAATGGTTTTGGATTCTTTCAGCCATTTGCGAAGGTCACCGACTTTTACTTCAGCAACTGTTGTGTATTTTTTCTCTGCAGCTTTAAATGAGCCTTCTTTTGTGAGTCCTGGATGTGCAAATGATTGGCCGCTCCAAAAGAGGAGAGAGACGCCAGTTTTTTGCACGCTATATCCAGCGACTGGATTTTCATCAATAAACCAAACAGGCGCACCGTGCCAGATTTTACTGGTTGCTTTTGGGAGCGCTTTTTCCATTTCTGCACGCAGAAGGACGCAAATCTTTTTTGTTTCACCTTTTTGTGCCGCGTTGTATTTTGGGATTCTTGGTTGGGTAGTTTTCATATGGTTTGCAGTGTATCAGTTTTTTTAAAAATCGGACAGAAATATACAGCTACCACATATTCAAAAATCTGCTATACTAAGTCTCTTATGACTCAAGATCGCGCACTCGAATTACTCAAAAAAGGTTGCAATGTATTGCTGACTGGCCCAGCGGGATCTGGAAAAACCTATGTACTGAATCAGTTTATTGAATGGGCAGAAAAAGAGGGGAAGAAGGTTGCGGTGACGGCTTCAACCGGCATTGCCGCGACGCATTTGAATGGTACAACGATTCATTCATGGGCAGGAATTGGGATTAAAGATGTTTTGAGCGCCTACGACATGGATGCACTGATGCAAAAAGAGCATCTCCACAAACGGTTTAAATCAACCGACATTTTGATTATTGATGAAATTTCGATGTTGCATTCGTATCGACTTGATATGGTGGATCGAGTGCTCCGGGTGATTCGAGATCGGCAAGATGTGCCATTTGGGGGCATTCAAATTGTGTTGTGTGGTGATTTTTTTCAGCTGCCTCCAATTGAGCGCAATAGCAAAAATACTCATTTTGCATTTCAAGCCGCTGTCTGGGAAGAGATGCAGTTGCAAGTCTGTTATTTAGATCGAGTGTATCGCCAGGCTGATGATCCGCTTTTGAAAATCTTGCAAGAAATTCGCAGTGGGCAAGTCAGTGAAGAGATGGGCGAATTACTCATGGAGCGCGGAGATGTCACTCCACCAGATACCATTACACCGACACGTTTGTACACGCACAATATTGATGTTGATCAACAAAATGCGATTGAGCTTGCAAAGATTCCGGGTGCTCCAAAAATATTTCAGATGACGAGCACAGGCAAAAAACCGCATGTCGTGACGCTTAAAAAATATTGTCTTGCACCAGAAGAGTTGCAGCTCAAAATCGGCGCGCAAGTGATGTTTGTGAAAAACAACTTTCAAGAAGGCTATGTGAATGGCACACTTGGAACAGTCGTGGAGTTTGTGAATGATGTGCCAATTGTGCAGACCGCGGAAGGGAAGAACATTACTGTGCCGATGGAATCATGGGCGATGACAGTTGGTGATTCGCAAGTTGCGCAAATTTCTCAGTTTCCATTACGCCTTGCGTGGGCGATTACAGTGCACAAAAGTCAGGGGATGACACTTGATGCAGTGAGTGTTGATCTATCGAAGTCGTTTGTTTCCGGAATGGGCTACGTTGCGCTTTCTCGGGTGCGTTCGCTTGATGGACTGTATATTACTGGAATGAATCGGATGGCACTGAGCGTTGACCCGAATGTGCAGCATTTTGATGGCCAATTTCAAATGCAATCCGCGTTAATTGCTGATTGACATTTTTTCTATTGAACCGTAAGCTGCGCGCACTTCCACTGGAGATTCCATGTTCGAGAAGGCTCGTTTGAGTGCTGCCCTCATGCGTGAGGGCGCTAAGATTATTGATCTCCTCGTGCGCCACGACCGCCTCACGGAAGAGGCAGTTCGTGCTGTGGTTCAGGGGATTGGACCACTTCAAGATCTCGCGGCGGCATCCCATGTCCCCGCAGACCAGATCATGCGAGGCATCTACCTCCTGGTCGAAGTCCTTACTCGAGAAGGAGGGCTCGAGGCATTTGAAGAATTCGTCGCGGAGCTGAAGCGCTCTCGGTAACTATCGCATGATGGTCGCCGAGAGCTTTTTTCGTTATAGAGCGTATAGTAAGAAAAAGAGACAAACAAAAAACCCGCTCGAAAGCGGGCTTTTCCATAAGCAATAATTGCTTATGCACGTTGTACGTTTACAGCACGTGGTCCTTTGTCTGAATCTTCTGTTTCGAAAGAGACAGTATCCCCAACGTTCAGTTCATCATATGTCACACCAACAAGAGCTGATGTATGGAAAAAAATTTCCTTTTCTTGGTTTTCTACAGAGATGAAGCCGAAGCCTTTGTCTGTCAGGGTCTTGATTGTTCCTGTCATATTTTTACTTACCTAATAAATGTGGCAAATGCCATGACTATAGTCTCACATCTTAGCAAAATTGTCAACTGCAAGCTCCCGCACAACGCTCTTTTGTGGTATACTCACGCTATATGATACAACATACATGGCGCAAACTTTTATGGAGACCAATTACGGTATCTATTGGAATACTCATTGGACTTATCGCTCGATACGGATTTGATCAACACGTTTTTGCTGATAGTGTGTGGATTATTGCTGTGTTTATTGGGGCAAGTGCGTTTTTATATAACACGATCCGCGATATTCTCCATGCGCGTTTTGGATTAGATTATATTGCGCTGACCGCCATTATTGTTTCATTTGTCACCCAAGACTATCTTGTTGGAGCGGCAATTGTCTTGATGCTAACCACAGGTGAAGCATTGGAAGAGTATGCATCGCTCAGAGCCCGAAAATCTCTCACCGCATTGATTGATCGTATTCCAAAGCAGGTTACTGTAGCGGCATCGCTTGATACTGAAGCGCAAATAAGCGAAAAAAATATTGAAGATATTCGCATTGGTGAATATATTCTTGTGCGCCGTGGGGAAGTGATTCCACTAGACGGAGTGCTGGAAACCGCTGTTGCAGAAACAGATGAATCTTCGTTAACAGGAGAGCCTTTTAATATTGTGAAAGAGGCAGGTGATATTGTTCGTAGTGGAACGGTGAATATTTCTGATCCGATTATGATTCGCGTCACAGTGGAAGATCGTGAATCAACCTATCGCAAAATTATTGGACTTGTTGAACAAGCGCAAGAATCAAAAGCTCCACTTGTTCGGTTGGCTGATCGGTATAGCTTGATCTTTACGATTGTGACTGCCGTTATTTCTATTGGTGCATACGCCATGACGGGCGATATGAACACGGTGCTGGCTGTATTGGTTGTTGCGACGCCATGCCCATTGCTGATTGCAACACCGATTGCATTGATTGGTGGAATGAGTTCTGCAGCAAAACAAAAAGTGATTTTAAAAAACCTTGCGAGTATTGAAGTGTTGTCTCGTGTGACACATATTGTGTTCGACAAAACGGGGACAATCACACTTGGTGAGCCGATTGTGACAAATGTTGCAATCAAAGATCCAGCTTTTACAGAGCAGCGAGTGTTGTCGATTGCTTCAAGTATTGAACATAATTCGTTGCATCCGATTGCGAAGGCAATTGTGTTGCACGCTCGTTTACAAAAAGCTGAGCCAGCGCACGCAGTGAATATTCAAGAAAAAATTGGTGAAGGAATTTCTGGTGAAGTGGATGGTGTTCGCTACATGCTCGCAAAACATTCTGAATCAGATCATTTTACAATCGCATTAAAAGTTGACGGCACAGTCATCGCACTGCTTGAAATGGCCGATGAAATGAAGTCCGGCTCTCAAGATCAATTACAACAACTCGTTTCTGGTGGGTACGCTTTAGAAATGCTCACAGGAGACAAGGAGTCTGTCGCGAAAGAGGTTGCGGCTCAGCTGGGTGTTCCAATGACTGTTCAAGCAAATTGCACGCCGTCTCAAAAGCTAGAGCGCATTAAGCAGTTGCAAGCAGAAGGTGGTATTGTTGCGATGGTAGGTGATGGGATTAATGATGCTCCAGCTCTTGCAGCAGCAAATGTTGGCATTGTGTTTTCAAATGAAGAAAATACAGCGGCCTCTGAAGCAGCTGATATTGTGTTACTTGGAGGAGAGTTGCAACAAGTATTGTCTGTTTTTGGTCTTGCGCGTCGTTCTATCAAAATCGCACTGCAAAGTATTTGGGTCGGAATTGGCTTGAGCGTCGTCTGTATGATTGCAGCGGCATTTGGATTTATTCCACCGATTGTTGGGTCTCTGTTGCAAGAAGGAATTGATGTGTTGGTGATTATTAATGCCTTGCGCGCAAGTCGTGGATAAACACCTATGAAGAAACACGGATTGATTGATCAGATTGCGTATACAATTTCTGCAAAGAGTCGCAAGAAAAAGTACAAGCAATTTTTACAGTTAATGAAGCCACAAAAAGATGAAGCGATTTTAGACATTGGTGCAAATGTAACAGAGTATTCTGATACTGATAACTATCTTGAAAAGCATTACGCGCATCCAGAAAATATTACAATTCTCAGTCAAGATGATGTTGCACCATTGCAAGAGCGTTACCCGCAAATGCAGGTATTATCTGGCGATGGGCGTGACATGCCGTTCGCAGATAACGAATTTGATATTGTGTATTCAAATGCGGTAATTGAACATGTGCTCGGCGAAGAGCAGCAGCTGCGTTTTTTACAAGAGCTGTATCGCGTTAGTAAACGTGGATATATCACAACACCAAACAGACGGTTTCCTGTTGAAATTCACACACGCGTTCCGCTCGCACATTTAATACTTTCAGAAAAAGGGTTTCATCGTGTGCTGCAAATGGTTGGAAAAGGATGGGCAGGGGAAGGGTATATGGACTTACTTGATGTGCAGCGCCTCCGTCGATTAATTACAGCAGCTGGTATTGAGAACGCGCAGATTATTCCAAATCGATTTGCTGGACTGCCAATGACATTCACCGTGACCTGGAAAAAAATATGAACACACAAAAAACCGTTGTTCACGCAGAGTGGCAAGAGGTGATATTTGCACTTGGCTTGTTTGCTGCACTTGGACTTGCTGCGTATGTGCTTCGTGATAGCTTAACGATTATTCAAGCGGCAACGTTGTTTTTTCTTGGCATTGTGTGGTGGTTTGCGATGAAGCAGATGCACGTTGCTGTTGTTGGACTTATTGTGTGGATTGCGCTTGAGTCTGTGTTGATTCAATTTATTCCGCAAGATAGTTTTTTGTATATTCGCTTTTTTCCAGAGGTAGTAATCTACTCAATGCTTGGGCGTGTGTTATTTGAGCGTTTTATCCAACCTTTGTTGTCTGATCGGGTGCCACAAACAGTCTCTGTTACGCATTTAGGTATCGGAATGTTTCAGCGCTATGATCGATTGCGCTCGCAGCTGCTTATGCTGATGGCCGCTTTCTTTTTTGTTGGTGTAATTTCAATGATTTTTAATGGAGTTGATGCGTTAATTGGCATTCTTGGGATTCGCCAAGTCATGCGCTTTGCCTTGATCGGCATTGTATTGCTGTATATTGATATTCCGCATTCATTTTTTGATCGGGCTTGGAAATTGATTGTGGCGCTGTTTGCTGTAGAGCTTGGTGTTGGTGTGTTGCAATATGCAGCCGGCGGCGCGCTTGATTCATATTTGATTCCAAGTACTGTCATTGAATACGGCGGTCGGTTTTCTTATGGAGGAGTTGATCAGTTTTGGCAACTCGGCACTCGATTATTTGCGACACTCGGTCGATATGATCGCTATGGTGCGTGGGTTGGAATGTTTACTACGATTACCGCGGGCGTTGCGTTGAGTCAACTATTTACGCTTCGTCGCCAACTGCCAGTTGAACTACAAAGAACACGTTTATATACAATGCTATTTCTTGTAGGTGTT
>CAZBLE010000013.1:21210-30032 GCA_964492735.1 uncultured Gammaproteobacteria bacterium
TTGTCTGAGCAAAGTTTGCGCGGAAACTACGATCATTTTGGTCGCACATTTTGGATCATTGAAGTGCCGCGAGTGGTTGTTGCGAGTAGTCCGATCTATGGCGTTGGTCCAGGGATGTTTGGCTCTGGAACGGTTGCACAGTTTGTGAACAAAGAAGCCTATAACCGATTAGGATTGCCGTACGGTGCGAGTGGTGATATTGGTGTGATTGATAACAGTTGGTTCTCATTGTGGGGAGAGTTTGGAACGCTCGGATTACTACTTATGATTGCATTGCTCTGGACACTGTATCGTTTACTCGGGCTTATTCCGCTACGTGCAGATCGCGGACGCGCTGGGCAGACACCTGAGCAGTTGCGACACAATGAATACGTACTGCTTGCATCTGGTGCGCAGGCCGCTGTTGTGTATGTCACGGTTGTTGCTTTTTTTGCAAACCATTTTGAATTTCGTACAACCATGATAGTATTATGGGCAGTAACGCTATTTCTTTTGAGAGCAAAAATACAAGAGTCATATGAATAATTTTGAAATTACAATGCTGAATGTCTGGCATGAAATTGTACGCTGGATGTATAGTCATCAAGGACAATTACAATCTATTGTTGTTATTCTCATTGTCACATGGATTGTGCAACGGTTTATTATTTGGTGGATCTTGAAACGTTCGAAAGCAGAAAGTTCGATTGTGATTAATTTTATTCGCTGGGGGATTGTCTTGACCGGTATTGTGTTTGTATTGAATGTGCTTGGGCAGCCGATTACGCCAATTCTTACCGCTCTTGGTGTCGGAGGTTTGGCGGTGGCGCTTGGTTTGCAAGATACGCTGACAAATGTGTTTGCGGGTTTGAATATTCTCGCATCAAAAAAAATGAAACTTGGTGATGAAATTGAATTACCATCAAAAAAGCAGGGGATTATTACAGACATTACATGGCGGCATACAATTTTAAAAACAGAGACATCAACAATCATTGTGCCGAATTCGTATGTTGTGAAAGAGGTGATTGAGAATTTTGGAAAACCTGATAAAGATAAGGCAAAGAAAAAGAAATAGGGAAATCTGTCTTGCGGAATTAAAAAAAGAGCTCGTTGGGGTCAGCTCTCGTGGTTCTGTGCGCATTTTGCTGCGCGGTGAACAACCGTTAGGATATTTGTCTTGCGCCGCGCTACGGCACGCAGGCTGGGTTATCGCTCCAGCTGCCGTCCGATGCTGGCGGGCCCGTGAACTCGGTCGTCCCAGGCCATGGTAGCTTATCTGGGCGCATGTCCCAATTCCACTGCTCGTTCCAGCTGCAGCAGCGGGGCATTGGGATCGAATCCCTGGCGATGAGGTACTCGACCGCCATCGGGTCTTTAAAATGCCCAAACCACCGGGCACTCTGATAGGGATTGAACTCCCCGCCGTGCACCCACGCATAGGTGAAGACTTCAGTGCCTACCTGCTTTCGGACCGGGACAGTGCAGCGGTAGTACACCGCTGCCTGCTCGCCCTCATTGCAGAGGTTGAAGATCGTGGCCTTGAAGCCCGTCGCGGGGACAGTGACCTCGATGTCCATGCCCTTGGAGCTTTGTCCACAGAGAGCGACAGCGTAGACTGTTGCCGGCGTCTGCCCGTCTTCGGGCTCGACAATGGTCATCGTGGTCGAGTTCACCGAAGAAGCTGCGGGCTTGTGCAGCACGCAGCAGCCCACAATGGACATGAAAGCGACCAGCACAATAGCAGCGAAAATCTTCCAGGTCATTGAAATCCCCAGTCGTGTTGGATGGAAGTTGAAAGGTGCAGTTCCTGAATACCTATTCAAGAACATGTCAGGGGTTTCCTGACTGGCTATCATCGGACATTATTTTATTTTTGTCAATAAAAAAACGGGAACAGTCGATTGCAACAGAACAGGCGAGTGCTATTGGTATGCGGCAAATTCAGTACAACCTTTTTTCACTAAATTATCTGCAACGTCGTATTTATATTTTTTCGTCCATGTCCCAATGCGTTCTTTGAGTAGTGTGTCTTGCAAGTCGCTGTTATAGGCCGCTGCAATTTCAGCAGCGAAGATTGTTCCGCGCTCGCTGTCGCTTTGTACACTCTTACTAAAGCCGTGTCCGACATAATCAACCGACACCACAGATCGATCTTTCACGATGTCTTTATTAAACACAGTATTTGCGTAGCCAATCAGCTTTTCTTTGCGGCCTTCATCACCAAAAATAGTGACGGAGTCGTAAGAGGTTTTTTTGCTATCCACAAGCGCTTTACTGTTTTCAATATTTTGCCACGTAGTAATTGCGCATTCTTCTTTATAAAAATGAACACCCGTTTTTTGTAATCCAGCAATATCTGCATACTCATCAAATCCGCGATAAAGCGCTTCTGCTTCAGATAGATTTTTATCATCAGTATATGAACCAGTAAATACAACAGCAACAACATTATTTGTTTCATTGTTCACATACGCAACAGCCTTTTTAATATACTCTTCATATGACTCATTGCCCAAGACAGGTGTGCCATATCCAGGAACAATCACAATCCGCTTCGCGCCTTTATCAAATTTCTTATCAACAACGTGCGCCATTGATTTTACTTTGGTTTTTAGTTCCGCCTTTGAATTAAAAGAATCTGGCAAAGCATCTTTTACGCTACAGCCAGGCAATAGCAGTAGGGCAGCAAAGAGCGTTGTCCCAAAAAGAAATGATTTCATAACGAATGCGTTATTGAATTGTCACTTGATAGACTTTTCCGGTCTCTGTTAAGACGTAGATTTTTTTGTTTGGCTCGTCAACAACAATGTCAGTCATGCCTTCAAATGAGTTTGATGTATATTGATTTACCAGTTCACCAGTTTTCTTGAAGACAACGACACGTTTATTATCACGATCAGCAATGTACAGGTTTGTTGCATTTTCATCTGTTGCAATACTCACGCCGCTTGATAACGCTGGATCAACAGTTGCGAGAGAGAAGTCTGATTTCTTTCCGCCTTCAAATTTTGAAACAGAACCATTGTTGTTCAAGACGTAGACTGCGCCATCGATTGCCATTGAAACACCGTCACGAACAGACGCACTTGAATCTGTTAGCCAATTTTCACCACCTTGGAAGACATCACCATTTTTTCGATTACGAACAATTTGATTTAAACCAGCATCTAATGTGTAGACACGATTACCAAACACAGTGAGGTCAACAAGTGATTGTGGGTCGGTTGTAAATGAGAGGTTTGCGTTTGTAATTGTTTCTGTCACAGGGTTAAAGGTGCTGACAACATTGTTGCTAATAACCATCCCAGTACCAGGAGACGCTTTACTTGCAGCAACATAGGCACTACTTGATGCATTACTAATCGCTGTAGTTACTTCATTATTTTCAAGGTTACCGCGATAGACAGAACCATTGTTTGCATCAAAGGCATAGAGCGATGCACCAAGAAGCATTATTTGTTTCACGCGAATGGCTGAGTTAATACTGCCATAATCAATCACCGGTTGGAGCTCGCCAATATCTGAAACTTTATTACTTTTTTGCAATTCACTTGCAATGACTTTTTCAATTTCTTCGCCACGTTCTTTATAGACCTTTGAGTCTTTTGGAATTGTCGCAAGCAATGCCTTGGCTTCAGCATATTTTGTGCGACTGTCGCCATTGAGTAGTTCAGCTGCTTTTCCTTCGTTGATTTTTACATCAACTTTATTCATGATTTCTGCATATTGGTCTGAGTTGCTGCTAGAACCGTTCGAAAGACTTTTTGTGACAACAGACTGACTAAAAATAACGAATACAACAACCGCGAGTGTCACAAATATTTTTTGTAATAGGCTCAAGCGACCAAACCAACGCATCAGCGCTGTTATGCTGCGGACAATGGCTTCACGAACACTTGCCCAGTTCATTCCAGATAATCCACCAGAACGCCGTGCAGTGCTGCTGTAGCTATTATTTGATTGTTTACCGCGGGCACGTTGAATAAGCTGTAAGATAAATCCCCATAGAGCAACGAGTTCTCGAGATACAAATGTCAGTCCGGCCATTGCGAATACACCGAGTTGCTTCACAAATCCACCAATTTTGTTTCCAATACTGTCTGATGATACGGATTGAGATCCATATGAATTTCCAACAGCAGCGCGTGGACGTTCTTTTGTTGCAAGAACATCATCGCGTTCAAAACGATCTTGCGCAGCTGCAGTATTTTCTCGCGCACTTTTTTTCTCACTTGCAGATCCACCAACAACTCCTTGTGCATATTCCATCATTGATTTTTTCAATGTTGGCCAGACAGAAGAGGTGAGGAGTTCAGCAGTTTCTTGTTCGCGATTCATCAATGAAGACATTGAGTCAGCAGGTAAGCGGCCAGTTTCAGAGCGTTCTGTCGCAAGCGGTTGCGTTGCTGCGCGAGGGGCTTCAATCGGGCTTTCACTTGCAACGCCAGCAGCAAATGATGGTCGTTTGGCTTCAGTGCTGCGCATTAAGATGCCAGCAAAATTACGATCATGTGTATCAACAGACAAAAGTGTTTGAAATTCAGTAATAGCATCAAGCGCTTCATCAGACTCAAGAATGCGACGGACAGTTTCACGACTCAAGTAGTCCATCATTGCATCTGTTCCAAAAAAGACAGAGCCACCAGCCGGAAGTTGTCCACTAATAACGTTTCCAAAAAATTTCAATGGGTTGAGTTCCGCGATGCGTGAATCTGGCTCAATGATATCAATCAATTGTTTTTTGACGCTCAACAAACCAAGGATCGCGCCAGAGTGTGTAAATACTAAATCAGACTCATGGTGAATAACACCAAAAATTGCGTTACAACTCTTGAGCCAATCTTCACCAACCTCGCCAACGATTGTGGCAATTTGTTCATTCAAGCGATGGAGTGCGTGTTCAAATGCCGCTTCAATTTCAAATTGCTCTGATGCGTAGTATGCGTCTGTTAAATGAGAGAGCATCAAGTCAATGATGTGCTCATTGTTTTCGTTGACGGAATCCAGTTCAATAACAGCAAACAATTTCCCCAGATTTTTTTCCTCTAAAGGGGTTGGGGTTGCTTCAAATAATCGTACTGTCGAACGGCCGTCGGTTTTAACGACACGTAAAAAAAGTGTCTCGAGAGTGCTTGCATTCATGGACTATTTATACAATAATTGAACAAAATCGACAAGCGGTGTATACTCTCAATCGTATGTTAGAAGAACTCTTTGGATCCCGAACCCGTGTGAAGCTTCTCCGGCTGTTTTTTACCCAGCCGCAAGAGCACTATTTTGTCCGTGAGCTGACTCGTGTTATTGATGAGCAGATTAACTCTGTCCGTCGCGAGCTGCAGAACCTTGAGGAAATTGGGCTATTAACCTCCTCAATCGACCAAAAGAAGAAATACTTCACACTCAACCCAGATTTTCCATTGCTCCATGAGCTGCAGGCGGTGATCATGAAAACACGCCTTGTCACAGAGCAGCAATTTGTTGAATCAATTCGTGGACTTGGGCCGATGGACTATTTTTCATTGATGGGTCATTTTGTGCAAGATCAAGATGCGCCAACAGATATTTTCATCATCGGTGTTGTCAGTAAAACACGCCTCCAAAAACTCTTACAGCAATTTGAAGAAATGTTTGGAAAGCAACTGCGCTACACAGTTTTCTCAAAAGAAGAATATGATTATCGGAAAGATGTTACAGATCGATTTTTGGCAGACCTATTTAACCGTCGCAAAATGGTGATGGTAAATAAACTAGAAGATGTTATAGAGAGTCCAACAGAATAAATAATATATATCTATGGAATCAAAAGAAACAAAAACGGAAAAAAATATTCATCATCATTTAGCACTTGTGTCTCGTGTGAACATGTTTTTTAGTATTGGCGCGTTTGTGATCGTGTTATTACTCGCTGCGTGGATGCTGCTCTCTGGTCAAGTAAGTGGAAAAGGGTTGGTTCAAGGCTTAAAAGGCAAGACAGAAGCGGTGAGTGAGCGTGCTGCGGTTGTGAATACACCCGACGAAGCGCAAATTGATGAAACCTACCGCACAGAGCTCAATGCATTACTGAAAGAGTATAATTTTGATGACAGCTCAGTTGCAGAACAAAAGTTATTTGCCGCACTGGAACTGCGCGCGCCAGCAGAGTTAAAAGATATGCAGCTCGAAATTGTATTAGCATTGCGTGAAGCGCAAGGAGGAAAATTTAGTGAAGCGCAACAACGCATCGCTGATGTGAAAAAAGACCATGCGTGGTTACAAAACTAATCTCTTTATTATAGGAGCATTGGCTGTCGGTGTCTTTTTTTTGATATGGGGATTGAATCGTGCTGATAGCGCGAGTGTCTTTCGGTCTCGTGCCAATAAGGGGAATGCAGATACAGCAGTGACTGTGGCAGATATTCCAAAGAATATACTGCTTACTCCTTTGCAAAAGGAAGGACATGAAATTGCCGCGATTGTTGGTGATGAAATTCACGTCTTGTTGCCAGACCCGAAAGCACCTCAGCCAGTGACAGCGGTGATTGATGCAGTTGCTCCACAAGCGCTTACCTGGATGGGTGATGATCTGTATTGGGTAGAAAAGCGCGTCGTAAAAGAATCAAACTCTCGTCGGTCAGAAAATAGTTACGTGCTCGTTGAAGGAGTGTTTGGTGCGGCCGGATCAGATGGACGGGCGGTGATAGAAAAACATGATGTGTATCGTTCTGAAAAAAAGATTAGCGAGCTGGCAGCAAGTAACACAGGTCAACTACTCAGTTTTGTTGAAGGCGAGGGAAGTGAGCAGCAGCTGTTTGTCTTCGCGCAAAAAACTGGTGAGGTGCAGCGTATTGCCCAAGATCCAGTGAGTGTTGCGTGGTCACCAAATAGAGCGGCCTTGGTTGTTGCAAGTGAGCAGTCACCGCGACCAAAGACAACATTTTTTGAACTATCGAGTAATGGTGAGATCAAAACACGCATCGACTTACCAGAGCAGTTTGGTGGGTACGGCCTTGTGTTTATTAATGAAGCAACTGTCGGAGGATTGGTGTGGTCTACAGATACAAGTGCACAAACACTCATGCAAACTGTTGACTTGCGTTCAAATAGCGTGACAGAAGTGGGTCCAGTTGCCGACAATAGTGATGCGCGTCCAACAAAGCCGGGTGCGGTTGCGTATCCAAAAATGCAAATCGTTATTGAAGGCAAAAGCGTGTTGATTACAGTTCCTGATCGAGTGAATAGTATCTATTTGATTGAATCAAAAGAACAGCTGTTTTTACGTGTTGGGGAACAGCCTATTGGAATACTCAATGAAGACAGTGTATTGGTACAACGTGATTTTGATCTCTTTTCAGTAGCGCTAAAGTCTGGTATACAAACTACAGTCGTTAGTGATATTTCAGCGGCCGCATTACGCAAATAGTATGATTTTATTGAAACGTCTCATCCCAATTATCGCAGGTCTCGTGTTTGTGTATTGCAGTGCGCAATTATTGTTATATCCAGGGGAGTGGCAGCGACTTGCAACAGTGATGATTGTCGTCGGCTTCGCGTCTTTATGGCATTTATTGAAGTGGGAGTTGTTATCACTTGAAGCATGGTGGCAAGCAATTCCAGCGATTTTATGGATTGCGAGTGGATACGGGTTTTTCTTGTTTGCGGATAGTTCATTGTTTCAGTGGTCGCTTGTGATTGGACTTCCAGTTGTTTTTGGTTTGTACTTAGAAACTATTTTTACCTACCGATATCAGCCGCAAAAATACACCAATCTCTTGTTACCAAAGTTTTCGCAATATCTGATTATTTTGAGTAGCTTTTTTACCTTCGCATTTTTATTCGCACTTGTGTTGATTAACAGTATCCCACTCTGGGCGTTGTTTGTGATTGCGTTCTTGTACGGCGTCCTTGGAACAGCGCACGTGATGCGTGGTTTCCATTTATTAGAGCGTGAACAAATGGGATTGATTTTTTGGATGGGTCTATTGTGCGTGCAACTGGCGGGTGTGATCTATTTTCTGCCAACGAACTATATTGTGGCCGGTGGGGTGTTTGGTGCCTTTTTTTACGCCGTTCCAAGCATTATCGTGATGCAATTACGTGATTCAGTGGACAAAAAAGCAATTTTTCAGTATACTCTCGTGACTCTTTGCGCGTTGTTTCTGATTTTTTTGACCGCACAATGGGTATAAATTAGCCTGTATTCTCAATTGATTATTTTTTATGAAGCAAGAAATTGTTCCAACGTCACCAAAGTCTGAATATCGTATTGCTGCTGACAATGCACGCAAAAATGGATCAGGTCCGTCTCGTGTATTTGTGCTTATTCTACTCAGCATGGTGTTTGGTCTTGGAGCAGGAATGGCTGGTTTTTTAATTGCAGTGAATGTGCCATCTGATTGGCCAGTGATTGGAAAATTAAATGTGATTGATTATTTGCAAACTGAACGAGACCGTACATTGCTTTCTGTGAAAGGTAGTGAGAAGTCATTGATCCAAGAAGCGCCACAAGTACTGTCTGAAATCGCGGCTGTGTACTCACAATCACCAGATGTAACAAAGGGCTCAACATTTGTTGGAAACGCAGTTGCAGCGACAACAGATGGTTGGCTCGTTGTTGCGACTTCTATTTTGCCAGCAGCTGACAATGTTGATGCGCAAAAAGAATTTCGTGTGATTTTGACGAATGGTGAAAGTTACGAAATTAAAAAACGACTGGATGATGGATTTTCAGGTGTTTCGTATATTCAAATTAACGCATCCAATTTAGATGTTGCGACTTTTTCTGGTAGTACAACTGTGTCTGTCGGGCAGCTCCTTAGTGTGATTGAAAAACAGTTAGGATCATATGTTGTGTATGAACGGCG
>CAZBLE010000014.1:0-11245 GCA_964492735.1 uncultured Gammaproteobacteria bacterium
GGATATTTGTTTGTAGATTTCGACGGAGTGATCGGCGACAATATTCGAATGCGCGAAGAACAAGCTAAAGTTACGTACAAGGCGTTTCTATCAGGAGTTCAAGTAGGTCAGTCTGCTCAATAGTATTGATTGCTTACTTCCAATTCAGATTTGCGGTCGCAAGATCTTTTGGGTTTGAAAGGTCGTACCAAGCGGTATCAAACGGGTAGCCAGTGAGTTGTCCGGCTTTTGCGACTGTTGGGAGAACGTCACGTTCGAGTGATTCAGTGCCGTCTAAAAATTGAAAAATGTGTGGTTCAAAAATATACATTCCAGCGTTTACAAGACCATGTTGCGCGTCTTGTCCTGGTTTTTCTGTGTAGTCAACAATCTGACTGCCTTGCATGCGCGCCACACCGAAGTCACTAATAGATGCGCTGTATGTCAGGGCAACTGTTCCAATATGTTCTGTTGTTTGATGGTGTTCGATAAAGTCGCCAAGTGAAATTTTTGAAAGAATGTCGCCATAAATAAGCAAGAATGTTTCATCAATCAGTGGTTTCACCATTGAAAGAGCGTGCGCAGTTCCTTTTTTGTCCGCATCTTTTACATAGGTGATTTTCATTTTCCATTGCGCGCCTTCGCCAATGTAGTTTTTCAAATCCGCACCATGTTCATCAATTACTAAAATAACAGATCGCACGCCAGCTCCTTGAAGAAGATCAAGGGTCCATGCAACACCCGGTTTTCCGGCAACAATGCGCATGGCATCAACAACACCAGAATTATCACCGCCTGCCAAAATCACCGCTGTATTCATTCCGAGTCCAAGATTTTGGCTTAAAATATATTCAATCGCATGTGATCGGTTGCGAATCCGGTCGCCGTCAATAAAATGATCTAATAACGGAAGGAGTGATTGTTTGAGCGTGATTGTGATGCGAGCTTTATTGTCCGTGCTGTCTTGTGTTTGTTGATTTTCCATACGGCTATCGTATGTGTACAAGCGCCTCTCGTCAAGTATACTATTGGTATGACAATGCATAATCAACAGCTTGGAAAACACGGTGAAGAGATCGTGGTGCGTGAATTGGTGAAAGCTGGATTTGAGGTGCTGGCGCGGAATGTTCGCATTGGGCGATTAGGAGAGTTGGATATTATCGCTCGGCGTGATGAGGTAGTGCACGTTATCGAAGTAAAGACGCGCACAAGCACGCTATTTGGCGAGCCAGAAATGGCCGTAGACGTGCGCAAACAACAAGTGATGCGGCGCGTGTGGGAAGCAGCATGGCGAGCACATGGCCGTGAATGGGGAATCAAGGAGGATGATGAGGTGCAATTTGATGTTGCGGCTGTAGTAATGGGTCCTGAGCGTGCCCAACTGCTTTGGTATCGGAATATTGAAATCAGTTGACGAGTAGAGCCGCTTTCTGTAAGGTGTGGCGACTATGAAAAAAGTCGCGCTATTTACCTTTATTTTTTTGACCGCGTTTATTCCGCAGGTGCTATTTGCTGGCGGTGGTCCTGCTATTCAAATAGACGCTCCTTCAGTGCCTGAGGCAATGCCTGCTGTTGAGGTTCCCACTCCTACTCAAGCAATAGAGCAAGAACAGCCAATGCAAGAGCATGATGCAGTTGTTACTCTCAATGAACGGGCGTTTGCTCGGTTTCATTTTTTCTTTAAAAAAGATCCTAGTGTGAATCGAAATGCCACACAAGCAGTAGGCATTCTCGTCTTTGTTGCAGCTGTAATCATTGGACTTGCTTTGAGCTTTTTTGCCTATACATACTACCGAAAAATGCAAGAAATCAATCAAATGCTCGGCGTACGAACAGATCGTTCAGATCTTGACGAAACCAAAAAAACCGAGTAGGCTGGAATCATATAAAGATATGCTAGTTTTAGACTAGCTTTTTTTATTTTCAATTTATAATCGACAATTAAATAATAGATATACACTATGTCAAAAAGTGAATTAATCGCAGCTGTTGAACAGGTCTGTGATGAAAAAAATATCCCGTTTGATTCTGTTATCGAGTCAATCGAAGCGGCGCTTGCGGTTGCATATCGTAAGGAATCAGGAAATAAAATGTTGAATGTGCGCGCAGAATTTAATGTTGAAGATGGTTCAGCAGATTTTTTTGACGTCAAAACAGTTACAGAAGATCCAACAGAAGAAGATTTAGCGGCATTTGAACAACAAGAAAAAGAACGTGAACTTGCACGTGAACAGCGTCGTGACAATCGTGAACGACGAGAAGAAGCTGAAACTCTTGAGGAAGAGGAGTGGCGGTTTAATCCAAAAACAGATATCGGTATTTCTGAAGCGGCAAAAATGAAAAAAGACGCTGAACTTGGAGATGAGATTGTGACTGAATTACCATTACCAGATGACTTTGGTCGAGTTGCTGCACAAACAGCAAAACAAGTCATTATTCAAAAATTACGTGAAGCGGAACGCGAAACATTGTTTAACCAATATAAAGATAAGGTTGGCGCGGTTATTAACGCAACTGTCCATCGTGTTGAAGGTCCATTGGTGTATATGGATTTAGGTCAAGCAACAGCACTCATGCCACCTGCAGAGCAAATTCGTGGTGAGCGTTACACTGTTGCAGCGCGTTACAAAGTGTATTTAAAGTCAGTTGAACAAGGGAAGCGTGGTCCAGAAATTATCGCATCTCGTGGAGCTGCTGAAATGGTTGCGGATTTATTTACAGTTGAAGTTCCGGAAATTGCAAATGGCTTGATTGAAATCAAAGCAGTTGCTCGTGAAGGTGGGTCTCGCAGTAAAATTGCTGTATGGACTGACCAAGAAAACATTGATCCAATTGGATCATGCGTTGGTCAACGTGGTGCGCGCGTGCAAACAGTGATGAATGAACTTGGTGGTGAAAAAATTGACATCATTGAATGGAGTGATGATGTGAAGCAAAACATCATGAACGCACTGTCTCCAGCAAAAGTTGATTCAGTTGAATTAGATGAAGAGGCAAATCTCGCAACAGTTACTGTTCCAGCAGATCAGCTGTCACTTGCAATCGGTCGTGGAGGGCAAAATGTTCGTCTTGCTGCAAAACTCTGTGGTTGGAAAATTGATGTTGTAAAAGACGCATCTGCAGAAACAGTTGTTGAATCAACTGAAGAGGTTTCAGATGAAGAAGTTGCTGATGTTGCAACTCCAGAACAAGAAATGGAAAAACTCGAAGAACAAATTGAAGAGGTTGCTGTTGCTGAAGACAACGCGACAGACGAGACTGCAGAATAAAAAAGAAGCAAATTAATATAGATCTTTATGAAAGGAACAAACTTATGGCACGATGTGCCACGTGGCGAAAACATTCCAGAAACCATGAACGCAATTATTGAGATTACTCAAGGAACTGCGAATAAGTATGAAATCGACAAAGAAACAGGCTTGATTAAATTAGATCGCGTGCTGTACGGCAGTCAGTATTATCCATTTGATTACGGATTTGTTCCGCAAACATTATGGAGTGATGGTGACGCGCTTGATGTATTAGTTCTTGCAACTTTCCCACTTCTTCCTGGAACACTCGTTGAAGTGCGACCAGTTGGCGTGTTGACCATGAACGACAGTGGTGAGTCAGACGACAAAGTGCTCGCTGTGCCAGTGGGAGATCCACGATATAACCATGTTCAAAACTTGGAAGATATCGGCGAACACCAACTAAAAGAAATTGATAACTTTTTCACAACCTATAAAGCGTTGCAAGGAAAAACAGTTACAACTGACGGGTTCCACGGAAAAGAAGCAGCGCATAAAGTAATCGCGCAATCAATTGAGTTATATAACGAAAAATTTACGAAATAATATGAAGGTATCTGTTGAAACATTAGAAAAATCACAAGCAAAATTAACAATTGAAGTATCTGTTGAAGAGCTCGCTCCGTACGTTGACGCGGCTGCAAAACGAATTAGCAATGAAGTGACTGTTAAAGGATTTCGTAAAGGACACGTGCCACTTGATGTTATGAAACAACATGTTGGTGAAGCGACAATTTACGAAGAAGCATTCCAACAAGTCGTTGAAAAAACCTACCCACAAGCGGTTGAGCAAGAAGACTTACACGTTGTTGGTCGTGCAAATATTGATGTTGAAAAAATTGCTCCAGGAAATCCAATTGTGTACACCGCGATTGTTCCATTGATGCCAAAAATTGAGCTTGGTGAATACACAAAGCTGAAAGCAAAACGCTCAAAAGCTAAAATGGATGACAAGAAGTTTGAAAAAACAATGGATGAATTGCGTCGTTTGCGTAGTAAGGAAAAATTGGTTGATCGAGCAGCGAAAACTGGTGACACTGTTGTGATTGATTTTGATGTCAAAGTTGACGGCGTTTCTATCGAAGGCGGCCAAGCGCAAAAATCTCGCTTGTCACTCGGCAGTGGGCAATTTATTCCTGGCTTTGAAGACGGTGTTGTCGGAATGAAAAAAGGCGACAAAAAGGTTGTTGATGCAAAATTTCCAGAAGAATATTTTAAAAAGGACCTTGCAGGAAAAGAAGCGAAGGCTGATGTTACATTGCATGATGTCTATGAAATCGAGCTTCCAGAAATGAATGATGAACTTGCGAAAGAATTAAACTTTGAGTCACTTGAAAAATTGAACGAAGAAATTCGCAGTAATATCATGAAGGAGTTGCAAGAAGAAGCTGACCGCGATTTTGAAGTAGCGGCAATTCAAGAGGTTGTGAAGGGATCGAAAATTGATCCAATTCCAGAACAGCTGATTGATGAAGAAGTTGAGAAAATGTTTAATGAGTTGAAATACGACATCATTAACAAAGGCATGCAGTTTGAAGACTACCTCACACACATGCAAAAAACAGAAGAAGATCTGAAGGCGGATTTTCGAGAAAAGGCTGTTGAGCGGATTCAAGCAGCGTTAGTGTTGCGCGAGCTTGCGGTGGCAGAAAAATTAGAAATTACCCAAGCAGATGTTGATGCGGATATTGAAGAAACACGAAAAGTGTACGAACAATACCCAGAAATGATGACGCAATTTGAAAACCCAGCGTATCGCGCTCGAGTTGAAAATATGCTCATGAATAAAAAAGTGTTTGATTTCTTAGCTGGTGAAACAGCTGAGGCCCAAGCAAAATAAGCATAACAGCTCTAAAAGCCCGCCGACATGGCGGGTTTTTGTTTTGGCACAGTTGCCATCGATCCTTGAGTATTCTATTCTGGGTGTATGACAAAATCATCTAAAACTCTCAAACAGCGCATTGGCGCTCATGTGTCTGCTGCGGGTGGTGTCAGTAATGCACCATTAAACGCACAGGCAGAAGGTTGCGAAACCTTTCAATTTTTTACGAGCTCACCACAGACATTTAAGGTCAAAGAGGTGACAGACGAAGAGGTTGAGAAGTTTAAAGAGAATTGTGCCGCTGTTGGTATTGATCCGTCGCATACATATGTTCACGCATCGTATTTGATTAATTTGGCCTCACCAAAAAACACTACACGACATGGTTCAATTACGTTGTTGCGCAAAGGCCTTGAAACCTGCTCACGTCTTGGAGTGCGAGCCATGATGTTTCATACAGGCTCAAGCACAGGCTACGAAGATAAGGCAGAAGCGCTTTCAGTGGCGTCAAAGTCCATTGAGAAAATTTTAGAAGGATACAAAGGTAGCACAATGCTATTGGTTGAAAATGCTGCTGGGAGTGGAAATACGCTTGGGGCAAATTTCACAGAAGTCGGTCAAATTTTAGATGGTGTTGGGAAGAAATATCAAAAACATTTGGGAGTGTGTATCGACACGCAACATGCATTTGCGAGTGGCTACGATTGGACTGATAAAAAGCTTACCGCCGCTGCACTAAAAGAGTTTGACACAGTCATTGGACTAGAGCGATTGATTGTCGTGCAGGTGAATGATTCAAAAGTGGAGTGTGGAGCAAATAAAGATCGACATGAACACATCGCAGAGGGGCATATTGGTGCAGCAGGAATGAAAAATATTTTCGCACATCCCGCAATGAAGGAAATGGATTTTTGTTTAGAAACGCCCTTTGAAGGAAGAGAAGCGGACATTGCGACCCTGAAAAAAATTCGCGGATAATAAAAAACCAGGCACAGAGCCTGGATTTTTTATAGTACACGATCCTCCATCGCGCATTTGTACCCAGAGTGGGACTCGAACCCACAAGCCTTGCGGCGGGAGATCTTAAGTCTCCTGCGTATACCAATTCCGCCATCTGGGCCCATACGTCACAGTAGGATAGCTCAAGGTAATAAAAAAATCAAGATTTCTAATGAATCTAGCTTTTTTGAGTAGAATTGGGTATTATTTTTGCATGAGAGAATCTCGATTTTTATCAAAACCTATAACCTCTGCGGATCTAGAAAAAGAAAAGCATGAGCAAAATTATCTCTATACGCTTTCTTTAAGCATTGTTTCTGATGTTGAGAAAGCATTGGGTATGCCATTTAATCTGCTTGATGTTGAAATCGCGACTCCTGAAGGAGTGCAAATACGTCCAAAAAATATTCTCCCAGAAGGCTCTATTGTTACGCTCTACAAAAGAGTTGAGGCGGATTTTTCATGGGACAGTATTCAAGTTCGTCGCTCTGGAGTAGGGCGTTCTGACTGGAAAGTTATTGCTGTTGGAGGTGAATGCTCTGCTTCTGACCAACAAAAAATTGTTGGTGCTTTTCAACGATTGCGTTTCTAGTTATTTTTTTAGTAGCGCAATGCCAAGGTAAGACAGCGGGGTGTAGACAATTCCCATGGCAATTTTGTAGAGCCACCAAGTGAGAATGAGTTCACCAAGTGCGCCGGTTGAATAGACTCCAGCAAAAGCGATGGTGTTCCATAAAACAGTATCAAGAAATTGTGACCAGATGTTGCTGAGATTTGAACGGAGCCAAAAGAATTTTCCTTCAGAACCATTCTCGCCACCGCCAAGCTTTTTCTTGAGCGCAAAAAATGTAAAGACATCTTGATATTCCGCGACGATAAAGGCAACGACTGACGCAATGCCCATGCGGGTTGTAACGGTAAAGAGTGCGTTGTATCCATCTTGCGCCCAGGTTGAAGAATCAGACCATGGGAGTAAAACAGAAATAACAGAGAAGAGAATAAAAAGAATGGTCGCTATTGCACCACCGAGGACAAATAAGCGCGCGATTGATTTGCCATACACTTCACCAACTACATCGGTCATGATGAATACGATTGGGAAAGAGATCACAGCAACAGAAACATGTGTGCCAAACAGAAATGGCATGGTTTTGAGGCCGAGGGTGTTTGCGGCGATCAATGAAGTGAGGTAGAGCGCGAAGGCGACGAAGAGTTTTTTGAGGTCTTTTTGAGTGAGGTGATTCATAGGGATAAAAAAACAAGCTATTAAATATAGTGCAAAAACAGAGTGTGTATTACGCGAACATCGACCAGGTTGCTGTTGTTGTCGTTATTTTCATAGCTTTTCTTCAGGTGGTTGATAGGCTGGAAAAGCAACATTCCAAATAGGTTCGTCACTCTCTCATATATATTGAGAATACCACAATAAGACCGAATGTCTATAATACAAAACGCCTCAAAAGAAGGCGTTTTTATAAGTCATTTGTTGGAGCGGGGTCGTCAATGACGTCAGAACTGAATATGCTACCTACTCGTTTATTTTTTAGGATGTTTGTCGTAAATTATTGGATTGTAGCCTTGTATGTATTCATCTGGACCCATTGCAATTGTGCCCCGTTCTCGCAGGCCCCAATAGTCAGAAATAATACCATCTGATGTTTGAAAATAGCGGTGTGCGGTTATTCCTGGTTTTGTTTGAATAACACCTCCTTGAATTCCGTATTGTTCTGCCATTGCTAGAGTAAGATATGATGTATCAATACAGTTCGGCGCCCCTTTTCGATTTAGTATGCCTGCGAGTGTCTCACTTTCTCCCACAAGTGTTTTCCAAATCACTCTTCTGAGCATTTCCTTCATTTTATACTCACCACCTTGCTCCCCCTCTATCCATAAGCCTATAGCAACAAGTGTAAGAGCCTGTTGACTCAACTCCTTCCCAAGTTTCTTTGCTTCAGCAGAAAGTCCATTAATTTTTTCCCGAATATCTGATGCGTGTACCTCTTTTCCTATAGCCGCAGCGGCATCATCATAATTTTGAGACTGTAGCGCCGCAAGTATGGTGTCGACTCGTTGCCTCCATATATCCATCTGTTCCTTGCCTTCACCTTCTATTCGATACCACCCAATTTTTTTATGAACGGCGGCCCATATTTGAATACCATCATCCACCTCCTGCTCGGCTTGCCGTCGAGCTTCGTTAATGCCTAAATTTGGAGCCTGTCGGAGAATTGCTTCAATTTTCTTATTAAGAATATCCTCTCGATTCAGCTGCTCATTTGCTGGTGCATTAGATTGCCTTTCCAGGTTCTTTTCTTTCATAACATATCGGACAAGGCTGAATTAACTGATTAGATGGTATGATATGGAAATTACGAAGTCAATGTGTAGTTTGCACTCTCCATTACCAGTATCATTTTCCAGAACCAAAAACACCCTGTGAATAAAGGGTGCTTTGGTGATCCTGTATATCTGAGCGGGTAAGGAGAATCGAACCCCTATCTCAGCCTTGGCAAGGCCGTGTAATAGCCATTATACGATACCCGCGCGTATCTATCTGTAAAAAGCGTTTTGATACTCTACTACAGAGTCCTTGATATTTCAAGGCCTTCTGGAGGCGTGGACCGGAGTCGAACCGGCATATAGCCGCTTTGCAGGCGGCTGCATAACCATTTTGCTACCACGCCAGAATCTGTAGAGCTTTAGGATCGTAGCAAGAAAGGGGCTGAAAATCAACCCCTCTCTACAATCAATCTATTATTATTTCGCAGCAACCTGAACTGGTTCAATAATCTTCACGGTCACAGTTCGTCGGCCCCATTGCTTGGCTTCAGGAAGAGTTTCCATCCAAATGTCGACATGATTACATTTTCCAGAGCCAGTCCGGTCTTCCACAGTATAAATCATGTTTTTATATGGTTTATCCTGTCCTGGAAGATAAATCTGCAATTTTGTACCAAAAGGGAAACAAGCAGCGACAACACCTGGTCGAGTATGCGTTCCGGCAGCCGTAATAAACGGATTGCCGTCAGTTTGACCAGGAAGAGAATTATAGGCCGTTGCTGAAACAGTTAGTGTTTTTAATACTTTTGGTTCTGGGAGTTTTTCAATTGCTGGTAAACCAACCTTTGGCGGTTCGTTTGAAATTGGCAGTAATTGCGTAATACTACTCACCTCATCAACAGACGTTGGGATTTGTCCCATTAATGTGTTTGATGGAATCAGTGCTCCAATGACAAAAACTGTTGCGATAAGAAGTGCCCAATCCCATTGCGGGCGAACAATAATCTGAATTGTTGGGCGGTTGTTGATGAATCCTTTGAATCCAGTCCATGCTTGTGAGCCTGTATTCATAAAGATGTTCATCAATGACCGCATTTGTATGGCGATCAGTTTCATAAGTGCGTCTTAAGAATAAGATGCTGAGAACAAAAAAGCTCATGGAAAATCCTTGAGCTGAAATACGATACTCCAAAAATGGCCCATTGTCAATGATATTCTGAGGCGATTTTTAAAAAATGAAAAAGCCGTCAAGGGGTGCCTGTGGATGATATGGGGGAAAGAAAAGTGTGCGCAAAAAGCACTGAACACAATATGTATGCAGTGTTTACCGATGGCAAAAATTAGCCAAAAAAGCGCCGTTTTATTGGGCTTTTTCGCTGATATTAGAGCGGATTTTGAACGTCGAGCCAAACAGTGTCAAGGCCCCAGGTGTTCACGGTTTCTTGGAGTGCACGAACGCCAAATGTTTCTGTGTGCCAATGTCCCCCGGCAATAATATTCATCCCAGCTTCACGCGCCATCTCTTGATGCCATTCGCGGACTTCACCAGTGATGTAGAGGTCAATTCCAGCTTCTATCATTGCGAGAATATCTTGATTGCTTGGGCCGCCAGCGCCAGAAATGACCGCGACTTTTGAGATTTCTTGTGGACCGAAGTTGTAGGTGACAGTTTTTGGGCTAAAGTGATCCGCTGCGATTGCAAGAATTGCATCGAGGGTTGTTGGTGTATCGAATGTGCCGACCCAGCCCCAGGGTGCGCCGTATTTCGCAGCTTCCCAGGTTGTGCGCTCTATTGGTGTTGCGCCAATCAGTTTGAGGATTTGCGCGTTGTTGCCAAGGACAGAGTGAGAGTCGAGGGTGTAATGTGCGCTCCAGAGTGAGATGTCATGTTTAATGAGTGTCGCGAGGCGGTTGAAGGTGAGTTGATCAAGGGTTGTTGGCGGGAGGGAAATGCCGTGATGCACAACAATCGCGTCGCAGTTTTTTGCGATTGCAAGGTCATAGAGCGCCATGTTTTCAGAAACGCCAAAACCAACGGTTTTTATTTCGTCGCGACCCCAAGTCATCAGGCCGTTATGCAACATATCCTTGCTGATATGCATTTTTGTGTCTTCTTCGCGGAGTGCGCTCCACATTTTTTGATCGAATTCTTTCAAGGTCATTCTCATATAGTTCACAGATTACTACTATTTAGAGTTGTACGTCTATAGTAATACACAGTTCAAAAAAGCCGCACAACAATGCGGCTCTATTTTATGTTATGGACAATGCCTATTCCTCGTCTTCCTCTTCTTCTTTGGTGTAGAGTGAGAATTCAAGGTCATGGCCGTTTTCCTCGAGTTGTTTTAAGGTTTCTACTTCAGAAAACCGTTGGTCGACAGCTGGGAAAAATGCATCGCAATCATGTGTGCCGCTAATATGTGTGAGGTAAATGCCATCAACGCGTTCATTTTTCATCGCTTCTTCATAGACACTCGCACCACCAATCACAAAAATGCGCTCAACATCTGGTAGGTCGGCCATTGCAAAAGCCTCTTCAAGAGAAGGTGCAACATCTGAACCCCCTGGTTGAAAGTTTAAATCTCGTGTGAGTACGATATTGTATCGATCTGGAAGTGGTTGGAATTTTTTTGGAAGGGATTCCCAAGTGTTTCGACCCATAATCACTGCATTTTGCAATCCAGGTGTTTCAACGGACGTTGTCATGTTTTGAAAATGCTGCATGTCTGATGGGTAATTCCAAGCAAGGTCATTGTTTTTACCAATGCCGAATTCCTCGTCAACTGCTGCAATGATGTATATTTTGTGGTCGTTAATCATAGGTTTGTTTTATAACCGTCACATCATACAGAAAAAACCGTTTTTTGGGAAATTT
>CAZBLE010000014.1:11345-18538 GCA_964492735.1 uncultured Gammaproteobacteria bacterium
AAGTTGAGGCGGCCGTTAATAACGGTTACTTGAAAACCGTAATGACACGGTGGGAGCGCCATTTCAGACAGCTGAACTGGGTTCCATGCCATGACAATCATGCGACGGTCATTTGGGTTGGTTTTGAGTGTTTCAATAACGTTTTTTAATTGATCAACGCCTTGTGTTCCATAATCCACGTCCCAAGTGGTGTATGGTGCATTAAAATGTCGCCATTGAAATCCGTAGATTGGCCCAAGGTCGCGCTCTTCCATCATTTGTTTTTGGATTGCTTCGTCGTGAGCATACGGAACTTTCAGCGGTGTACACCATTCGTCCCAGATGTGGTTGTTGTGATCTTCGCGTAGCCAGTTTTTGTCAGTCACTCCCTTGATGAAAAACTCCAATTCAGAAGAGATTAAGCGATAGGGAATTTTTTTGGTTGTGAGCAATGGAAAACCGTTTGCCATGTCGTGCTCAAACATCGCGCCAGCAATTGCGAGTGTGCCTGTTCCAGTACGATCTTGCTTTTCTTCACCTGTTTCAAGGACGGTTTGAACGATATCGAGGTATTGTTTCATAGGCAAAATGTTATTGATTCCACTATAGCACAGCCGCTTCAGAAGTCGCAAAATAGTCGGTGTTTGTATTTTGGCGCAATTCCTATATGATGTTTTTATGAAATATTGGCTAATCAAAACCGAACCCCACGTCTATTCGTTTGAAGATTTGGTGAAAGAAAAACGCACCGCTTGGACTGGCGTGCGCAATTACGCTGCACGGAATAATATGCAAGCGATGAAAAAAGGGGATTTGATCCTCGTCTATTATTCAATGACCAAAGAAAAGGCGATTGTTGCAATTGCAAAAGTTGTAAAAGAGGCTTATCAAGATCCGACAACAGATGAAGCGGCATGGGTGTGTGTTGATGTAGTGCCAGTAAAAAAGTTGACTGAACCGGTTGCGCTGACTGATGTGAAAGCAGTGAAAGAATTACAAGACATGGCACTGGTGCGGCTCGGGCGTTTGTCTGTGCAGCCAGTGACTGCCGCTGAATGGAAGCAGGTTTTGAAAATGGGGAAAACGACAGTTTAGATTTTGTAATAAAAAAAGCTGTGGCCGCGCAGAGATCTTGCAGTAGTTGAAGATCAATGCACGGCGGCGGTGTGAAGTGCGGTGAGTTACGGCATGACGTCGTATTGTAACTCAACCGCGTTATTTTTGATGACGCGCAATTCCCGGAGGAATTGCTCTCTCCACCGTGGGCTTTGTCCGATGCTGTTGACCTCCACGGTCAGCGTATCGGCCCACTGGGCTGTCATCCGATGGTGCGCAGCGTTTGCCCACCGGATCAACTGGAGCTTCGCCAGCTCAGTCCACGTAAACGCTTCTTCAAGAAGCGCGTCGTAGCTCTTCGGGTCTGCCTGCGAATTGCTGGCGATTTGGTCGAAGCGTCGCACCATCCAACCTTCAGGCCCGACAGCGTGCCGGCAGTGCTCGGACATGTCATCCCACGAGCAGTCACCGATGTTGCCAAGCCACCGGTCCATCTTTGGCTTCGGTGTATTCGGGCACTGGATTCGTGGGTTTGGCTCGCAGGCCTTTGCCCACTGCACGTAGGTTGTCATGTCTACACTGCGCCGACTAATCGGCAACCAAATCACCAAGTCGTTGGTGTAGGTGATCAGCCGCAGTGCGCCGTTCATCATAACCTGCGCTGTTGGATTGCCTTTGCGGCTTTCCTCTTGCAGGCTTTCGATGGTTTTAACGCCGACGTCACCGACCAGGCGCAGAACTTCTGGATGGACGATCCAGTCATTGATCAACCGCGTCAGCGGTACTTGTCCGGGGTTCGTGTTGTTTTGAGCAGGATCGTACTGCCCGTAAAACCAGGCCCCGAAGAATACCGCATCGACAATTTTGACTTGCTCGTCGATGGTGCCGCCTTCCAGCGACCCAATTTTCAGTAGGGTGGCTGCTGCGACTTCGGCCAGGATTCCGGTGAAGGGTCGTCGGCGTGCTTGATAGTTGTCGATCTTGGGGAGGGTTGCTACTCCGGATGCATCGACAGCACACTCAGTTTCCGGTGCGAGTTGCGTCGGATACGTACCGAAGGTGTAGACTTTTTCGAGCGGCGTGTTCAAGCGCGGCAGTTTGGCCGTAGCCGGCACGTTGCTGTTGAGCAGCCTGATGGCCTCTCCGAACCGCGCGGTCTCTTTGCTGGGCAGGGGCCACAGCACCACGGAGATTGGTCTGGCGACATGGGTTGCCCGCACTGGCGGGACTAACCTTTGAGTCGTCCGGCCCCGGGGACTTTTCAGAATATGCCGCAGGAGTGCGACGACGCAAGCACTCCTCACAAGCGCGTGTCTGAGGGTCCCTATTTTTCTTGATTTTTTATTTATTGCATCAGCGCTAATTTTTGTTCGCGAGACAATCGCTTAATTGCAGCTTCACGCTTTAAAGCAACGGACTTTGACTCAGCTGTTTCTGTATATACAATTTCAACAGCTTTTTTCGCAGCAGTGTAATGGCTGGCTGTTCCGGCAAGATGTTGCTTGAAGCGTCGCTCCACATCTGTCGTGATTCCGGTGTAGAGGCTGTCATCTGCGCAACGCAGGATGTAGACGTAATACATGTGTGTAGTATATACCAAAAATTCTCTTCACTGTGATCTTTCCGCTCAGGATGTTCTGTCATCCGGAATGGAAGGATTGCGACGGCGTTTCATGAGAGCGATGTTTCACGATCTCTCATTGCTTCGTCGTCGCGCCGCTGCTTTGTCAGGGCCGTGTCTCGAAAGGATTTGAAGGAATTCGTTCATTCTCTTCTTTAATCCTTCGTTCTCGCAACGTCCCGTCTCGTTTTTTAATTAGCCCATATGTTGAGATGAGCCAAAACACCATGTGACCAAGGATGGTGTAGCGAGCGTTGCCATACAAAGTTCCGGGAATCAAAAGGATTACGATGGCCTTGTTCATGCGAAGCGTCGCTTTTTCGTATGAATGCGCCCCAAGCAAAAACATAAGCGTAAAACAAAAGCACGGTATTGAAAGCACCGTCGCCGTAATAGGGAGGAGAAGGATGTAGTCTGCCGAGATATCAAAGAACATGGAAGTCTCCGAAGGTTTCTGCGGTGACATTACCACAGATGTCGTCATTTCTGATGAAACGCGACTCCGCACTCTATAATAAAAAAACTACAAAGTCAACGACATTCGGTTTGTTTTATAGAAACAAACCACGTGTATACATGCGGCCGCGTTTTACCTTTGATGGTATCTCGCATATATGGGACATATCCCACAAATGTCAGCGCAACCGCAATTCCACTGATGAATTCTTTCATAGTTCAATCTCAATCGATAAGGGCAAATGATCTGATACGTCCACACGGTGGACTGTTTTTTGCGTTACAGTCACGTTGTTGCTTACAAAAAACATGTCGGCGATCGCTTTTCCAAAAGCAGGATTTTCTTTTCGTTTCATATTAAACGTCGTTTCCGTTTCTCCTCGTAGTACATTGGTAAATGTGTTTTCTATCATGCGAATTGTTTTTGTGTCTGGCTCCACATTAAAATCTCCACCTAAAATTACATATTCAGCATCACCGATATATGCCAAGATATCTTTTGCCATTTCTAAGCGCAATGGTGTGTCGTCACCATGTTCGTCCCATATCCCGTGAATGTTATATAGATGTAATTTCTTGTTTTCGTACCCAACAACAGCGTGCTGTAAAATACGCGGAGTCGATCTAAATCCGTCCGGTGTTTGCAAATCCCTTCTTCCATACTCACCATGGAGATAGAGCGTATCGTTTTCAACAATCGGAAATTTTGAAAGAATCATCAAGCCTTCTACTACATCACCGACCTCTACTGCGTTAATAAATGCTGGAGTAAAATGATCATATGGATATTTCAGTATATCCCTGATTCCTTGTGTTGAGCGGAAGCGCTGTTCTACATCTGCACGAGGAGAATCAAATACTTCTTGCATGAAGATGATATCCGGTTGTAGTTTTTGAATAAATGGAATCAGCGAATCCCAGATCCTGCCCCCATTCCAAATATTGACTGTCAGGATTTTCATATAAAAAGTATAACAAAAAATCGCCGTGTGTGGCGACTTTTTCTTGGAGCGGGTAGAGAGAATCGAACCCTCATCCTCAGCTTGGAAGGCTGATATAATAGCCATTATACGATACCCGCAGATTGCTTTTAGAGCTTCCGTAGTGTACCGAAAACTCTTTGTTTTGACAAGAGTTGCTGCTTTATTAAGGAAATAGGGGCGTGGCGAGAAGGGTTTCTCGCCACTAGCGCTCCGCGCTCATTTGCGCGATAGCGCGCAGCTGAAGCGCTTTCCCTCGCTTGATCATTATTTTGATCAATGCCCGCCGGAGTGCGGGCGAGTATTTTTCCCACTGCAGTCTTTTTACCATGGGACCTCCTAATGCCAACGATAGCAGATAGGCTTGTTTTTTGACAAGGTTTTAAATAAGAAATGGAGCGACGGGATGTTTGATGTCCCGTCGCATGCCGGCTACGGCCGGCGCTCGGCGTCCCGCATGGACTACCTCCTTGTTTTTGTGCGCTCGGAAATGAACACACGGTTTTTCTAGTATACGGAAATAAAGGGCTCTTGCAAGAGGTGTGCGTTTTTACAAACGCAACTGAGTTGCATTGACAAAATTCCCCAAATGTTGTTGAATTGCCCCATATGAAAACAGAAGATGGAACGCGCAAGCAACCAGTGATTGAGGTAAGTGGTTTGTCGTATGCAATCAGTGATAATCGTGTGTTAGAAGATTTGTCGTTTGTGATTAATGAAGGGGATTATGTTGGCTTGCTTGGCCCAAACGGCAGTGGCAAAACGACGCTATTAAAATTGTTACTCGGTTTACTTGCGCCCGATTCCGGAAAGATTTCTATTTGTGGTGCCGCGCCAGAAGATCTCAACCATCGCGTCCAGATTGGTTATGTGCCACAACGTGCCAGCCGAACCGATTGGGAGTTTCCAGCAACTGTTCGTGAAGTTGTGCTCTCTGGAAGAACGCCGCTGCTCAAAACCTTCCAAGGGTTTTCTGCGCAGGATCGCATATTTGCGCAGCAGGCAATGGAGATTGTTGACGTGAGCGCTCTCGCAGACCGAACAATCGGCGAGCTGTCTGGTGGACAGCGTCAACGCGTATTTATTGCGCGAGCTCTTTCTGCCCAGCCGAAGTTGTTGATTTTAGATGAGCCAACAACCGGCGTGGATGTGACAGTGCAACATGCGTTTTACGCATTCTTGAAAAAACTCAACACAGAATATGGCATCACGATTGTATTGGTGTCGCATGATATTGACGCAATTACGCATGAATCAAGTAGCGTGCTGTGTATTAATAAAACGCTCGTCTGCCACATGCCCACGCAGGAATTTTTAGACTCAACACATCTCTCTGAATTGTTTGGGCACCATGCAACGCATGTGTATCACGACCATTCAGCGGAACATACAAGCCACAACTAATATGCAAGAACTTCTTTCAATTTTCGATTACACCTTTATGCAACGTGCGCTGTTTGCAGGTGTTGTGATTGGTGTTATTGCTCCACTGATTGGTATGTATTTAGTAACCCGTGGCTATTCACTGATGGCGGACACGCTATCGCATGTAGCGCTCGCTGGCGTGGCGATTGGTGTGTTATTTGGCACCGCGCCCATTCCAATGGCGATTGTTGCAACGGTGCTAGCGGCGATTGGGATTCAAAAGCTAGGAGGTCAGCGGCAAATTTTTGGAGAGTCTGTGTTGGCAATTTTTTTAAGTGGGAGCCTTGCTGTTGCAATTGTGTTAATGAGTTTGTCGCAAGGACTGACCGTTGATCTACTGAGCTATTTATTTGGAAGCATCACAACTGTGTCGAGTCTTGATGTCTGGACGATTGGTGTGTTGGGGGTGGTGATTGTTGGAATTGTCGCGTTATTCTATCGTCAATTATTTTTAGTGTCATTTGATGCCGAGCTCGCAGAAAGCCAAGGATTACGAGCGAGTTGGTATGAATTATTGGTTGTGATTATGGCGGCAGTCACTGTCGCAATTTCAATGCGGATTGTGGGCGTGCTCTTGATTGGTGCACTGATGGTGATGCCGACATTATCTGGGATGCTCTTGGGCCGTGGATTTTTTCGCAGTCACATGATCGCGATTGTGATTTCTGTTGTCTGCGTTATTGTTGGAATTGTGTTGTCGTATCTGCTTGGAACGGCAACTGGCGGAACAATTGTTGTGTGTGCGCTGGTGAGCTTTTTGTTCTCCGTTGTTGCAGCTCGGAAATAAAATAAGAAAAGATATATTCACCCTTAGAAAGGGAGGTGTGCGGCGGCGAGGATTTCCGAAGAGATGCTTCGAACGTCCTCGCCGTCACTACTGCGCTGATCAGGCGGCGACTGCGTCTGCTGGGACTCCTTCCCAGGCAGTGACGGTCATCGTGCCAACCAGCTTCCCAGGCTGCTTCCCGTTCCGCCGCGGCGGAAGGGTGTGCACACCCGTGAGGCGCACCAACCACCCGTTGTCCAGGTGGACCATGTTGCTGGTTTTCCGAGTACCCTCGATTTTACCTGCTCCAAACTCGCGCAGCAGCCGAACCCGGCCTTCGCCGAGTTCCTTGATGTCTACCGAGGCGGTTTTACCCACCTCAAACCAACTCTTCATCACTCCTCCTCGTGCGGGCTTCGGAGTATTCCGATTTTCCGCATTTGAGCGCGGCCATTGTACTAAAATCAGCGTAATAGTCAAGAAAAAACTGACCACACGGCCGATTTCACTTATAAATATCAAAAACCCCTTATTTTACCGCTTTGATAATCACATAGCGCGATAATGGCCGAAACCCAGGAATCCATCGAATCAGCCAACCATCAACCTGCTGAATTCCTCGAACTAATGATTTTCGAGCTGTTTCAGTGTCACGACCTTGCAAGCGAGCAAGCGCAGTTGTTGCTTGGTTAAAAAATGGCACTTTCATCACAGCGGAAGAAAAACTGCGAACAGGTTGCATCTCGACATTCGCATTTCCAAACACCGTTCGGATTTCTGCTTCATCACGCCGACCAAGCATTCGCTCTGTTGGAGTTTCGCGACGCTCTGGAAACAGTTTTTGTGCGAGTGTAGAGTGCCGCAAAGATTGCAATCCATCAGAAAAAATAAATGGCTCAACACAGACAAG
>CAZBLE010000014.1:18638-26855 GCA_964492735.1 uncultured Gammaproteobacteria bacterium
GTCAAATTGTCGAGATCAAGATGATCAAATTGAAGGTCTTGAGGGATTTCGGTTCCGTGCATAGAAGGCGATTATATCAAAATCATTGAAAAAATACCAGAAATATGGCACTGTACTCAAGATGAATGCAGATATTGTTTTTATTATTCCAGCGTTTAATGAGCACTTGATTATTGGTCAGGCGGCTGAATTATTGCGCGCTGAGTGCGAGAAATCGTTTGGAGAAACGGTGCGTTGGCAAATTGTGATTGCGGAAAATGGTTCAAGTGATGACACGCTCGTTGAAGCAGGGCGGGTTGCAGAGCAGTCGCAAGGAAAGATCATTGCTCTGTCTTGTCCTACAAGTGGGAGAGCGCGTGCGTTGCGGCAAGCTTGTGAGGCGGTGCCCGCAGATGTGTATTGCTATCTTGACGCTGACTTGCCGATGGACTTGAAAGATATTAAACCGCTTGTTGAGCGTGTGCGTCGTGGGGAAGCGGATCTTGTTGTTGCTCGTCGAGCAGGAGATCGTCCATTAAAGCGTCGTGTATTGTCTTTTGGTTTTCGCACACTCAATCAGTGGTTGTTTGGTCTTCAGGTGCATGACGCGCAATGTGGTGTGAAAGTATGGAGTAAGCGTGTGATTGAAGAGGTGTTTCCACTTTGCCATGAAACAGGATATTTTTTTGACACAGAACTTCTTGCACTCACTCAGCATCATGGTATGCGAGTTGAAGAATTTCCGATTCAGTGGATTGAACAGCGTTTCCCAGAGCGGAGCAGTAAGGTGCGTCCAGTGAAAGATACGCTTGCGGCCTTTCGCTCACTTGCAACGGTCAGTCACCGATTGTATCCAGATGTTTCACATGCAGTTTTACTTGTTGTGTTGTTCGGCCTCGCAACCCTTGCCGTGTTTTTTGAACAATTACTAATAGTTGTGCCGGGGCATTTCCAAGTGCCGAATCAATATGCAGATCACCCATGGCAGGTTGTGTTAAATGTGCTTGCTGGAGCGGGGGTGTATCTCACGCTTGGTTTTTTGCTTTATAGATTGCGTTTGAAATCATTGCCATGGAAATTCGTACAAGCAATTGCCGCAGGGTTTTTTATCTTGATTCTTGTTGTTGCGATTGCGACGCAACCAACGCGTTCTCAAGATCTGTATTGGAATTTGAATTTGGTTCATGGGTGGACAGAATATGGCATGAATCCATATATCACCACACCAAGCATGTTACCGGTTGATGCGTTTACTGAGCCGGTGAGAGAATGGAAGCATCTGTCTATGACGCATGGGCCGCTCTATGTCTATATTGTCGCAACGGTAACAACATTTGTTGATACAGTCACAGCGGGATTGATTGGGTTAAAAACCCTGCAGGCACTTGCGTTGATCGCGGCCATCGTGTTCATACTAAAGACAGTGCGTCTTCGAGGCTGGAGTGCTGGCGAAGAAGCTGTTGCATGTATTGTGTTGCTTTTTAATCCGCTGCTGTTGCAAATGGCGGTTGTTGATGGACACAATGATGTGTGGATTTTCTTGTCTGTTGCAGCGAGCTTGTACTTCTTACAACAAAAATGGTTTGCAGCAAGTGCTGTGGCATTGATTGCTGGAGCGTTTGTGAAATATGTAACGGTCTTATTTTTTCCTGTGCCAGTTGTGGCGTTGTTGTGGAGCGGACTTGCATGGCGAATGAAGTTGCGTCAGTTGCTATGGATTGGTGTGGGAGGTATTCTTGGTGTTTGTTTGTATATTCCATTCGGTATGCCGTGGAATATTTCGAGCGGCTTGAATGAAGAATTGACTGCGCGTGGTTCGTACACGGCATCTTTGTTGCCAACGGTATTGTTGCATAAAGCACTTGGTTGGGAGGTTGCTGATCTGCGTTTACTGGGAGTTAGTATCGCGTTGATTGTGCTGGCTATGTTGTTAGCTCGGCGTCAGTTTATTCACGCTTTTTTCTGGCCAGTGATTTTGATGTTATCCATTGGTACGCCATGGGTGCAGGCGTGGTATTTATTATGGATTATTCCATCCTGTGTTGTGCTTGGTGCAATTCCGACAGTATTGCTGCTGAGCAGTATTGTGTACCTTATTTCTGATGTGATTTTTGCGATTCATATTATAATCATTCTGATTATCCCGCTGACTCTCGTATTGATTCGAGAGCTTTGGCGGAGGCTCAAATAAGCTGAAATAACAAAAATAGGTCTACGAAATTTATAAAATAAATTACCACAAAAAAATAGTGTAACAATAAATTTGAATAGAGCAAGACGTTAATAAAGTAAAAAAACAAACATATTAATCATACTTTTTACTTTATTAATTATCCCGCCCTTCTTTATATAATTTTTTCTATTTGCTCTCTAAGCGCTGGGGGAATTGAATTATCTGGGTTTAAAATTTCAGCTTTAATTTCTGTTAAATCACGGTCATTCAAGATCCCAAGCTCCTCACAAGAAACACCGTCAATATCATGATCTGTATTGTGCAAGTGAGCCGCGCAACCTTCGAACTCTTCGGTCGTGAGTACGACAAATAAATACACAGGATTATTTCTTTTCGGGTTATCTACAGGTAATTTAGAATGACTTAATTCTAATAATTGAGTTTGTTGAGGATTAACTATTTTGGCTAAAAAAATTAATTCAGTTGACGCAGCTAAGTATACGTATTCACTCTCTTCTAGTCGAATAATGTCACCAAAATTTAACATCTTTTTAATTAGTAATAGATAAAGATAGTTCTATATCATCTTTGTTCACAAAACAATCTGCATCATAGGTTGCTAATGAGTATGGTATAAAATCAAGCATCTTTGTTTTAGTCCATGGAGCTTCCTTATGTGATGCCTCTTCGATATAAGCTGTTGTTTTATCACCAAATCTCTGGACCACCTGTTCTAATATTTCTAGTTCATGCTTTGTAAAAAGTTTTTCATCTTTTTTTGAAAAATTTTGATGGCATACAATTTTTTGCATTCTCGTACCTTCCGGTCTTTCGATATAAAAGGTGTCTGCTAGGTAAGCATTTTCCGGATCCTCTGCTACGTTATCAACTAAATTTTTAATTGATGACGGAATTGGACCGTGCTCAAGCTTTACATAATTGTCGTATGTAATAGGTGAGGCGTATTTTTTTACCGACAAAAAGTCCGCGAAATAAAACAGCTTCATTAATTTTACTTTACCTAAGTAGGTAGGATTGGTATTTGTATTAAAATACCGAATCATTGCCTTTAACTTTGGTGTCGATATTTGCATGTCTTATATATACCATAAATTAGGACATGTTAAAATACAATACATTTACTCACTTGTCAATAGTATATAAAAATAGGAATATTCTAAAATGAGGCTGAGTATTCTGCATGTGTAAAATGCAGGGCTATAAACCTAAAACCTCCAATTGAGGAGGTTTTAGGTGCTACCTATAATTTGGTCGGGGCGGTGAGACTTGAACTCACGATCTTCTGGTCCCAAACCAGACGCCTTAGCCACTAGGCCACGCCCCGTAGAGCCATCGTATTCTAGCAGAAGAGGAAAAAAAATCAAGCGATTTCACAGATTCCCATAAACTTGCCATATTCTGCCCTCTGACTATACTTTCTCGTGTATGCATACAACACGCCCATTTGTCATTGGCCTCGCCGGAGGATCAGGTTCTGGAAAGACCACTCTCGCGAATATTTTGACCCATTCATTGCCATGGAGTGTTACGACCGTCGGACTCGATCAGTTTTATCGAGATTTAGGCGATATGCCATTAGAGCAGCGCAAGCTCACAAACTTCGACCATCCGGACAGCTTAGACTTTGAGCAGTTTACAGCAGTGGCAGCAGCGCTGTCTGCAGGGGAGCAAGCGACGGTTCCGACCTATGATTTTGAGACGTGTAGCCCAACAGGTGAGCGTCAGGTGGTGCGCCCTACAGAAGTCGTTATTTTGGAAGGCATGCAAGTATTGTGGCACGAGCCGTTGTTGCAGTATCTTGATATGGGAATCTATTTAAATATCGATGAGCAGACGCGGTTGGCTCGAAAAATTGAACGGGATATTCGAGAGCGGGGGAGGTCGTATGATGATGTGATAGATATGTGGCAAACGCGCACAAAGCCGATGCACCGACTCTATGTCCAGCCTGGGCGCATGAACGCAGATCTTATTTTTACCGATAGTTTTGGGCCGCAAGTCTTGCAGGTTGTGACAGATGAAATTGAGCATCGGTTGCGTATCCGATCAGGGGAGATTGAGGGCCTCCATTGACCAGCCACGGAAAATTTGATATTCTGTTCAGGCTTTCCACAAAATAGTGAGCATTGAAATATCCTTGCCGGGGTAGCTCAGTGGTAGAGCAGAAGACTGAAAATCTTCGTGTCGGCAGTTCGATCCTGCCCCCCGGCACCACAAAACCACCCGAGCGGTGGTTTTTATTTTGGACCTCGGTTACAATAAAAGCAATTAAAAAATATATATGAAAAACTTTTTTGCGACGTTGTGTGTTCTCGTTATTATTTTCTTATTTCCATTTGTCCTACTTGGAACATTGGCACAAACCCAAGTTTTGACCGTGCCATCACTAAAGCAGTTCGTGCGCAGTAGTGATATTGCAGGACAGCTCCCAAATTTGATTGTCACGAAAATGCAGGAGTCGATGGAAAATGAGCAGGGTTCCGCAGATGGGCAAGAGGGAAATGGTGATGGTCCATCTGAACAAGAAATTGCAGATATGAAACAGCAGATTACAGATGCTCTGCCACCAGAAACGGTTAACGGGATTTTTGACCAAGTAATTGATTCCGGAGCGACGTGGTGGAAGAGTGATATGGCACTTGAAAAATTCCCACTCGTGCTGAATATTGCTCCATACAAAGAAGAGATTAAACCGCTGCTGAAAAACACCGAGCTCATCACTAACGATGACGGCTCACTCCCAGACACAATCGACCTCCAGTCATTACTGACAATTCAAGCGCAAAACAAGCCGGATGATTTTGTGAAATATAATGAACAGATTACGCAGGCCCACACCTCTCTCAAGCAAGCGCGGCTTCTGATTGTGATTGGTTGGATTGTGATCGCACTCTGCTTCCTCGGTATTGGTTTGTTAGTCCGGACTCCAGGCCAGCGGATTCCGAAGTGGTTTGGATGGGTAGGAGTTGTTTTGTTCTTAGAAGCTGCCAGTCTCCTCGCTGTGGTCTATTTTTTACCAAGCTTCATTCAGCCACTCATTGGTTCAAATGGCGCGCCAGCTGAGGCGACAGTGGCCTTCTCGTTGCTTCAGGTAGTGAGTGTCGCTCTATGGCATGGGCTAGCCGTTGTGTTGGGGGTACTGGTTGTGTTTACGAGCGTTGCATTTGTGGTGCAGTCGCAGTTTGCACAGAGAGCAAAGGCATAGGGTATTCATTGGCGGCGAATACGAGAAAATAAAAGCACCCCATTGAAGGGGTGTTTTTTGGTGGGCATGCCTGGACTCGAACCAGGGACCTCTACATTATCAGTGTAGTGCTCTAACCAGCTGAGCTACATGCCCGAAACCTGAAATAGCTTGAGTATGCTATCAAATCACGGCTTCTTTGTAAAGACCGGGCACATATCCCACATAAATCGAAACCAGGTCCGATAACTATCTGCGAGTTGCTTATTAATCATGACATAAACAACGCCGTCTTCACCAAAATTCCCAACTCCCTTGCTGGTAAAGGTTGCAACATAGTCGCCAAAAATATCACACACACCCGTCGTTTCGTAGCCCTTTGGCAACACCTTATATTCACCGCCAATGGTTTTGAGCGCTTGCGGCAACTCTTCCGGAACACGCGGATCATAGATTGTTTGGTATTTCATCTTTTGCTTTTTTGCCATTTGCTGAAAGTCTTTTAAAAAACTCTCGTCAATTCCGGGTGAATACCACAGGCCTTTGGCTCCAAGAAACAAGGTGTCCTGTCCGACGCGCACCAAATCACGCATGTAGTTTTTATAGCCTTCGATTCCTTTGTAAATAAAAGCCGCTTCTTCTGCCGGCTCGTCATCATAGAGTGCATGTAAATTTGGGAGCATTGTTTCGAGTGAGCGTTCTTTTTCTTTGAGCAGCTCCATGAGCTTGTCTGGGTTTACCGCCGAATAGCGATTCTCACCTTTTTGGAACACAACAAAGACGAGTCCTTTGTGGGTGAGGCGTTGCAGTGCGTCATAGACATTCCGTCTGTGAATGTTGGCTTTGGTGGAAATTTCCGCAACCCCAGATTCACCGCGATAGAGCAGGGCTTCATAGATTTTCGCTTCATTCGGAGATAGTCCGATTTCTTGAAGGAGTTCGATATACATGGCAATAGTCTAACAGGATTATCTATGGTGTCAAACAGCACCACTTGGTGTTATTGGCCGCTCTTATTAAATCTAATATGGTTTTGCCAGTCAGATAACCTAAAATCTCCCGTGTGGGAGGAGGTGATCATGTCGTTCATTCGTCAAAATCCGTGGTACGTTGTGTTCTTTAGTGTTGGTTTCGTGTGCTCGCTGCCGTACTCGGTGCAAGAAGTTCATGATGCGCTCGAGGTCGTTAGTGTCCTGATGCTCGTTGCCTTGTTTGCATCGTTGCTCGTGCCGTTCGCAGCCTTCAGCTCACAGGAACACTGGAACAAGTGGTGGTTGCAGAATGCGCCCCTCGCTGCCTTTGGGGCTTACGCCTATGAGGTTGTAATGGCGCCGACTGGGATCAAGGTCGTCCTCATGCTCTGTGCTATGGGAATGCATCTCGGGTATTGGGCGAGCGGAATCCATTCTCGTGCCTATCGCTTCGAGCAACTCCGGCACAGTGGCCTTGCGACGCAGGATCAGATGCAGCAGATCTGTCGGCTCAACGCCAATGGTCGTTCGGGTGAAGCTGATGAAATCGTTCGCACTCTCCTCAAGTTGGATGAGTGAGTCGGGACGGACATAAACGAGACTGTTGTTTCCAGTCGGAACGCAGTCTCGTTATTTTTCTTTATTTTGCTGGAGAGTTAACCACACCGGCGTTCTTTCGGATCTCAAAAAGCTTGGCAACTAATTGTTTGATTGTTTCAATTTGAACATCAAAATTCAAGTATTCTAAATTGCGTACTTTTGGGCCATAGTCTTTTTCTATGAACTGTGATAACGCAGGTTTTACTGGGTGGTCGCTTGGTAGCTTCATTGTTTGTTCGAGTAGTAGCTGTAATGCTGCGTAACGCTGGCTTGCCTCATTTTGAAGTTCCATTGTTTCTGTATTCATTGCACTGACATCGGGCAGCTTCGCTTTGGGTATTGATTGTAGTTGAATTGGTTTGCCTATGTCTTTTATTGCCATCGTAACAGCGTCCCAAAGTTCATCGCTTATTTTCCAGTTTTTAAAATGTGGTGCGGTTGCGTCCAGGTCTTTGCCGGGTGTTTCAAAAATATCATCAATCCCCAAATGATCTCTTGCTACATCTCTGATAATATCTCGTACATCCTCTTCGTCCCATAGATTGGCTTCACGCAATGCACTTTCAAATTCAGCAACTGCGTTTGGCGTTTTTGATGGCTTAATTTCTTCTACCTCTTTTTCAGTGAGTCGTGGTTGAAATTTACGTTTTTCCATAAAGGTGAGGGTGGAGTTAATGGCATAGAGATAGAGTACAGAGTTCTTGTTAAAACGTCTAATAAAAGAAATGCGCTTTGTAAGTAACAAAAAACTGGCCTTGAAGCCAGCTTTGCTTTAACTACTGAATACACGATTGAAATCTATCGTCAATGACCGGTTGTGTTCTACCGTCAGGTAGCACTTCATAAAGAAGTGTCGACCACGTTTGCAGTCGTACGTCAACGCGTACTGCACTGCGATACTCCCTAGAAAGGAGGTGATCCACCCACAGCTTCCGCTACGGGTGCCTTGTTACGACTTCACCTTTGTCACCAGTCCTACCTTCGTCCTTCCTAACTGGAAGGCCTTCGGGTATTACCGGCTCCCCTGGTGTGACGGGCGGTGTGTACAAGACCCGAGAACGTATTCACCGTATCATGGCTGATATACGGTTACTAGTGATTCCAACTTCATGTGGGCGAGTTGCAGCCCACAATCCGAACTGGGGGGTGGTTTGATGGGATTAGCTCCACCTTGCGGTTTGGCGTCCCTTTGTTACACCCCATTGTAGCACGTGTGTCGCCCCAGACATAAGGGACATGCTGATTTGACGTCATCCCCACCTTCCTCCAGGTTATCCCTGGCAGTCAGC
>CAZBLE010000015.1:0-25911 GCA_964492735.1 uncultured Gammaproteobacteria bacterium
ACGTAGCGTCCGGTACGAGCCGGAGCGGTCACATCGTTGAGTCGCCGAAGCAGCTCATTGTTCCGATCGGTGTCCGAGCCCGTGAACCAGCGGTTGCTCTGGACGCCAGCGACATCTGGGAGGTCGTCGACGATCAGGCCGCTGTCTTCTGCGAGGCAGGGCAGTTGAAATGCCTTCGCGTAGTACAGCGCTTTTAACAGCGCGTTCTCTGCAAAGGTTTCGCCGGTCTCCTCCGGCTCCGGAATCTCGTCGTTCGGGTCAACTTCCGCCAAGGTGACGAAGTTGATGCCCTTGATACCGGCGAGCAGCTCCATGTGCTTGCGGGCGTTGCGGGTCGCGATCAGGATCCTGATGTGGTTCATGATTTTTTCCTTTTCCTTCAGTTGAAGGAGTGGGATGTGAAGAGCACTGATGGTGAATGACTTCATTCAACTCAGCAGTACAACCTAATCATTTTTTTCTCAAAAGTCAATATCAATTTTGACATATGCACAGAAATGAGAAGTATTCTTATTTTGTAGTTGACTTTTGGGAAAAAAATGGTGTAAGGTTTGCCCACATTGTCGAGTGAAAAAGGAGCAGATTAGCTCACACTTCGACACGAACTTCAACAAAGAGATAGCGTCCCAATGAGGGCGTTTGCTGCATTGCAGCGAGGAGTGTTCATGGGTGTTCGTTCACTGGTCTTGGGTGGCTTTCAGGTCAACGTTCCTGAAACTGAAGAGGAGGAGATCTTTGGCTCGGCTGCTGACATCTCGATCCGCAAGTCCCGGCAGGTTGGTGCAACTACCATCCTGCACTTGGGCTGCGAGGACCAGCCCTTCGATAACTTCGATACGGTTCCAGAGTCTAATTGGCCCGACAGCCGTTCGGACTACGCGAATCAAGGAACCTTGAAGGTCTACGGAGCTAATGGCTTCGTGAGCGATCTTCCGTTCATCGGTACGGCCATGCTGCCGCTTGGTCGGTTTAGTATGGTCCAAGAGTTCGCGCGGCACGGTATCGTTGCTCGAATTCATCGCTACTTCGTTTCTCACAAGGAACGCAAGAAGCGACGTATGGGTGAGGCGCGAGTACAGCGCGTCAACATTGAGCGCTCGGTCGCTCTTTGGCGAGAAGTCATGGACTGGCTCCGTGCTACGTTCGGTGAAGAGCATGCCTGGCAGCTACAACCGTTCATGGCAGTTGCTCCGACGAGCGGCGGCATGGTTCACGTCCAGGCGCTCCTCGACGCGGGCTGCACGCGGTTCGATGTCGACACGATGGGTGGCTTGCCCAAGTCGATCATCTTCGCGAAGCAGCTCCACGCTGCTCTCGCGGACAACCCACGGCGCTGCATTATCAGTGGTAGCGTCAGCAGCGCCAATGGCGTGGCCAAGCTGGCGCCGTTCTCCGACATCATAGATCTGGGTGTCGGCAACGGCAAGTCCTGCAGCACCCGACCGGAGATCGGCATCGGCCTGCACCAGGGTGTGGCTATTGCTCTGGCGACGCGCAAGTTGCGTCAGATGGGGCTCCTCTACCGCGAAAGCGGCAAGGGATGTCTCATCATCGCTAGCGGTGGCTACTTCGAAACCCACGATCGTGGCTATGCCTTGGCGTTGGGCGCTGATCTCGTTACGTTCGGTTCGAGTACACAGATGTGCATCGAGTCTGGAGCGAAGGACAGGATCAACAACCAGACCGGTGTCTATGAGGTCCAGGTCTACGGCATGGCCTCCCAGGCTGTTGCCGGCGCCTTCTCGGCTACGGGCTTCGAAGAGCTTCCTGAAGGCGATGACTACTGGATCGCCTTCCCAGGTGGGGCAAGTGCCCGCCCGAGGTTCGAGAGGCGACTGCGCGCTCTGTGTAAGTCGCTCGGTGGTACGCTCAGTAGCGTCGGCGCTCCCGTTCTGCCTGGTGTGCTCGAGTACCTCCGTCAGGTTCCTTCGTTCTACTACCGCGCTCCTGGCGCGGAGCTCGAGAACGGAACTCCTGGACGACACATCTTGAGCGGCCGGTAGGCCAAAAACACCCAACCAGCCTGTGGTTGACCGGCTGTCAACCGCCTGGTAGGGTGTGAAAAATCGAATTGTGAGGCCTCGTCCATCTCTCCAAGTCTGGGAGGGGTTGGTTCGTAGGTGGATGAGGTCTCACCTCGATTATCTCTTTGTACAAATCTGTCTTTTAATAACTGAGGGCGTCTGGTGCGTTTGTGCCGTCCCATGCTTGAAGCCTCTCCCCCGAGGCGGGCACAGCGTTTCGACGCTCTCAGTTCTTCCCTTTGTTCTTTTAACAGGCCGCTCGTCGTGAAAAAAAAACTGGGATTTCTGCTGAGTAAAGCGCAAATCCTCCATCCAGTTTATTCATGTATGAGCGGTCTCCTTTTTTTATTGAACTAGTAAAAATGCTGCGTGCACTACAATAGCAATACAAAAACCAAGTGTTCCACCAATCAGTGCTTCGCGCGGCGTGTGCCCTAAACGTTCTTCTAAATGTTTTGGATATTCAGATTGTTCTTCAACAGGCAATTCATCAATCAGTTTATTCAACATTTTCCCATGAAACCCTAATGACCATCGAATGCCAACGGCATCACGAATAAATGTCACACTCACAAATGCTGTTACAAAAAAGAGGGGAGAGCTGAATCCTGTCACTAACCCAACTGATAGCGTTAACGCAATAAACAACGCTGTGTGTGAACTTGGCATGCCTCCATATTTATTCATCTCTGCCCACGCTAAGTGCCAGCCGCGTCTACCCCGGACAACTTTAATAAGCTGTGATATAATCATGGCGCTAAAGGGAGCGATTAAAATTTCCCAACTTGATCCACTGAGTATTTCCATATGCAATTTATTTTACCAATTATTTACGGAAGCGTCCAAGGCCTCACTGAATTTATCCCTGTTTCATCTTCTGGTCATCTCTTACTGCTTCATTCACTTCTTCCTCAATTTACAGCTATTGATGAAGCGTCATTTGACGCGGCTTTAAATATCGGCACGCTGATCGCGCTTTTTGGATTTTTTTGGCGTGACCTTTTGCGGTATCTTACAGCGTGGCTCACGAGTCTTGTGGTGCTTATAAAAAAACCTTCCGTTGGAACTTTTGCGCATCTCGCAACAGATCAAAAAATCGCCTGGTATTTGCTCGTTGCGGCAATTCCAGCAGGACTCGCAGGCTTATTGTTTCAATCATTTATTGAAGAGACGCTTCGATCACCGTGGATTGTAATCACAATGTTAATTGTCATTGCACTCGCATTTTTCTGGGTAGAAAAAGTTGCAAAACAGATGGAGCATCACACAATTGACCGCATTACCCTCAAGCAAGCAGTGACGATTGGTACTGCACAAGCCTTGGCGCTTGTTCCAGGAACCTCACGTTCAGGCATTACAATCATTACCGGAATGATGCTCGGGCTCTCTCGAGCGGATGCGGCGCGTTTTTCATTTTTACTCTCAGCACCCATTATTCTTGCCGCAACCTTGAAAAAGACCGCCGATCTTGCTAGTGTAGGCGTAACATCTGAGCAATTGCTAACCCTGGGTGTCGCTGTCATTGCTGCAGCGATTGTCGGAATCATTGCAATTGCCGGATTGCTGCGATATTTGAGTCATCGTTCACTTGCAGCCTTTGCGTGGTATCGCATCGGACTCGCATTGATTGTCGCCCTTATTCTTTTAGTTCAATAGTATGCATATCGTTATTCGCGCCGGTGGAGCCGGTTCTCGTCTCTGGCCCGTTAGTCGTAAAACCATCCCAAAACAGTTTCATGCGTTTTTAAGTGAACGCACCATGCTTCAAGAGGCGCTTGATCGCGTGCGTGACATCGTGCCCGTTGAGAATATTTTTGCGTCGACAAACACACAATGCAAGCAACTTATTTTGGATCAGTGCCCGGAAATTCCAGCGCAAAATTTGATTATTGAGCCTGCGCGAAAAGATACAGCCGCTGCCATTGGACTTGAGTCTATTATGATCGCAAAGCGTGATCCGAATGCAATTGTTGCAAGTCTTGGATCAGATCACAGTGTTCGGCTGACAAAAGAATTTCAAGATGCACTCCTTGCCGCTGAAGAGTTTGTAAAAAAGCATCCGGAATATATTGTTCCAATTGCCATTCAACCACAACATGCCGACACTAGCATGGGCTATATTCAATATGGCGAAAAGTTAGAAGAGGTAAATGGAGTTGCGGTGCATGAAGTGATTCGGTTTACAGAAAAGCCAGATGCTCCAACTGCGAAGGAATTTTTTGAAGCAGGTACATATTTGTGGAATGCGAATATGTTTGTTTGGAGTGTCAAAACAATTTTGGATTTATATAAAACACATTTGCCAGAAATGTACGCAGAGCTTGAAAAAATTGCCGAAGCGATTGATACGCAGGATCAAGAACGGGTGTTACATGAGATTTATCCGACTTTGGAAAAAGTCGCTGTTGATTACGCAATTATCGAGAAGACACACAAAATTGCGACGATCGCTGCAAATATTGGCTGGAATGATATCGGAGATTGGTCTCGCTTAAAAGATGAACTCTCCGCCGCAGAAGCAGAAAATATTGCCATCAACGCAGATCACGAAGCAGTTGATACAAACAATGTGTTGATCTACCGTGGTGGAAAAAAGAAATTGATCGCAACAATTGGTCTTGACGATTTAGTGATTATCGACACAGATGACGCGCTCTTGATTACAAAAAAATCACAAACAGGACGTGTCAAAGAAATTGTTGAAGCACTGGAAGCGGCTGATAATACAGAGTTGTTGTAAGAACTATGGAAATGAATACTGACCCTTCATTGCTACCAACACAAAAAAAATCACGGTTTACGGGCATTGTATTTCTATGCGTCTGTTTGTTGATTATCGGCGCTGGTCTATTTTTTGGAGCCCAACGCTATCAAGAAGCACAAGCTGCAAAACGACTTGCCGCAACACCTAAACGCCAAGAAGTGACAGTACGTATTATTGAAGGATGGACAGAAGATCAAGCGATTGCAGAAATGCAAAAACAAGGCCTGAGCATTACAGAAGAGCAACTCGAGCAAGAAATCGCGACTCTCCAAAAAGATTCAGCAGGGAAGTACACTGTATTATTTGAAGGTTTGCCGGCAGCGAAATTATCATCTGAAGGATATATCTATCCAGATACCTATAAGTTTTTTGCTGACGCAACTCCACAAGAAGTTGTGAAAAAGATGCTCGACAACATGTTGTCAAAATTGACTGACGATGACCTGGCGCTGATTAAAAAAAGCGACTACTCATTTTATGAAATCTTGACGCTCGCGAGCATTGTTGAAAAAGAGGTTGCCAATAAAGCAGATCGAGCGACCGTTGCCGGTATTTTTTTGTCACGTCTCGCAGATGCATATCCATTACAGTCTGACGCGACAGTGAATTATGTTACCGGTAAAAAAACGACAACCCCATCATTTGCGGACACAAAGATTCAAGATGATTATAATACCTATCAAAATATTGGATTGCCGCCAACTCCAATCAATAATCCAAGCATCAGCGCGATTGAGGCCGTACTCAAACCAAAGAAGACAGATTATTATTTCTTTCTGACAACACCACCACCAGAGAATAAAGCAATTTACAGTAAAACATACGAAGAACATCTAACGAATAAAGCGAAATATTATGGAAACTAAACGTGTCATTTTATCACTCGGCGGATCATTAATTATTCCGGAAGCAGTTAGCAGTGAAATGCTGAAAGGTTTTCGTGAACTTATTTTGCGAAAAGTTGAAGAAGGTTTTGAGTTTGTGATTTTTACTGGCGGCGGCAATACAGCGCGTTTATATATGGAAGGTGCGCGTGGTGTAAAAGAGATGACAGATGCGGAGCTTGATTGGCTTGGGATTCATTCATCTCGTTTAAATGCGCAACTGGTGCGTGCATTGTTTGGTGATCATGCGGCAGAAGACATTATTGTTGATCCGACACTTCCAGTTGAAATGACAACACCGATTCGTATTGGCGCGGGTTGGAAACCAGGTTGGTCAACTGATTATGATGCAGTCCAAGTTGCTGTAACAGTAGGTGCGGACATGGTGGTCAATCTTTCAAATATTGAATACGCGTATACAGCGGATCCAAAACAAGACCCAACAGCAACCCCCATCAAAGAAACAACCTGGTCTGAATTTCAAAAAATTGTTGGAACCGAGTGGAAGCCAGGTTTGAATGCGCCATTTGATCCAATTGCCGCAAAACTTGCAGCAGAAAATGGGAAGACAGTGATTATTGCCAATGGGCAGAATTTGCAAAATGTTGAAGCCATTATTGATGGCACAGACTTTATTGGTACGGTTATCCGCCCAGATTAATTACTTGTACTTATATGTCACACTCACACAAAGCGCAGATGGATCGCGGGGTACTGTTTATTTTTAGCGCGGCGTTGTTGTGGGCGTTTGACGGTGTGTTGCGTCGCTCGCTCTATGGATTACCGTCTATTGAATTGATTACGATTGAACATGCGATCGGCCTCATTGTGCTACTGCCATTTGTGTGGCGGGCTTTAAAAACCGAGCGTTTCACGCGTGGGGAGTGGGCAATGTTAGTGTTGATTGCTGCGCTGTCTGGAGTTGCTGGAACCTTGTTTTTCACGATGGCGCTGCAGAAGATTCATTTTATTTCTTTCTCGGTTGTATTTTTATTGCAAAAGCTACAACCAATCTTTGCGATTACAATGGCGGCGATTTTGCTGAAAGAGCGCCTGGATAAGCGATACGCGCTCTGGGCAGGTGTCGCGCTCATTGCTGCATATTTCGTGACATTTCCAACCGGCATGCCGAATGTCGAAACAGGTAGCGGGACACTTGGAGCAGCGTTGCTGGCGCTGGGAGCTGCAGCAGCGTGGGGGACATCAACTGCGCTGAGTAAAAAAGCGCTTCATAAACACAATGAGCGCGTTGTGACATTTTATCGTTTTGTCTTTACAACAGTGCTTGCTGCCTTTTTGATTCCCGTGCTGACATCGGCAGCGTTTCCAGTGCGTGTGCCGACAACAACTGAGCTTGGGTATTTACTTGTGATTGCATTATCAACCGGCATGGTAGCACTGCTTATTTATTATCGCGGGCTACAGCGCGTTCCAGTTCGTGTATCGACGATTATTGAATTGACGTTTCCACTGTTTGCGATTGTGATTGATATGTTCCTCTACAAGCAATTTTTGTCTGTCACGCAGTGGCTCGCGGCGGCGATTTTGTTATTTGCGATGTATCGAGTTTCAACGATTGCGAATATTAGTCAAAAAAATACCGATTTTTCCAGCCCTCTTGTTTAAATCTTGACAAAAAGGTATTTTATAAGCATACTATAGCCCAATTAATTTGCCATTGACGCAATTTTTATGCGATATCCAAAACTGCTCTTCGCTGCTGTTCTCGCAATCTCTACGTGTCTCCCATTGAGCGCGCAGGCAGTTGGTCTTCAGTCAGATCAAGGAGCTATTAAAACATTTAGCGGTGCAAATTCCTCAAATAAAGTCATGGGCGCCCATGGTTTTATTGGTGATGTGAATGGTGATGGATATCAAGATTTTGCCTATTCCGCAACAAAGCTTGGGCGTAATTCCGTTGTGGTTGTATTTGGTGCTGCCGGACAAGTCGCAGAAGGTACGACAGCAACAGTGACCAGCGATGCAACACGAGCAATTGAATATACAAGCTACCAGGCAAATGACGGCTTTGGTTCATCAATCTCTGGAGTGGGTGATGTGAATGGTGACGGAATGGATGATTTTGTTGTGCTCGCGGGTGGATATAAGTACGGTGGCGTTCCTTCAAGTCATGGGCAAGGCGCGGCTTTTTTAATTTTCGGAAAAGAGGAATTGACCGGAGGGTCACTCACAACAACAACTGATAAATTCATTGCGTTTGCAATTCCAGCTTCTGCAAACACAACTGCTGCGATGGCTGGAGGTGTGGTTATTCACGCAGGAGATATTAATAACGACGGCCTTAATGACATTGCATTTAGCGCGCCGTACTTTACAGAAAATGCATTTTCAGCACCAACGACTGAAGGCGCGGTCTATATTGTCTATGGAACATCAGGAACTCCAGCTGAGGTAGTTACAGCCTACGGTGGAACATCAGGAGATGGGTTGATTGTCAGTGTTGTTGCTCATTCTTCTGTGAAACGTATTACTGGCGAAGTAGCAGATCTTAATGTTGATCCTGGGACTGGAATTATTACTGGTTCAGGTGGTGCTCTTGGTATTTCACTGAGCGCAGCTGGAGATGTTGATCGGGATGGATGTGCTGATATTGTTATCGGAGCGCCCTATTTAAAAGTAGGAAGCAATACCATTGCTGGTGCTGGGTATGTGCTGTATGGCGGCGGTTCAAGTGCAGTATGTAATTCAGGTGCGTTGTCGAGTGCGAGTTATGCAATCAATTCATTAACAACCGCAGGTCAAGCAAGTCGTTTTTCAGGGTCTTCAGCGAGTGAATATGCAGGCCTCTCTGTTGCTGGTGGAGGGGATAATAATAATGACACCTATCCTGATTTTACAATTGGTGGGCGTTTATTTTTCGGGCAACTTGGTCGCCTTTCTTCAGGGCTTTTATCAACTGGTCATCTCATTTCAACTGGATCAGCTATTTATGATCCACGCATTGTTGATAATAGTGGTGATGTAAATGGTGATGGAATTGATGACTTGTTGTTTTTTCAATACGCAATAGGAACAGCAAGTGATCAATATACGGTATTATATGGTCGCTCTGACATTGCGACGCAAACCAGCGCGGCAAGTAGCATTGTGTTTGAAACCCCTGGTGCTGATGGGTATCCAGCCCTTGGTTCGATTGGTCCTGATATGAATAATGATGGCTACGATGAATTAGCGATCAGTGATGACGGAACTCGCGGCGCTGTTACAAACAATGGCTTAACGCATTTGATTTATTCTGTTGCGACAACACCGGCACTTACTGGCGCGAATCTATTAACAGTTGAATGTGGAGTAGCGACAACTGATCCAGGAGCGAGCGCGCTTGATTCATATACGTCGCAATCAATTGCCGCAACAGTGTCACCGAGTTCGATTGATGCAAGTTTTGTGCATTCCTTTACACAAACCTATTCACTGACAAATTTTATTCAACGTGTTGCCACGACAAACCGCACAGTAAACGTTGTTGATCGTGTTGCTCCAGTTGTGACTGTTTCTGGCAATGCTGCGCCGTCGCTGACAGTTGGTGATGTCTTTACAGATTCAGGAGCAACGGCTGCAGATGCATGTTCTGGCTCAACGAGTGTGAGTGTATCGGGTTCAGTCAATACAGCTGTTGCAGGAACATATACATTGACCTACGCAAGTGTTGACGCTTCAGGAAATCGAGGGCAAGCAACGCGTGTTGTGACTGTCACGGCAGCTCCGGCAACAACAGTTGGGAATAATGACCCTGCTCCGACAACAAGCACGAGCGATACCTTTACGGCAGATGAACGTGCAGCACAAGATCCAGAAAGTTCGACGACATATGATTCTCTAGTAACTGCCGTTAATGCTGGAAACAATGGAACGATTACGGTTACATATTCAACCGGCGAGACATCGACATTTATTGTAGAGGCAGATGACGTTGACGGTCAGCCGGAAGTTGCTCGTTTTCCAGGAACAGGTTTCTTACTGGTCCTTTCACCAAAGGGAAAGTACATCTCGATTATCAATCCGTATACTGGAGAGCGTTTTACAAAAAAACGGATTAGCAGTATTCCATGGGCAGAAAAGTCATTGATCATTAAAGATCTGCGTAAAAACAAAAAACAAGATGCAATTATTACGTTAAAAAATAAGAAAGGAAAAAATAACGGAAGAGTTATTGCGCTTGAAATGAAGAAAGATAAAAAAGGATTTTCGAAAACAGCTGTCATCAAATTTACAAGTACAACAGTTAAACCAACAAAAACACGATTATCAGCAAAAGACACTATTGAGCTGCGAACCAGTAAATCAAAGCGGGTTGTACGCTTTATGGTAGATAAAAAATATAAACTCTTACTAAAACAATAAGCGATAGGTTGTATATATTGACAAAAAGTCGTCTTTTTCGTATACTCATTCTTGTACAACTATCCATTTTGGATAGAGAAATTGTACCCAAGACCGTCGGCGAAATAGGCGATACGCCATTTCATAAGACCGACGCAGGTGTGATTTACAGCGAAAAACAACAATCCTGCTTCATTGTTGTATACTAGCCGTTTTCCATCCTGCGTATAATAAACGCAGTTTTTTTAAAACTGAAATAACAACAGTATGCCAAAAACGCGACAACAAAAAGAACAGACGCTCGCAGAACTTTCTCAAAAGTTCAGCACAGCGAAAAGTGTCGTGTTTGCGCGTTATATGGGTTTAACCGTGGCTGATGTGCAAGAATTGCGCAAAGAGCTGAAGGTTGAAGAGGGCGAAATGATGGTTGCAAAAAAAAGCCTCATCAAACGCATGTTAAAAGATGCTGGATCTGATGATTCAGTTGTCGATAACATGGAGTCTGGTGTTGCAGTTGTCTTTGGATTCAAAGACGAAGTTGCGTCAGCAAAAATTCTCGCAAACTTTGCAAAAACTCATGATGTTGTCAGTTTTTACGCTGGTGTACTCGAAGGCAAAACACTTTCTGGAGAAGAAGTGGTTGCTCTCAGTAAACTTCCAAGTAAACAAGAATTACTTGCCAAGATGGTTGGAAGCATGAACGCTCCAATTTCTGGCTTAGTCAATGTGTTTGCTGGAAATCAACGTAATTTGATGACAGTGCTTACACGCATTAGTGAACAAAAATCAGCTTAACTAACCAATAGTATCTTTATGTCAGAAGAAACAACAGAAAAAACACCAGTAGAAGTACCAGAAAAGTTCAAAGCGCTCGTTGAGCAAATCGAACAAATGTCAGTACTTGATCTTTCAGAATTGGTTTCAATCCTCGAAGATAAGTTCGGCGTTTCAGCAGCAGCTCCAATGATGATGGCCGCAGCAGGTCCAGCAGCTGGAGGTGAAGCAGCAGAAGAAAAATCAGCGTTTGACGTTGAATTAACAGCTGTTGGTGATAACAAAATCGGTGTTATCAAAGCAGTAAAAGAAGCAACAGCTCTTGGCTTGAAAGAAGCTAAAGACCTCGTTGACGGTGCTCCAGCAGTCGTTGTAGCAGGTGCGAAAAAAGAAGACGCTGAAGCAATGAAAGCAAAATTAGAAGAAGCAGGTGCAACAGTAACATTGAAATAGTTCACTGTTCTTTGCAATAAAAAAACTCCGGTTTAACGCCGGAGTTTTTTTATTGGGGATAAATGCGTATAAGATATATTGACAGAATGTAAATAATGTTTTACATTTGAAATGTAAGGTATATTTTACATGGAAACAACACTAAAAATTCAATCACAACTCAAGCAGGCGCGAGTCAGCGCTGGTTTAACGCAAGAGCAACTTGCCGAAAAATTAAATGTCACGCGACAAACAATTATTGCAGTTGAACAAGAAAAATATCAACCATCACTTTTTTTAGCTTGGAAGTGCGCAAAGTTATTTCGCGTGTCAATTGAAGATTTGTTTACATTTAAAAAATAATTTATATGAATACTATTATACAAACAGTTAAAAAACATCTTCTGTGGTTTCGATTTCAACCTGCGGATGAGCGTGAACAGCAATTATATCGTCGCGCTTATCAACAGAGTTATCAATCGTTAGTTGTATTGCTTATCGTTTTTTCTGCTGTATTTCCTGGAATAAAAGAATTATTTCCATTTGCTAACAGTCAATACGGCTTAGAATTGTTACTTGTATTGCTTATTGCAATTTCGTACATATTCGGCTCCTTCGCTTTTAGAGGAGAAGAGCTAACGCTTACAAAAACAAAAAAAACTCCGGTTTAACGCCGGAGTTTTTTTATTGCGGTGATCATTTTTTGGTTCATCCCATCAAGGGAATATTTTTTGAGCGCGATGGCTCGACAGCGTTTCCCAATGGCTTCTTGTTCATCAATTGATAATTGAGAAAACCACAAGAGTGTTTGGTAGAGCGCTTCTGGACTCGACCCGTCAGCAATTAAGCGAGGGTCAACATCTCGTAGCAACTCCGGCGTTGCGCCAGCATCTGTTGCAATAACAGGAACGCCAGACAGCATTGCTTCAAGTGTCGCGATGCCAAAACCTTCCAGCGCAATTGTTGGTAAAACGAATGCGTCTGCATGTATAAACTCTTCTCGTAGCTCCTTCATTGAAATAGAGCCGAGCAACCGAATTGCAGATGCTTTATTACCACTGCGAATAAGCTCTTCGAGTGTTGCTTTGAGTGGGCCACTGCCAGCAATCCGCAACTGCATGGTGTTCTCTTGGTCTTTTTCTGTAAGCACTCGAATCAAGCCATGAATGCCCATACGTTTTGTGAGACGGCGGATCGTAAAAAGCGACACGACAGAGGAGTCGGGATCACGGCGCTGTAAGCGTTTTTCAAAAATATCATCATAGAGACTTGTTTCAATTCCAGGGTGAAGCAGCTCAGCTTTTTCAAATGCATCTGGGTTTAGCTCGCTTAATATTTGACCACTAAAGCCGCTAAAATAAAAAATCTTTGAAGCGGCGGCGAGAATCGTTTGTTCTTTGCGTGAAACATATTGTGCAACAAACTCGTTCCAAAACATTCTGCCAGGATACCAACGATTCGGTCCGTCAACGCGAATCTCTTGAGCCTGACTGCTATGAAAAAAATAGAGAATAGGCGTATGCGCGTTGATGGTCGCTTCCATAAATTGCACAGTCATCGCGCCAATTTGTGGATGATGGCACAAGATTGCATCGTACTGATTTTTTGTAAGCAGGCGAGCGAGTGTATTGCGATTCAGTATGTTAATTGAAATAAGTTGATTGGCCGGAATACTTGGCGCCGCCGGTGCTCGAAAGAGTGTCACTTGTTCAGAAAAGCGTTCCTGGGTCGGAAGCCCTTGGATGTTTGTACCGATGCATATATCAACAATAAAACCAGCTTCTTCCAGCCCGCTCAACTGTTCAAAGGCAAGGCGCTCTGAACCGCCGAATGTGTCCGGATACCATCGCTCCGTAACAATAAGAATGCATTTTTGTTTTTTCATAACGATAAATATAGTATACTACAGACATGAAAATTCTGCAGGTGAATAAATTTTGGTATCCACAGGGCGGCGCTGATGTGTACTGTTTGCAATTAACACACGAGCTGCAAAAGCAAGGCTATGAGGTCGCGCGTTTTGGAATGGAGCATCCGAAAAATGAACCATCACCGTGGAACGCTTATTTTGTCAGTCAGTCAAATTATCACGGAGATCGTCCAACACCGAGAGCTGCGTGGAAGTTTATCGATAATCGAGAAGCGGCTCGTCAGTTTAAGTTATTAATTGAAGACTTTCAGCCAGATATTATTCATATTCATAATATCTATCATCAACTGACAACATCTATTTTGCCGATTGCAAAAAATTCTGGCGCGAAAGTTATCATGACAGCGCATGATTATAAAATCATTAGCCCAAACTATTCACTGTTTGCTCGTGGCCGCATTACTGAAACGACAAAAATTCATAAGTACTACCGGTTATTTTTGCGCAAATCTTCTGATGAGTCTCTTCCACGCAGAATCTTGCTGATGCTCGAGGCGTATTACAATCTGTTTTTACGTCGATACTCAACGCACATTGATCTTATTATCGCGCCGTCTTATTTCATGCAAAAAAAATTACATGAATATCGTGTCCGTATCAAAACAGCGGTGCTTCATAATTTTGTTCGTAGCGAAGTTGATACGCATCCAATTCCGCAACACGAGCGAGAAGATTTTGTGCTCTATGTTGGAAGGTTATCTGCAGAAAAAGGGGTTAACACGCTTCTTGCGGCAGCTGAGTTAGTGCTAGAACAGAAGTTTGTGATTATTGGTGATGGGCCAGAAAAGCCAACAGAATGGCCGGTGAATGTGCAATTTCTTGGATACAAACCACACGTGGAAGTAAGGGACTATATGCGCCGAGCAAAGGCCCTTATTGTGCCATCTGAATGGTATGAAGTGAACAGTTTGGTTATTCCTGAAGCGCACACAGTCGGAGCCTGGGTCATTGCCGCACAAACACATTCGATTGATGTGCTTACTGATGGAGTTGATGGCTGGTGGTTTGAGATGGGAAGTGCAGCTGACCTTGCAGAAAAAATTACACAACTCAAAACACTGAAACAAAGCTATACGCCGTATTCTACTATTTCAGTTGACGAGCACGTTGAAAAAATAGTGCAACTTTATCGCGCGAGTGTTGATTGATACAGCGCTTCCATTCGTTGAATAAATGCCGTACTTGTAAATTGCTGGGCATGAATTTTTCCAGCACGAGACATTTTTTCTTGCAACTCTGAAGATAATAAAACAGATTGAATTGCGCTGTGAATTTCGGAAGCTTCTCGCGTGTCTACTAATGCGGCAGCTTTTCCGGCAACTTCTTGCACGCTCGTGCTACTGCTTGCAATCACAGGGCAGCCACGAAGCATGGCTTCAACAACAGGCAAACCAAAACCTTCATGGAGTGATGGGAAGACAAATGCAATGGCATTGTCATACAGCCAGAGAAGTGTTTCAGTTGAAACATATCCAGCACCGATAATATTTTTTTTGTCGCTCTGAATTTTTTCTGTGTCACTACCAACAACAATTAACGGAGGGAAGTTTTCAGAATAAGCATCTAATACAGCTTGAATATTTTTATGCGGTAAGTGTGATGATACTAAAAACAAAAACCCATTCATGAGTGTCATTTTTTGACGAACAATCTGCGCTTCAGTGTCTTGTAATTCTTGAGGAAGCGCTGAGCCGCGTAGTGATGCAGTTTCTGAGTACACTGCATTTGCGCCAAGATGCGCGACAGAAAATTTTTCAAGATCATCAGGTATCTGTAAATGGTTGAGTGTGTCTTGTTTGGTGAACTCAGATACAAAGTGCACGCGATCAGCGCGCTGTAGCCCATCACGTAAAAATCGCTCAAATTGTCGCCGCGCGCTCGTTGAATATTCTCCCGCACTAGAATCATGTAGTGGAATAATGTCGTGAACAGTGAAAATACGCTTGGCTTTTTTTGTATGCGGCAATGCACCGAATGGCCATAGCGCATGATAGATATCAATGTCTACACCACGATCAATTGGAAAGAGTCTGCGCAAAGGAGTTGGCCAGAGGGCGTTCTGTAAAAAAAATGGTATAATTGGTTTTGGTAGCTCGACGGTATGATCTTGTTGAACGAAGCCTTCATGTAAGGTTTTTGCCACAGAAAAAATGCCAGTGAGGGGAGGGGTGAGTGCGCGATAGTCTAATCCAATCTTCATAAAAAGGGCTAAATATTGACAAAAAAGAAAAAATATGATGTAATGCAGCAAATTCATGAAGTATTATATTTCCACAATTTTAGGGAAATTAACGCATTCTGCTGTTGCTGCGATTTTTTTTGTATCACTGATCTCTGTGGCTGCTCCGAGTCCTGTTGCCGCGGCAGAACCACAGTATCCGCTCTTGTCATTATATTACGTTGACTGCTGTTTTACAATGTCAGAAGCTGCCGATATTGCAAAGTTTGACCTGGTAATTGTCACAATGGAAGCAGCGGAATACAACGCGGTAGGAATTGCAAAGTTGCGTGAGCTCAATCCAAAAATAAAAATCATTCCTTATGTTCCAAGCCAAGGAATTGTTGAGCAATATCCGTCCGCGACACGAGAGCGTCTGATCAATGTTGTTCGACCGGATTGGTATTTGATTCGGCCGAATGGTGAAAAGGTTTCGCGGTACACAGGAGAGTATGATTTGAATATTACAAAACCAGAAGTGCGGACAGCAATTTCAGATTTTGTTGCAGATTTAAATGATGACACATGTGGAACAAAGCGGTGTTGGGATGGTGTGTTTTTTGATGTCGTTGAAGACAATCTCGATTTTCTTGGACAGCTAGATTTAAACCGCGATGGACTGGCAGATAGTAACGTGAACACACAGTGGGTTGCTGCTTATAAAGACTTGTTTAAAACAACGCGTAATAAGATTGGCACAGATTCCTTGATTATTATTAATGGCGCATCGAACCTTGATATTCAAAGTGATATCAACGGTCGAATGTTTGAAAATTTTCCAACCCCGTGGCACGCAAACGGAAAATGGGATGGGACAGCAGAAAACGTACCAACGCTCAATCAGTACAACATGAATCCGGTTGGTATTATTTTTTCTGGAGAAGGAGCAAAGACGGATTATAAAAAAATGCGTTTTTCAATAGTTTCTGGTTTGATTTCTGGGACATATGCCGGATATGACAACGGTGTCGATAAGCATAATAGTATTTGGTTATACGATGAATACAATGTGCAATTAGGAAAAGCGCAGGGCAAGGCAAAAAATCTGAGCAACAAAAAAGATCCATACAAAATTCAAGATGGGATGTGGCAACGAAATTTTGAAAATGGGACAGTGCTTTTGAATACGACCGATCAACAACAAACGATTACATTAGATCAAGGGTATGAAAAAATTCGCGGTGATCAAGATGAGTCAGTGAACACCGGCGAGACAATTGGAACCGTAACTGTGAATCCGCATGATGGTGTCATTTTGCGTGCTCGATTACAACAAGTTGAAGATGCGGAGTATTTCAATGGAGCATTTACAAATATTTATAACAACGCTGGAGAGCGTACTCGAACAAGTTTTTTTGCCTTCTCTAGAAAATATGCCGGTGGAACAATTGTGCGTCACATTTCAGATGTTGGAAGAACAGTTGTGGCTGATAAGACATATGTCACGGTCTATAAAGGAACAAAACAAGTTGCGAAATTTGCACCTTTCGGGAAAGGGTATGCTGGTGGTGTGCATATTGCAGTCGATCGTTTATCGGACCCAGACGCAACAGGTAAAAATAAAGGAGTGCTCAAGCCGTATCGTATTGTGGTTGCACCAAAGTCAGGGAATCCTCAAATAAAAATTTATGATTTAAAAGGTGGAGTTGTGCAAAATAATTGCACGGTCTTTAGTTCGAAATCGACAAGCGGTGTAAATATTGCGATTGGTGATGTATTGCCATCAAAGGCCGGCAAAGAAATTGTCGTTGCACCGGGAAGTAGTGGAACGCCTCAAGTGAAAGTCTATAGCGCGAAATGTAAAATACTCAACGGAGGCTTTACAGCCTATGACACCGGCGTGAAGTCAGGTGTATCAGTTGCTGTTGGAGATCTTGACGGTAAGGGGCAAGATGAAATTGTGACCATGCCAGCGGCTAAAGCTCAGTCGTTTGTGCGCGTATTTCGTATCGAAAAAGGGAAAAAGAAAGTAGTGAATAAGGGGTTTTATGCGTTTCCAAAATCAAATAAAGCCGGTGGGTTTGTCACTATTTCTGATCTTGATACCGATGGGAAAAACGAGATTGTTCCGATGAGTTATGGTATCTTTAACTTCTAGCCTTGTTCTACTGAAACACCTATGAAACGTCACGCTTTCGACAAACTGCAACACACGCATGATCCAGAGAAATGGCATCATCGGAATTTCCCGACCCTGTGGCCGTGGTTTTTGTCGGGTCTGTGGACGTTCATGCATTTGTTCATGCCGTTCATGGTGCATTATTTGACTGATAAATATGAAGGCAAATGGCACAAGGTAGTCGTTGATACAATCTATGCAGCAACGGTGATGACATTACTCGCCGTCAATGCAGGTATTGGTTTATGGCTGTATTTATATTACACACCAGCAGATGTTGATTTACGTATTGCAACCTCAGCCCACGTGACCTCAGGAAAGCCGATGGATATTCAAGTGACGTATGGAAATCCATATCGTGATATTAAAAATGCGCAGATTCATGTTGATCTTCCACCTGGAATGGTTGCAGCTCGAGATGGTGACCAAGCAACGGTTGATGCATTACTTGGAACAATTAAAAAAGGGACTGTTGAAACAATTCCAATTTCTGGTGTTATTTTTGGAAACGTTGGTGAAACATATACGGTCCGTGTTGTGATGGTGTATTCATATTTGGGTCGAACCCAAGAAGAAGTAGCCTTCTATCATTTTGCGGTGAAGGATTCCACGCTGACATTAAATGTTGATTTGCCTGAGGTGGCGGTGTATGGACGAGAAGTGAGCGGAAGTATTCGTTACACAAATAATAGTACGATTGCTCGTAAGAATGTAGATGTTCAGCTCTTGTTGCCAGAGCATTTCATACTCACTCGCATGACAGGGAAAGATATTGATTTGGAATTCAACACACAAAATAAATCAGTGCACATTGATCGGATTCCCGGCGGCGGCGAAGGTGAGATTGTATTCACCGGATATTTTTCTTTGCAAGAAGCTCGCGAGCACCAACTCCTTGGAGATCAAGAAGTGCAAATTCGTACAACAGCAAAAGCCGCGATCGATAGTCCACTGGCGCATACAGACGAACAGTTTACCCAAGAAATCGTCGCAGGCTCAATTCCGGTTGTAAACCCGCGAGCGACATTTGCCATCACAACTCCTCATGCCATTCAATTTGGAGATCGTTGGGTGACAACGATTGCGGTGAAAAATGTTGGAGATACACCAATTACTGATGTTGATTTATCGGCGGAAGCGCATGGTATTTCTGTAGACAGCACACAAGCGCTCTATAAGATATTCGATGGTGAAGCAACTGTGGGTTCAGGTGTGATTAATCTATCTGGCTCTGGAACAGCTCTGCCGCGCATCCCACGAATCAATGCTGGCAAGACGGGGACGATTACGTTGAGTATTCCGACCTTTGCTTCTAATGAACAGCGCGTGCAAGCATTTGTGACAGCGAGTGGTTCAATCTATGCGCCAGAAATTGAAACGCGTATTCCATTGCTTGTGCAATCAGGTGAAACAAAGTTTCATTCTCAAGTTTCGCTTTCGCAAGAGGCGATCTATTATTCACCAGAAGGCGAGCAGTTGGGCTTTGGTCCACTTCCGCTAAAACCATGGAAAGAGACGGCGTTCCGCGTGTTGTTTGGCTTGCAAAACATTAACAACGATTTATCAAACATTCATCTATTTGCGAAGCTCAGTCCGCAGGCAGAGTGGTCAGATCTCTACAGTTATAGTGCCGGAACGGCAATGACATTTGATGCGAAAACAAAAACAGTCCATTGGACGATTCCGAGCCTTTCTCCACAAAGTCAAAAGTATGGTGGCCAATTTGAAGCGGTGATGACACCAAACATTTTGCAGGTGAATAAGGTCGTGCCAATTTTGGAATCTGTGAGAATTACAGCAACTGATGCATTTACAGGCCAAACCTTCACTATTCAAAAGAATCAGCTTAACACACCTATAAAAGTGCTAAAATAAGCCCTTTTCACACAAGGGGACTTGACAAAATTGCAAAAATTTGATACGGTATCGGGTCATTTTGCCTCAGTTGATTGCTCTCGCAGTCAGCAAAACGACACCAAAACTGTATGAAATCACTGAAAATTGCAATGTTTGGGCAGAAAGGTGCGCCAGCCACATGGGGTGGAGTGGAGCAGCATGTTCATCATTTAAGTAAACAATTAACAAAACAAGGGCATAGTGTTGTTGTGTACGCACGTGAGCATTATGTTTCTCGTGAAAAAGCGCGACAGTTTACTGATGTGTATCCTGCAATTCGTGTTGTATTTACACCGACCTTGCGCACAAAACATTTCGATACGATTATCGCAACATTCTTTGGTGTACTGCATGCATTACTCGTTGTTCGTCCTGATGTGTATCATTTTCACAGTGTTGGTCCGTCATTGCTTGCGTTTTTGCCACGCATCTTTGCTCCTGGGGCTCGAGTTATTTCAACCTTTCATACAGCGGATCGTTTACATGCGAAATGGGGCGTATTCGCTCGTACGATGTTAACACTTGGTGAACGCGCTGCCTTATCTTTCCCACATCAGACAATTGTTGTGTCACGTGAGTTGCAAGACTATTCAGAAGAGGTCTATGGAAAAATGGCGTGGTATATCCCAAATGGTGTGGAGATTCCAGAGCAACAACTTGGAACAGAAGCGTTAGAGGCGTTTCATATCACTCCGCAAAATTATGCAGTAATCGTGAATCGATTAGTCGCTCATAAAGGTGTACATTATGCGATTGAAGCGTGGAAAAATCTTGATACAGATAAAAAGTTAGTGATTGTTGGAGATGCAGCGCTCGGAACAGAGCAGTATGTGCGTGATTTAAAAGATCTCGCTGCTGATGACCCGCGCATTGTGTTTACTGGTTTCCAAACTGGTCGCGCATTGAAGCAGTTGTATGCACATGCGTACATGTCGATCCATCCATCTGATTCAGAAGGTTTGTCTATCTCTTTGCTTGAAGCCGCGAGTTATGGAAAAGGTATTATCGCAAGTAACATTCCAGCGAACGTTGAAATTGTGCAGTATGGCGGATACTTTTTCGATAAAGGAAATGTTGATGGTCTTGCGCAGCAATGTGCATTCGCATTAAAGAATCCGCACTTGTTAAAAGTGGCCGGAAAAGCAGTGCGCGAACATGTAACAATGCAATACAACTGGGAAAATATTGCACGAAGTGTCAGCGGATTGTATACTCGTGGAGGTATTAATGAACAATCATTCGAACTCCATGAAGCGTACGATCCTGCAGTTCAGTAAATTTGGCATCATTGGCATCGGAAATACCGCGATTGATTTAGCTGTCTTTAAGGCACTGATCCGCGGTTTTTCTTTTTTTGCTGATCATTACCTGTACGCTTCATTTATTTCATTTATTATTTCCGGGATTAACGGATATTATTGGAGTCGCAAATGGACTTTTAAACATCATTCTGGTCGAGTGCATAAAACAACGACTCGTCAGATTGTGAAATTTTATATTGCGAGCGCAATTGCCCTTGCAGTGAATCAGGCTTTTTTATTCCTGTTTGTAGAGCATCTTCATATTATAAAAGACATCGCAAAAGTATTATCAGGCATGTCTGCGGGTGGGATTAATTTTGCATTACAAAAATTGTGGACGTTTTCGTTCACAGGTGATTTTGATGAACGCGAAGGCGACGAGACAATTGTCTAGACTGCCGAGTTGTTTGTCGGCATGTTGTTTGGACTCAATGAAGAGTATGACATTGTTTGCGCGCCAATCATGTCAGTGACGGTGCGTTGTAATCCGCTATCGAGATCGGTAACAGGAAACCAACCAAGTTGGCGTTTTGCGCGAGTGATATCTGGAGCGGCATAGCGCACGAGCCCTTGAATTTCAGGTTTGAACAATACTTGTGATTTGGAGCCGGCCAGTTGAATGACTTGTTTTGCAATATCAATAATTTGGATGACATTGTCGTTGCCAAGATTTACTGGGTCTGCAACAGGAGTTTGCATGAGCGCGACGAGTCCTTGAATTAAATCGTCGATATAACAGTAACTGTCTTCCATGGTGCCATCGCCATAAATCACAACATCATTGTTATCAATCGCGGATTTCACAAAGTCAGGAATCATGCGACCAGCATTGAGCATCATGCGCGGGCCATAGGTATTGAAAATGCGAGCAATTTTTGTATCGAGTTGATAGGTGCGACGATAGGTGAGTGTCAGTGTTTCCGCAAAGCGTTTGCCTTCGTTATATGAAGCGCGTTCGCCAAGTGGATTCACAAACCCCCAGTAGTCTTCTTGGAATTGAGATTGGCCGTCGAGTGGGTCGCCATAGACAGCGCGAGATGAACCGAGGAGGAATTTTGCGTTATATTCTCGGGCGAGCTCAAGCCCGTGAAAGACACCGATTGAATTGGCTTTTGCAGTTGCGAGCATAAACTCTTCGTAGCCGAGTTGAATGGTCGGGCAGGCGAGATAGTAGACTTCTTGGATGCCTTGGAATTTGACTTGCAATAAATCAAGCTCAGGGTAGAGAGAAAGATCAAGTGGTTTGGTGATGTCGTGTCGCAAAAAAACAAAGTTTGGATTTTGGAGCAGGTGAGAGATGTTGCTGACTGAGCCAGAGCTGTAATCATCAACGCAGATGACTTTAGATGTTTGAATCAATTCGTCGCAGAGGTGTGAGCCGATAAATCCCGCGCCACCAATAACGAGGACATTTTTTTTATCAAAAATAACATTGTGTTTTTCTTCCATATACAAGAAAGTATAGTACTGATATGAAAACTTTACAAACTAGTATAATTCAGTATACTCTTCAAGCTGAGTTCAATCTGCGCCACTGCGACATTGTGGTACCCTCCCAATAAAAAACGAGGTGACTTCCAATTGCCAGAGGCAATACATTGAATTCAGCACCCTTTCTAGGGGGTTCGTATATCGGTAGTACTACGGTCTCCAAAACCGTAAGGGCGGGTTCGATTCCTGCACCCCCTGCAAAAAAGAAAAGTCGTCACAACGTGGCGGCTTTTCTTTTTATGTTGGAGATGAAGAGGAGTCGAAGGGTATCCGAAGCGGCTGTCAGTGGCAGTCGATGAGGAACCCGGGCTTTGGAGGAGGAGCTGGCGGGAACCACCTGTGGTCGCCAGTGACGGGGGAAAAGGATTCCTGCACCCCCCTGCAATAATAAAAAAGCTGCCCCCACTAGGCAGTTTTTTTATTGCCTCTAGAAGGAGAGTGGGAATCGAGGATTCCTGCCTGCCTGTGCCCAGCATGGGTATGCCCCGAAGGGGTACGCCCTCTGCACTGTAAATAAAAAACAGCCCTCTTGAGGGTTGTTTTTTATTTATCGCCGTATTTTTGTTTAGTTTGTAGACAAAAATACAAAATAATCTAAAAATGACATTTTTTTGCCAAAATACTTGACATTTATTCTAAAAAGAGTATTATAAAAATATATTAAGACGAATTAATGTCATATTATAAAATATATGCTAATAACACGAATTAAGGCTAGTAATTTTTACGGAATTAAAGATTCTATTGAAGTAGATTTTACTGAGGGAGGAGATAAAAAGAAGGTTGGGTATATAAATAAAGAAAAGAAAAGAATATCACTGATCTCCGGCTTTTATGGCTCAAATGCTTCAGGTAAGAGTACGATATTGAACGTCATCGATACCGTTATTAGAATAATGCTTTCAAAGCAACAAGACTACATAATAAATCCCGGCGGAATACAAGAAGAAACTGTAATTGCGTTTCCGAATTTTAGTTCTGATGTAAAAAATAAACCGATAACATTAGAGATTGATTTTATATTTGGCAGTGATGATAATAAGTATAACTACCTTGTTTCTATTGTAAATGAAGGAAAGGAAATTTCTGAGGAAGTTTTAAATAGAAATGGTAAAAAGATATTTAGTAGAAATAACCATGAAGTTTCTCTTGGAGAACAAATAGAGAAAAAAATTGGTAATGCTGTAGCAAAAAATATCGTTGCTCCCAAGAAGTCATCATTTCTTTCTGTTCTCTTAGATGAAAATTCTGACATATCAGTATTTAGTAATCTTAAAACAGAAATAGGTGTTTCTGAGCTTAAGCAAATAAATAATAAAATTTGTTTTATCACAGATAAAAGGTCCGTTCAGATGGGTCAAAATAATATTAATGGATTACTTGCCTTTGCGGTTAATTATCTTAATGATGCTAAAACTCAAGAAGAAAAACTTGGCGCTGTTAATTCTGTCGTGAAATATTTTGAACCTTCGTTTGAAAGTCTTGTTATTAAGAAGGGTGCTGATAATAATCCTGTCAGTAATTCTTTTTCCATCACTTACGAGGCTAAATATACTAATTTTTATAAGAATCTCGGCATTATGGAGCTCTCTGCTGGTACACGAGAGCTTGTGGCTTATATTAGCGACATTTTAAAAATTATAAAAAATGGAGGCATAGTTGTGTACGATGAAACAAGTAAATACTATCATCCAGATATGGAGATCGCGATGTTGAATCTTTTTAAAGATGAGGATATCAATCAACATAATGCTCAGATATTCTTCTCTTCTCATAATCATGAAACCTTCGATTTATTACAGAATGATCAAGCTCACATTTTAGAAAAGAAAAATACCGGCATCACTATAAGTAAGGTGTCTGACTATGATGTTAGAGAGAGAGATAATATAAAAAGTAAGTATCGTCTTGGTTCATTGGGTGGGGTTCCTGATACTATAGATTTTAATAGAATTATAAATAATATAGTTTAAAATCTATGAATGGCAAAAAAGGTTTTCAAGTATACCATCTGGTTTTATGTGAAGGTTACACAGAATTTAATCTATTTGCCTACCTAATTAAAGTTAGATTTAAAGAAGTTTTTGCTGGTTCGGATGTTCAATTTAGTAATAAGGTTGAAATTATTAATGAAAATGGCGAACAAGCAGTTTCTCAAGGTAAATTAGGTGGGATAAGTAATTTTAAACACTTTAAATCAAAGCACGTCCTAATTCAGAATAAATATGTAGGGCAAAAATTATTTTACTTTCTTGATAAAGACATAGAAGATTCCTCTAAAATAGGAGCTTTGATTACAAAGGATAAGCATCTTGTTCAATTCATAAAATACAACTCTGAATATTTGTTACTAAAATTAGCCGGTAAAAATCCTAAAAAGCCATCAAATTTTGTAAATTTAAAAAATTTTAGGGATTATTGTAAGGTAGAATTTGAATTGCAGTTTGGGAAAAAAGCACATGAATTTAAAGATGTTGATTTTGAATTAGCCCTCAATAACTCTACGGATGATGAAATAAAACATAATCTAAAGGAACTTTTTGCTACCTTGAAATAACTATAATTGAATTATATAAAATAGTTTTGAAAAATCAACAAATTTTTTTTATCAGAAAATATAATAACAAAAATATAGCAGTTAGATAAAATGTATATAATCGCTTGTCATTTATTTTATTAATAATATGGAATACGAGTCTGAAATAAAAAAACTTGAAATATTATTAGCTGAAAAAAGATATTTTGAGCTTATTAGTATTGGAGTTCAATTTATTAATTTCTTTTCCGACAAATTAAATGAACAATATGATATTAATGAAATTTCTAGTCACGATATTATAGAACTCGAATCACACACAGGAATTGGATTCAAAGATTGGAAGATTGTAAAAAAAGAAATATTAAAAAGTTTAAGATCTGATGATTCATGGAAATATAAAATTTTAGGAATTTTAGATGAGATTTTAAATGCATCTTTACCGCCATATATAGAAGTAACCCCTGACTTAATAGTCAAGATACGTAGTGTTCATAAATTTAGAAATACTCTACAACACGATTACTATAAAAATGAAATTTCAATTAAAGAATTAGAAATAAAATCAAAAGAGTGTCTCGAAATTTGCAAGCTTTTTAAGCAATTTAGTAAAAATGGATATTTTGATCGCTAAATACTATATAATGGATTTTTTGGATGAAAAAATTATGTGATTTAATCGCTTATATTATCGGTGTGTTTTTACATATACCGTTGCCACGCACCCAAAAAACCTGTTACCATATACCCATAACAACATAACGAAAGATAAACGGCAGCACATATGACAACAATCAATCCATGGATCAACTTTAACGGAAACGCCGAAGAAGCATTCACATTTTACAAATCAGTATTTGAGAGAGAGTTTGTGGAGCTTGTTCGTTTTAAAGATCTATCAAGCGCTGAGTTTCCAGTTCCAGAAAAAGAGGAGAATAAAATCATGCGCATTGCGTTGTCTATTGGCGCGAACGTGCTAATCGCAAACGACATTCCGGAAGCGATGGGGCGAGTGAATGAAAACGAAAACAGATCCAAAATATCTGTCCGCGCGGAAAGCAAAGAAGAAGCTGAAAAAATCTTCAATGGATTGTCTGTTGGTGGCGCAGTTGAAATGCCAATGGGGGAAAGTCCATGGGGAACATATTTCGGTATGTTCAGAGACAAGTTCGGAATTGAATGGACAGTGGAATTTGCT
>CAZBLE010000016.1:0-23251 GCA_964492735.1 uncultured Gammaproteobacteria bacterium
AAAAGACAAGAACCTGCTTTATCAAGCACCGCAGGGGAAGATAGACGTCGCTTGAGAAATATTGCTACATGTGAACGTTTTATTGAGGACATTACCACGTCGCAGATGGGACCTGCTCTTCCAATGCATATAAAACAGCAGCTTCCAGAGCTCCGATTTGCATTCGAGACTTTTCGTGGAAAATTACAGCGTGGTGAGAGTATTGATCGATCTGTGTTTGTGCGAACAATAAAAAAATCACAAGCCTTATTAAGTGGCAAGGATAGGGATGATGACTAGTTGTTCCATCTGCCGGCTGTGATATACTGCCGGTATATGACATACAATAAAAAAACAAAAATCGTCGCAACCATTGGCCCAAGCTCAGAAAGTAAAACTGTTCTCAAACAGATGATGGCAGCCGGCATGAACGTTGCGCGTTTAAATTTTTCGCATGGTTCGTATGAAAATCATGCTACCTTGATTCAAAATATTCGAAAGGCTGCAAAAGAAACTGGTCGCACAATTGCGCTTCTTCAAGATATTCAAGGGCCGCGTATTCGCACAGGCCTTGTTCCTGATGCCGGTATTCCAATAACAGAAAAGCAAAAAGTTGTATTAGTGTCTCAGGCGGAATATGACAAGCACATGAATGCTGGTGGTTATGCGCAGGATAAAAATCTTTTTATTCCCGTTGGTTGGGAGCAGTTGTATAAATTTGTGCATCCGAAGGGGTCCATTTTTATTCAAGACGGCTTGATTGAGTTGCGGGTACTCAGTGTTGCGCACAAACGGATTCAATGCGTGGTTGTGCAAGGTGGTGTTATTTTTTCGCACAAAGGAATGAATGCACCGGGAGCGGTGTTAAAAACACCAGTGATTACCCCGAAAGATAAAAAAGATATTGCATTTGGCGTTGCGCAAGGAGTGGATTACATTGCGCTCTCATTTGTACAAACAGCTGCGCACATTAAACAGCTGCGTACGCTCTTGCCAAAAAAATCACAGATTAAAATTATTGCAAAAATCGAACAACAACAGGCGGTCGATAATTTTGATTCTATTTTAAAAGAAGTAGATGGGATTATGGTTGCCCGTGGTGATCTTGGTGTTGAGCTTGGTGCAGCGGAAGTGCCAATTTTACAAAAGGAATTAGTGAAGCGATCAATCGCAGCAGGGAAGCCAGTGATTGTCGCAACACAGATGCTTGAGTCCATGATAGTCAGTCCTCGCCCGACACGAGCAGAAGCAGCTGATGTTGCAAATGCGGTAATCGATCATGCTGACGCGCTGATGCTGTCTGCTGAATCTGCAACCGGTCAATTTCCGGTCAAAACAATTCAAACGATGAGTGATATTATTGCACGAGTCGAGCAAACGCATTGGGATGATATGCCTGAAGAAGTCATTGATGATACGCAGCTCACTGCCGCGCATTCAATTGCGCATGCGGCGGTGCGTGTTGCGAAAACAACACATGCAAAAGCGATTGTAGTGTTGTCAGTCAGTGGGCAGACAGTGCGGTTTGTGTCGCAGTTGCGCCCAGAGTTTACGGAAGTGATTGCCTTGCATTCATCTGAGCAAATGCTCCGGCAGTATCAATTGATTTGGGGAGTGGAGGCATTGCAGCTCGAACAGTTTAACGCAGAGCAGTATCGAGAAGATGTGGTGGTGGTATTAAAAAAAGAACGAGTGGTCAAAAAAGGTGACACCATTGTGATTGCAATTGGATTTCATGTGCGAAATAAAGCAGCGGTAGTTGAGGTATTGGAAATCGAATAGAGAAAGGTGTCGCCGCGTTTTGCTTGAGTTGCGTATTAACGGCGATTTGGTGGGACGATGACGATGACGATGATGTCCCAGATCGTTGGCAGTGGCATGATTGCCTCCAAAGGTGTTCCAGAGAGTAGCGAATTTTATGCATTGGTGCAAGGTTGAACAAATGCATTGAATTTGCTAGGGTAGACCAGCATTATAAGTGCATGGTTTGTAGGCACAGCCGAGTATTTGGAGAGATGGCCGAGTGGTTTAAGGCGCACGCTTGGAAAGCGTGTAGGGGTAACTCTACGCAGGTTCGAATCCTGTTCTCTCCGCCAATGAACATAGTAGTATGAATAACATATTTCAACCAACACCAATTCAATGGGGTCTGCGTGGCGACCCACAATTATGGAAGGATTTGGAAGGGTATTTTTTGCAACATCCACTGCCGCTCGATCTCACTGTCGAACAATTTGTCGATCAGCTGCATCAAGCAATGATTGAACTAACGGGACAGTCGACGACAGATAAGAAAGATTTTTTTGCGGAGAAATACGACACAGGCGGAATGTCAACTGGAACAATCAGTGCCCGGTTTTGGGAAGAGACAGCAATTCCGTTGCTTGTTGAACGATTTCAAGTTTTGTATGATTTATAATATTTCTTAATACCACCTTATGGAACTCAACCAACTCACAGAAGAAGAGGCGCATGTGATTCGCGATAAAGGAACCGAAGCTCCGGGAACAGGTGAGTATGATGATTTTTTTGCAGAAGGTTTGTATATTTGTCGACAATGTAATAATCCGCTTTATACATCAACGACAAAGTTTCATTCTGGTTGCGGTTGGCCAAGTTTTGATCAAGAAATTGATGGGAGTGTGAAACGTACACTCGATGAAGATGGTCGTCGAACGGAAATCACCTGCGCACGGTGTGATGGTCATCTTGGTCATGTATTCGAAGGTGAAGGGTTTACAAAAAAAGATACACGTCATTGCGTGAATTCACTTTCAATGCGATTTATCCCAAAAGAAAACCTTGAAGGGGAACAATTACGGGTCTATAACGCGGCTGAATAGTTTTTGTCTTCATCGATAAAATCGACTATACTACAGCGAGTATTATTAATAATCAACTTTTATGAAAGCAGGAATTATTATTGCAGGAATTGTGCTTGCAGTAGCTATTGGAGGAGGGGTGTATTACAGTACAATGAACAATGACACAGATGATGTTGCGGTGAATTCTGCGGCAACAACAAATGCAACAGCAACAGTAAAAGCTGACGGCACAGTCGTTGAAGATGAACCGGTTTCTGGCTCAACAGTCACAGTCCAAGAAGTCATGAAAGGTAATAAAGCAGTGACATGTACATTTCAATATGATTCTGGTTCAGCATCACAAGATTGGACATTGTATACAGACGGTAATGGAAAAATGCGTGGTGATTTTATGACAACAGCCGCTGACGGGAGCGCAATTACTGGAGGAACAATTCGTGATAATGCAGATATGTACATCTGGGGAGAAAAAGGTGGAAAATCATTTGGTTCAAAAGCCAGCTTAGCGTCAGCTGAAGAAGCACGAGCGACAACAGGAACCTCATTGAATATCGACAAAGATTTAGAAATGAGTTGTGAAAAATGGAAAGTGGATACAGCGAAATTCACACCACCGTCAGACGTGACGTTTGTTGATATGTCTGCGGCATTGAGAAATGTAGGACAATAAACTCTAGCGGTAATTCATATGACACAAGCATATTCAACAGAAGGTATGTGCGAAAGTTGCATGATGCCATTTAAAAAAGATCCAAAAGGAGCGCACCGTGAGAATGAAAAATATTGCTCGTACTGTTTTGAAAACGGCAAATTACAATACGAAGGTAACGATGTGAAAGAGTTTAAAAAAGCGATGATTGATGCAATCGTCGCTCGCGGAGAAAGTAAAATGAAAGCGCGGTTTTTCGCATTCATGGCCGGTTTTGCGCCACGTTGGAAAAAGAAATAATAATGAACGCGCGACAAATTCACGCACTGCCCGGAACACCGTTTCAAAAAGAGGTGTGGCTTGCGCTTGTGAAAATCCCAAAAGGATCTGTTGTGACATATGCAGAGCTCGCACGACGAATTGGAAAGCCGCGGGCATTTCGAGCCGTCGCAAATGCGGTTGGTGCGAATCCGTGTGCGCCTGAGATTCCGTGTCATCGGGTTGTCCGGTCAGATGGAACACTTGGTGGATATTCAGCAAAAGGTGGCGTCAAAGTAAAGCGCGCATTATTGAAAGCCGAAGGGGTTGTGTTAGAATAGCGCAATGCCAAAACTGTATCAGTTCAACGACATTACATATTCTATTCGGAAGATTCGTGGGAGTCGGTCTATAAAAATGAGCATCCATGAAGATGGGCGAGTGAGTGTGAGTATGCCAAAGTGGGTAGCTCTCAAAACCGCTCATGATTTTGTGCGTGAACGAGAAGATTGGATTCGAGAGCAGCGGCAGGCATTACAAGAGAAACACGATCAAATTCCTGACCATCTCAAAATTCGGAAACAATATCCAGACACGCCAACAAACAGAAAAAGTGCTCGAACAATAATTACTGCACGTCTTGAAGAAATTCGTACACAGTATTATCCAACCTCTCGGATCAATCGAGTATCAATTCGAAATATGCGCACCCGTTGGGGAAGTTGCAGTAGTCAGGGGAATATCAGCATTTCTTACATTGTTGCATTTCTTCCGCCCGAACTCCGTGACTATGTTCTGATCCATGAGATTTCCCATCTTACATATCTCAATCATTCCAAGCAATTTTGGCAACTTGTGAGCCGCGCTGATTCCCAGTATGCTGAACACAAGAAGCGACTTCAACACTATACATAAGCTATGACCTGGATTTTTTTCGCACTATTAGCACCGGCCTTATTCGCACTGAGTAATCAGATCGATAAATTTTTGTTGCACCATAAAGTAGAAAAAGACACCCACAGTGTTGCACGGCTGATTATCTATTCTTCATTTATTGGAACTATTGCTACGCCAATTATTTTGTTTTTTGGTGTCGAGCCATTTGCGGGCATTAGTGTTCTACAAATTGCCATAATGATACTGGTTGGTATTTGTGGGATGATGAGTCTTTGGTTTTATTTTCATGCATTAGAAAAAGAAGATGCATCAATTGTAACGACATTATATCAAACCATCCCAGTGATCCAATTAATTCTAGGCTATGTTTTTTTGTCTGAGCGATTGTCACCGATGCAGCTTATTGGTTTTTTTATTATTTTAATCGGCGCTGTTTTAATCTTGTTGGACACGGCAGCGCTGCGTGCGAAAAAAATTCAAATGAAGAAAGGGATTATATTCATGATGCTAGCGTCTAGTTTTATGTTTGCATTGAGTTCATTATTTTATAAATGGGTGGTGATTGATAGCGTGTTTGGAGCGGCAATGTTTTGGGAATATATTGGTGCAACTCTCTTTGGTCTGGTGCTCTGCGCGCTGTCTCCAGTGTATCGTCGCGAAGTACGGGCTATTTTTCGCCGAGATAATCACACCCTGCTTCTTTTTAATGTGTTTAATGAGCTGCTGACAGTGATTGGAATGCTCTCTATTCGATATGCGTCGATTTTTGTGCCAGTGGCGCTGGCGACAATCATCGGCGGAACACAGCCGATTTTTGTGGTCTTCTATGGCTGGCTCTTTACGCGTTTTGCGCCAAAGTTTATCACCGAAAATATTACACGTGATCACATGATTCAGAAGTTTGTTGCGATTGCAGTAATTATCGGTGGGGTGGTTGTGATTACAATCTAATGAGCTTTTATTGCGATTATATTGATTTTTTGGTAGAGTATCAGTAATTAGTAATCTATTTTTATGCGTACCATGCAACCAACCCGCGGCATCCTTTCAACTGGACTAATGGCAACCCTCGGCGCAATTATTTTAAATGTTGTGTTTTTATATCTTGCATGGAATGTGTTTGATATTCACCCCCAAGTAAACATGGGTACAAATGGTGAGTTAATCCAACTTGGCATGGTTCGAGTTGTCCTTGTGACACTCATTCCTGGACTTGTTGCAACGCTCCTGTATTGGGTATTAGTGCGTTTTACACCATGGCCAAATATCATTTTTGGAACGGTTTCATTCATCATTCTCGTTGTGTCTTTTTTTGGGCCATTTATGCTGGAGATTCCAGGCTATGAGCAATTAGTATTGGTAATGTTCCATGTACTCGCTGCTATTGCGATTGCGCCAACACTGATGATTGCCGGCTTGTGCGCAGAAGATGATTGCTGTGATGATTGTGGCATGGAAGAATTTTGTGACGATGAAAATTGTGAAGAATGCATCATCATTTGTGATGAATGCGGTGCTGAAGATTGCGAAGAACACATGGACGATATCATGATCGATAGTTGTGGTTGCGGCTGTGAAGGTGAGTGTGAATGTGGAGAAGATTATAATTGCACTGAAGATTGTGATTGTGAGGATCGTTGTGAGTGTGAAGAAGAATGCACATGTGGTGGTGAAAAAGAATGTTGTGGCGAAGGATGCTGCCGCGATTCAAAAGATGAGCAATAAGAAAACATATTTCGGACTTCCAGCCGCTGCATGGATTGGTGTAGCGGTTGTTGTTTTTGCGCAAATTGCATTGCGTCTGTGGTTTTTTCAGGACCATATTTTTTTTCATGCCGAACAAGTCCGTGATTTTTTTGTTGTTCGAGACGCATGGCAGCAGCATCATTGGATAACCCTTGGCCCCATTCAGGCTGATACAAATGGCGTACATCTTGGTCCTGGGTATTATTATATTCTGTTGTTCTTCGCGTTGCCGTTTGGCTTTTCGCCAATTGCAGGGCCGGTAATGGCGACTGTATTGTTTTTAGCTGCGTGGGTGCTGGTGTTCTGGTTTGTGGCAACTCGTTATTCATTGACACTTGCCACAATCTTCGGAGCATTGCTCATGTTGTCTGAGAATTATTTTTTGTATAGTTCATATGCGCTCAACATGAACATTGTGTTTTTATTTGAAGCACTGCTCATTATCGGATTAATGGAATATGTAAGAGTACAGAGTCATACGTGGCTTGCGCTGGCCGGTGTTGGATTTATTGTGTTGCTGCATCTTCATTTATCAGCGTATGTACTTGCTCCGATTGTGCTGCTGTGGTTCGTCTATCATCGTAAAACATTGTTGTCTGATACGCAGTTATGGAAACCTTTCGTGGTGATTGTTGGATTTTTTATTGTGTCATATCTGCCATTTATTATTTCTGAATTTCAAAATGGTTTTAAAGAAATAGGGAATTTATTCAACTTTGTTTTTGTCCAACAAGAATTATCGAATCCAGTGAATACCGCAGCTGCTCGAGCGGCGTCACGGGGAGTGGATTTTTATCCGTTGATTTGGTTGCAAACATTTGGCGTGTGGCTCTATGCAAGTACATTCTCACACTACTACTATCAGTTATTTACAGCGCTTCCATATATCAAAGAAGTCATTGCCGCAGTGGCGGGGGGTATTGTGATTGCAGCGGGCGCATGGGGAGTTGCGCGACGTAGATTTGTGCTCACAACATTGCGCGCATGGGAAGAGAGCAGCTACGGATCTTTCTCTTTTGTCACCGCATTCGTGTTGTTGTTAATTACATTGGCTGCAAAAGTGCATTCAACGAGCGTTCGTCATTACATTATGATTTTTTTCGTACCACTTCTCGTGCTTGCAATTATTGCAACCAAGTTTTGGGTGAGTAAGAAAATTTGGAAACGTGGATTCGTTGGAATTGCGTTTGTCTGCTTTGTTGTTTTGAATGCGTGGAACGCAACAGTAGACGCAAAGATTCAGCACCAATTTCCAATCAATGAGCCATATGAAGGCTTCTCTTCAAGTTATAGAGACCAGAAAATTCTAGCCCAGCAAATTGCCGCAACCATTGAAGCTGAGCGTGAGCAATATCCTGATGTCACATATGAAGTGCGAGCAGTGAAAGAACGCAAAGGTTTAAGAGATGTCATGTTATATCTTACGCAGTTGGAAGTTGCGTATCCAGAGCGCTTGATTGCGGCCTGTCACAAAGATGAAAAAACCTGTGCGAAAAACACAGCAGGCAAGCGTGTGATTTTTATTGATACGGGAGCTATTTTGTCATTCACAACACCAGCAGTGCAACATGCAAAGTACAAGGTCTATATATTTGACCAAAAAGAGCGTAAAACGTTTGAAAAGCAACGAGAAGCTGAACGGCAAATAGATCTGTAATCATGGTTTTTGGCATTTTTTCGGCAGCGTGGTAGTGTACAAACATGGCAACTCCTGTAGAAGAAATCAAAGAAAAATTGAATATCGCTGATGTTGTGGGCGAATATGTTCGGCTTCAAAAACGTGGGACGAATTATAAAGGACTATGCCCATTTCATAATGAAAAGTCCCCAAGTTTTACAGTGTCCGAAGAAAAGCAATTTTATCATTGTTTTGGATGCGGAAAGGGTGGTGATGTATTCCAGTTTCTGCAAGATATTGAAGGGGTTGAATTTGTTGAGGCACTGCGAATGCTGGCTAAAAAAACTGGCGTGCAATTGCGCGCAATCAATAAACAAGAAGAAAATCAACGTACTCGACTGCAAGATGTTCTTGAACACGCGACAGTTTTTTTTCAACAACAATTGAATGCGCCAGCCGCTGCACATGCCCGGGCCTACACAGAAAAACGCGGGCTCAACGCTGATGCTATCCAGACATTTCGGATTGGGTATGCGCCGGAATCGTGGGACATGTTGGTGAAATATCTAAAGTCCAAAGGTTTTTCTGATGCCGAATTACAACAAAGTGGAATGGTTGTTCTTGGGAAGAACGGTAGTCTCTATGATCGCTTCCGTGACCGCTTGATGTTTCCGATTGAACACACACAAGGCGCAGTGATTGGGTTCACTGGTCGCATTTTAAAAGACGATGCGAAAGAAGCGAAATATGTGAACACACCAGAAACGCCTCTGTATCACAAAGGGAGTGTGCTGTATGGACTCTCAAAATCAAAAACATTTATTCAAAAAGTAAATGCTGTTGTACTCATGGAAGGGCAGATGGATGTTGTGTCATCATTTCAAAACCAGATTCGTAATGTCGTCGCGAGCTCTGGAACAGCGCTGACAGCCGATCAAGTAAAATTACTGAAACGGTATACGCACAATGTGATTTTAGCGTTCGATGGTGATGCGGCTGGAATTAAAGCAGCGTGGAAAGGAATGCAACTTGCAGTACAAGAGGGGATGAATATTAAAGTTATGGCGTTGCCGCAAGGAGAGGATCCGGCAGATATTGTGAAGCGTGATCCAAATGTTTTGCGCGAACTCGGGAAAACTGCTCGGCCGTTTATGGAGTATGCATTTGACCAGGTGCTGAGCGCATTAGATTTAACGCTTGCACATAATAAAAAAACTGCCGCGCAAGAATTATTGCCGATGATTGCGTTGTTTCCGGACCAGATTGAGCAAACACATTACATCCATCAGTTATCAAATATTTTAGGGGTCGATGATGCGGTGCTCGCTGAAAAAATTCGTACATTTCGGGTGAGTCAGCAGGCAAGTACACAGGGACGATCTGCAACACCGCAACAACAACCGCAATCAGCAGTCGCTCAGCAGCCACCTCAAGTCACTGCAGCTGCCATGCCATATCAAGCACGGGTAGATCAACTATTAGCGTTATTAGTAAAGTATCCCGCGGTGATTCCAAAGGCGATTGAGTATTTTCCTGAAGAACTTGGCCTGGGGTCCACGGAGTCTGAGGAGCTTTACAAATCTCTGCTCAATCAGTATACTCAGCAGAGTACAAACGAGCCTCAAGAGCCTTCTGAATTATCCAAAAAACCTGCTGATTCGTATCGTGCGCGCATAGAAATGCTCGCACAAGAATGGTACGCACGACTCGATGATCGGCAACTGGAGAAGGAATCTATGACGCTCCTTGTCTCACTCAAGCAGCATTTTATTCAATCGCGACTTCGACGTCTGCGACAAGAATTAGTGAATGCTGAACGTGAACAACAGACAGAGCTCATTACTCGTTACACAACGGAGTTGTCACAGCTCACTGTGATGCTCCATCAACTTTCATAACCTATGGCAGTCAAACGCACATCATCTAAGCCAAAACGCAAGCCAACGACAACAAACAAATTGAAAAAAAATACATCTGTGAAAAAAACTCCACCGAAGAAAAAAACTCCGGCCCGCGCAGCTGTGTCTAAAAAAACTACAGCCAAGAAAAAACCAGCAAAGAAAATTGAAAAGAAGTCAGCATTGCGTAAAACGATTGTTGCACGGGGCAAAAGTCCTGCAGCAAAAGCCGCGGAAAAAAAATCAGCAGTACCACGCGCGCGGTACGTGAAACAACCATTTCCAGCAGAGCAGGCGCAACAACTGTTATTAAAAGGGCGTCAACGAAACTTCATTACCGAAAATGAAATTTTTGTATTTTTTGCAAACCTTGAAGACTATGTTGCTGACTTTGAAGATTGGTTGAAAACAATTGAAGACAATGGGCTGGAAATTGTTGGTCCAGACGGTACGCCAGTTATGGGCGCGTCTCAAGCGTCTGTTGCTGTTACTCGCACGACTGATACAACAACAGCATCAACAGGTGCGCCAGCTCCGCAGCCACAGTCAACTGGTATTTTAGATCGTGTAATGCAAAAGCAACATAAAAAACCATTGTTTGACTTGGGTGATATTGCCGGTGATTCAATTCAGATGTATTTGCGTGAAATTGGAAAAGTACCACTCTTGAGCTCTGAAGAAGAAGTCAGACTGGCGAAGCTCAAAGAAATGAATGACTTGGAAGCAAAAGGAAAATTAATTGAAGCCAATTTGCGTTTGGTAGTATCGATTGCGAAAAAATTCACTGGCCGATCACTGTCATTACTCGATTTGATTCAAGAAGGAAATGTAGGGTTATTTCGAGCCGTTGAAAAATTTGATTACCGCAAAGGCTATAAGTTTTCAACCTATGCGACATGGTGGATTCGACAGGCAATTACTCGTTCACTCGCTGACCAATCACGCACCATTCGTATTCCAGTTCATATGGTGGAAACAATTAACAAGTTTCAACAGATTGAACGTCGGTTGATTCAAGTCCTTGGCCGTGAACCATTGCCAGAAGAAATTGCTGCGGAAATGGATTTGCCGCTCAATAAAGTGATTCATATTTTGAAAATTTCACAAGACACAGTTTCACTCGAAACATCAGTTGGTGATGATGATTCTGAGGATTCCACATTAGGTGATTTTATTGAAGACACAAAGACAGTTGGGCCATCTCAAGTAGCTGCGCTCGAATTATTGAAAGATCATGTCCGTGAAGCCTTGAATGAACTGTCTCCTCGTGAGCAAAAAATTCTTGAAATGCGTTTTGGATTAATCGATGGCGTTTCACATACCCTTGAAGAAGTAGGACAGGAGTTTGGTGTCACCCGTGAACGTATTCGTCAGATTGAAGCCAAGGCCTTGCATACCATCAAAAACCACGAGGCAATGAATAAATTGAAGGATTATTAATCTCATTTTTTATGTCACTAGAAGGTTCAATGCCAGCAGTAGAAGGAACACCTCTTGTGCCAGTAGATAGTGTCCGTCAGTTTTTTCAGTATATGAAAAATGAACAAGGTGGCGCATCAATTGGTCGTGCTATGGCTGCAGCCTTCATGTCTGAAGATGCTCAAGCAGCAGACGATCTACAACGAGGTCGGGAACAAATGACAGCAAATGACCACGCTGAGAAAATGGGACTCGCTTTAGTTGAGCGATCCAACCCAGGCATCACAATCTTTCGCTCTGATCCAGGTGCGTTAGATACGAATACAATTGACGAGGTTGCGATTACTATCACAGATGCGAAGCGCTTTGCTGATGTGATTTGCTCTATTCCGCCTGCCGCGTTACAAGAAAAAGAAGTTGATAATACTATTTGCGCTCAGATTCGTGAATGGCTTGATCGTTCGTATAAGCAAATTGCAAAAGATGACATTGAAATTGATACTATCAAAGAAATGGTTCCACAGTTGCGTAGAATTCAAGAGCATCTTCCAAATACAAGAGTATCACGGCCATTAGAGCAAGAATTAAATGCAGTGGAAGTTGATAGCTATCTGGATCTTCGAATTTTGCAAGAATCGAGCTGCTTTGATCAAATTGGTACAGGCTTTGGGCCAAGTACGTGGCAAATTGATATTTCACCAGAAGATTATCGTGAACATTGGGGAAAGGTCATTACAGCTATTGATGCGATGATTGCTCGTCCAAATACATATTTTTTCCTTGTGCCGGCTATTGATAATTTAATTGGCTCAATTGCCTACGCGAAGGAAGTGATGTCTAAGCCCATGACTGAAGATGATTCAGACTATCAAGCGTATGCAAGTCTCTATAAAAAATTACTCCAGCAAATACCAACTTACGAAAGTGCTTTAACAGCGTATAAGGCGAGGCTCAATGCAGCGATAGCGGCCTCAGAAGCGTAGAGTGCATTAAATGATTATTGATACGCAGTATGCCGACAATTCGAATTGATTACGATGAGAAAAAAGTGACGGATGCACAGATCATTGAGCTTTCGAAGGCACTGCAACACATTGTTCACGAAGTAACTGGCATTGATGATGTTTTTGTATACGCAAACCCTCCACGCATTGCTATTAAAAATGCGCCTATTGAAATTTATATACAAATAAGCGCTCAGAAAATTACTGATATTGATGCCTTGTTTGAGGATATTAAAAAGCCGTTAAGTCAGTGGAAACGTGAGTATAATTTCCCTATTCCACTCAACATGACACTGATGCCCATGCAGTGGAAGTTTGAAATTGATATTTAAACGAGAGGCTGATATTGATATTGACGAGCCTCAAAAAATACAGTATTCTACTGAAGCTCGTATTGGGGAGTAGCTCAGTGGTAGAGCAGTTGACTGTTAATCAATTGGCCGTGGGTTCGAACCCCACCTCCCCAGCCAACAGGAGCGGTATGCTCCAAAGTGACCCAGGTAGTTAAAGTCCTCAAAACCCTTCACACGCGTGAGGGGTTTTGTTTTATGAGTACATGTCCCAGATTTGGACAAAACCCCACACAATCGATACTGGTGCGAATGGGCTTAATTCCTTCATGCTTGACAGAAATAATGCAGTAACTTACACTCATGTATATGGAATTAAGAGAAATAGCAGATGTAATAGCTGGGTATACCTTCCGTGGTGCCATTAAACCCGATAAAAACGGCAATATTTTCGTATTTCAAGCAAAAGACCTTGTTCAGGGTCGGTCGGTGCTTAATGTTAGTGCGCTTACGAAAATTTCTCATGATGTTCCAGGTTTTACAGGCCACCTCAAAAAAAACGACGTACTTCTCGTTGCTCGTGGTATGAAGGTTGGTTCATTCCGTTCGGCTCTATTTGCTTCAAATACGGAGAAGGTAATGGCTTCATCGTCGGTACATATTATTCGCCCTACGAATCCAGATATACTTCCTGAGTTCATCTCCCTTTACCTTAATTCAAGAGAAGGACAAGAAGCAATTGCAAAAATCGTTACAGGATCGTATATAGGCGCCGTTCCTCGTAAAGAACTTGAGCGAATAGAAATACCAGCCTTATCACTTAAGCAGCAGATGATATTCATAGAGCTTGATCAGAACATACGAGAGCAAGAGAGGATTACAAACCGACAGAACGAAATCAGGAAAAACATTATCAGCGGAATCTTTAGAAATCTTATTACCACCTAAGCACTATGACTACAAAAAAATTCACACAAGAAGACTTGAATAAAACACTGTGGTCGGCGGCTGACTCATCACGTAGTAGTGTTGATGGAGGTGTCTATAAAGATTACGCACTCACGATTCTTTTCTTCAAGTATCTTTCTGATTTGAACAAGAAACAGCATGACATGTATAAGGAGCGCTTTGGAAATGATGAAAAGCGTATTGAAGAAAAGATGAAGCTTGATCGTTTTTACCTTCCTCCAAAATCATCATTTGATTATATCTACGAAAAGATTGAAGAGGACAATATTGGTGAAGAGATTAATAAGGCTCTCCATCGTATTGAGGATTCCAACAAGGAAAAGCTTGATGGTGTATTTAGTGTCGATTTCAATTCTGAAAGTATTCTTGGGAAGCTTGATCAGCGTAACAAAATGCTCCGCAACCTCATTCAGGATTTCGCGAAGATAGATCTCTCTGACGTGGATGATGATGTAATTGGAAATTCGTACATGTATATGATCGAGCGATTTGGCGCTGATGCCGGGAAGAAGGCGGGAGAATTCTTCACAACTCATTCAGTCGCAAAACTGGTAGCTATGCTTGCAGAACCAAAAGAAGGTGATCGCATTGCAGATCCAGCTTGTGGGTCTGGCGGATTACTTCTTCTAGCAGGTGAAGAAATAGAAAAGAAGGGTTCAAATAACTATGCACTCTATGGCCAGGAATCAACAGGTTCTACCTACCAGCTTGCTCGCATGAATATGTTTCTTCATGGTAAGGACTCTGCGCGTATTGAATGGGGCGACACACTTAATAACCCACTCTTGGTAGAGAACGATAATCTCATGCACTTTGATGTCGTAGTTGCGAACCCTCCATTCTCGCTTAAGAAGTGGGGTGCAGAGCATGCAGAGTCAGACAAGTACAATCGTTTCTGGCGTGGTATACCACCAAAAGATAAAGGCGACTTTGCTTTTATTACGCACATGGTAGAAACCGCTAAGCCAAAGACTGGTCGTGTGGCAGTTATTGTTCCCCATGGCGTACTCTTCCGCGGCGGATCTGAAGGGAAAATCCGTGAACAACTTATTAGGGAAAATATTATTGATGCAGTTATTGGTCTTCCTGCTGGACTTTTTCAGACCACAGGTATTCCCGTTGCAATTCTAGTGATTGATCGATCACGAGAGAAGGGTGGTGCAAACGAAAATAAGAAAGACATTCTTTTTATCGAGGCATCAAAAGAATTCAAACAAGGAAAGGCACAGAACATCCTCACTGATGAACACATCGATAAGATTTTTGATACCTACAAGATACGCAAAGATGTAGACAAGTTTTCACGCAAGATAAAATTCGAAGAGCTGGAAGAAAATGACTTCAACCTCAACATTACTCGGTATGTCGACACTTTCGCAGAAGAAGAGCCTGTAGATATCCAAACGAACTTGAAAGAGCTCGCTGACCTTGAGCCGGAACTGGCAAAACTAGAGAAGCAGATGGTTGAATACTTGAAAGAATTGGGAATCAAATAATTCTATGAACGAAAAAAAATTAAAGCATTTAGAGTTAATACAAGGCGTTATTTCCAGAATGGGAAATAATCTCTTTACGCTAAGGGGGTGGATGATTACGCTTGTAGTTGGGCTATCTGTTGCCTTTCTTGAATTACAACGCAATGAATTACAGGTGATTCTTGTTCTCGTGGTTATGATTTTTTGGATGCACGATGCATATTTCCTTTCACTCGAACGAAGTTATCGCTGCCTCTATAATAAGGTGCGGAAGATGAATGAGGAAGATATTGATTTTTCAATGGATATAACGGAGTTTGGAACTCTACGAACAACATCTATTTACTATTGTATGTTATCTAAAACAATAGCATTTTTCTACGCGTTCACGATGATCCTAATAGTGTTAATAAGCATCATGTAAAAATATGAGTGACTCAAGAAAAATATTCGTTAGTTATAAATATAAGGACTTGGATGTATTCCCGGAGCATGTAAGTGAGTATATTCCAGGCGAAGATACTGGCTATTCATACACTCCAAGACACTACGTCGACAAAATTATTGACGCTATCGGATCAGAGCATATATATAAAGGAGAAAAGAGTGATGATGATGCAAGTCATCTTTCCGACAGCACGATTGATTCGCTGTTAAAGACAAAAATTTTTGATAGCTCAGTTACTTTAGTGCTTCTTTCTCCTAATATGCGGGATAACTCTCTCCCGGAAAATGAACAATGGATTCCAAATGAAATTTCATATTCTTTGCGTGCACAGCAGCGCGGAGAGAGAGTAAGTGCGACTAACGGCTTGCTCTTGGTTGCTTTGCCAGACAGCAATGGTAGTTATGATCATGCTGTTGTTCAGCGGCCTTGCGGTGTTCGTGAATGGAAAACCTCAAACTTCTTTTCAATCATAAAGAAGAATATGTTTAATCGATTGGATAAGAATCAAACAACCTGCCAATCATGCAAGGGTTACCATCATCATGGTTTTGATCACTCATATGCTCATCCTGTTAAATGGGAAGATTTCATTTCTGATCACAACAAGTACATTGATAGGGTTGTGACTCTGAGAGATTCAAAACATGAATTTGATATAGCAAAAATGCACGACTAAAAATGAAAACAAACCCATCAAAAAGGAATATTGAAATCCTCCGACGCTTTAGTAAACAGGCTAAGGTTCTTGGTGATGCAAGATTCGATCAGCTGAATGATTTTGGATTAAAATTTTCATTTGGGACCGGCAAAGCGAGTAGAATAGAGGCTCATTTACCCGACAACGATATTCAAAGATCTTTTCTCATGGATTTACGTTTCTTTATTCTAAAAGACAAGAACGAGTATCAATTTAAGAAAGTGTGTGATCTACTAATTGCGGAGGGCTATCAGTCTGATAAAGTTCTAGAGTGGAAGAAGGCGTATGAAAATATATTTAATCAAGAAGTAATAGGGCTTCAGATTGATAAAAAAGGGCTTACTACAAAAATGGTCTTCCATACCATCTTGAATGAGGAGAACTTTCATCAAGAAATAGAGCAAAAAGGAATGTTACAGATTCAGTCTAATCCTATTATTGAATCCCTCGCGAGAACAAAGTTCCTTGGTGTCGTATCAGCACTAAGAGATTGTATTATTGCCTTTGACAAGCAGATTATTGAGGACTATTTGAAGATATATGATAACTAAACTACCACAAAAAAATATTTCCGAAGATTGGACTCATAATACGTTGGGCGATGTTTTGGAAAAAATGGAAGGTGGAGGTACCCCCTCAAAAGATCGTGTAGATTTTTGGAATGGTTCAATTCCTTGGGCGAGTGTAAAAGATGTAGTTACCCATAATCCGAATGATACACAAGACCATATTTCAGATGCCGGATTAAGGAATAGTTCAAGCAGAATTGTGCCACAAGGGACATTAATCGTGCCTACTCGAATGGCATTAGGTCATGCAGTGGTTTTTAATGTTGACGTATCAATAAATCAAGATCTTAAAGCCCTGTATCCAAAGGAAAGTCTAAAAAATGAATACCTCTATTATTGGTTTCAATCCAAGAGGTCTTTTATAGAACGACTTGGCTCTGGTAGTACTGTATCGGGCATTCAGCAGAATGAATTGAAGTCAATAAAATTTGATCTCCCTCCACTACCGGAGCAAAGGCGTATTGTCGTTGTTCTGGAAACATGGGATAAAGCAATTGAAAAGCTTTCTCAAAAAATTGAGAGGAAAAAGAATATCAAGAAAGGATTGATGCAGGAATTACTTACGGGTAAAACTCGTTTGCAAGATTTCAAAATTATGTGGAAACACCACCGTCTTGGGGATATTTCAACCATGATCACCAAAGGAACAACTCCAACCACGAATGGATTTTCCTATCAAGAAAGCGGTGTAAGGTTTATAAAGATCGAATCTATAGCCGAGGACGGTGTGCTTATAGAAAGAAAGTGCGCTTATATTTCTCAAGATGCTCATAAGTCATTAAATAGATCTCAATTGAAGGAGGGTGACATACTCTTTTCAATTGCTGGTGCGTTAGGTCGAATGTATATGGTAGATAAGAAGAATTTGCCTGCAAACACTAATCAAGCCCTTGCGATTATCCGATTAAACGAATCAAAAGGGATTTTGAAAGATTTCGTGTTTTTATATTTACAAAGCAAGCGCATAAAAACTTGGATTCGAGAAATTAATGTGCAGATGGCGCAAGCAAACATTTCATTAGGGGACATTTCAAACCTAAAAATCGAAGTTCCAGCATTGGAGGAACAAAAAGCTATCGTTGATATTCTCATGACATCTGACACAGAGATTAAGTGTCTTGAGTATAAACTTAGGGCACTTCAAGAACAGAAACGCTACCTACTCAACAATCTCATCACTGGCACCATTAGAACTCCTGAAACATTATCAATCCATACCTAAAATATATGTTAGAAAAAGTACATTTTGACGAAGCACGGCAATCCCAGCTTACCGCTCTCGAGCTTCTGTTGGGTATGGGATATAAGTATATCTCTGCTGAGGAAGCGCTTAGTCAGCGAGGCGGAGATACAAGTAACTTTATCCTCGCAGACATCGCGGCTGCAAAGCTTATGGAAATCAATGGCTATGAAGTTGGAGGTACTGAATATAAATTCAGTGAAAAGGATGTTCGTGATGCCATAGACGAGCTTGAGCATATTCAGTATGAAGGACTTATTGATACGGCACAAAAGATTTATAACACCATCATGCCTACCTCAGGTGGTAAGACGATAAAGGTAAGTGTGGGTGGTAAGACAGCTTCAAAGAATTTCCGATTTATTGATTTTGAGAATCCAAGTAACAATGTTTTTCATGCAACAGCAGAGTTTGTCGCATCAGGTAAGCAGAATATTCGTCCAGACATCGTAGTCTTCGTAAATGGTATCCCGTTCGCCGTTATTGAAAACAAGAAGGGCAGTGTCGAAGTGATTGAGGCCATCAATCAGATGAACCGTAATCAGGGCCCTGAGTTTTGTCCGAAGCTATTTACCTATACGCAGCTTCTCGTGGGTACTAACGGTAAGGAATTGCAGTATGGTACGACAGGCACACCAAATAAATTCTATGCAGTATGGAAAGAAAAAAGTACAACTCGTGAAGAGCAGGATGAGAAGGTATCAAAAATTATTGCAAAGAAAGTAGATGATGAGATTTACTCCAAAATCCTAACAGACCTAAACGGATATACAGATGGGCATAAGCAAAAACTTGACCGACTACCCACTGAACAAGACCGCGGTATTACAGCGCTCTTTGAGCCTGCTAGGCTTCTTGATCTTACCAAGAACTACATACTCTTTGATGCAGGTGTGAAGAAGCTTTCACGTTACCAACAATATTTTGCGATCCATAAAATGCTTGAGCATGTCGCTCACATTGAAACTACTGATGCAGGTATTACTCGTCGAGAAGGTGGACTTGTGTGGCATACCCAGGGTTCTGGTAAATCACTGACAATGGTGATGTTCGTTAAGGCTCTTATTGAGAATCCTCACATTAGTAACCCCCGAGTTATTATTGTCACCGATCGCCGTGATCTTGATAAGCAAATCAGGGACACCTTTAAGAACTGCAATCTAAAGAAGGAGGTCATTCAAGCAACAAGCGGAGAGCATCTGCTTGGTTTACTGAAAGACAAAAATTTGGCGGTAGTTACGACACTCGTACAAAAGTTTGAATCTGCTGCCAAAAAGAAAATTGGCTTTTCTGATGAGGATCAAAACATTTTTGTACTTATTGATGAAGCGCATCGAAGTCAAAATGGAATGGCAAATCTTGAAATGAATCGCGTGATCCCGAATGCATGCTATATCGGATTTACTGGTACACCTTTGATGAAAAAAGAAAAAGCAAGCTGGAAGAAGTTTGGTGGCTACATCGACAAATACACAATTGATGATGCTCTTGAAGACAAGATAATTTTGCCGCTTATTTATGAAGGTCGATACGTTGACCTTGTTCAGAATGAAGGACAGATTGACCGTCATATTGAACGTATTACTGAAGAGCTGAATGACAAGCAAAGAAAAGATCTTCAGAAATATATTGGTACAAAGATCATCAAAGATAATCCTCAGCGTATTGTTGAAATTGGATATGACATTGAGAAGCATTATATAAACCATTTTCAGAATACAGGACTCAAGGCACAAATTGTCGCGCCTTCTAAGTATTCAGCAGTTCTGTTTCAAAAATTTTTTCAAGACCGAGCAAAGATTCGTACAGCAGTAGTAATTTCAGACGAGCATGATGATGGTGACGAAGCGAATACACACAAGGCCGATGTCGTTAAGTATCTCGACACTGTTCGTAAGAACCACAGTAGTGTCTCAAAATATGAGAAAGATGTTATCGATAGCTTTAAGTACAACGATGATGGTATTGAGGTAATTATTGTCGTTGATAAACTTCTAACTGGTTTTGATGCACCACGCAATACTGTTTTATATCTTGCAAAAGATCTCAAAGATCACAACCTACTGCAAGCCATTGCTCGCGTAAACCGCCTTCACGATAACAAGAAGCTTCCTAAAACAGCGGGCTATATCATCGACTACTCGGAGAACGCTAAGAATATCGATACAGCGATGAAGCTCTTTGGTAATTATGAAGATAACGATGTGAAAGGCACGCTTATTGATGTTTCGGAAAAGGTTCAGGAGCTTGAGCAAAGTTATAGTCTACTCCACGATATATTTAAGGGTCTCAAAGGATCGAATGATGATGAAGAGTTCTTACAACATCTTGATGACGAACCTCGTCGTGAAGTATTTTATAAGGCACTGAATGCATTTATTAAGAATTTGAATGAATGTTTTGTACTCCAAGATTTTGTACATGAATTTGATCACTTGGATGTGTATACTCGAGAACTAAAGAAGTTTATGGAGCTTCGAAAGACTGCGAGTCTTAAGTATGCCGACCGCGTTGATTTATCTGAGTATAAACAGTCGCTTGTGAATATTCTCGATAAGTATGTGGATGCAAAAGGCGTTGAGCTTCTGACGAAGCAGATTAACATCACTGACCGCAAGCAGTTTGAAGAAGCGCTTGAGTCACTTGGTTCGGACAAGTCAAAAGCTGAGGCAATTGCCGCTCAAACACAGAAGACTATCCATGAAAAAATGGATTCTGATCCTGAGTTCTATGAACGATTTTCTAAGAAGATTTCACAGATCTTGCAAGAAATGCGAGATGGAAAAATGGCTGATGTAGCAGCTCTAAAGCAGCTTAAATTGATTGAGGATGACGTAGTAGAAAAGAAAGATGAAAGCTTACCGAACAAAATTCTCAGCGTTAGTGGTTCTGATGTCTTTTATCGTAATCTGCGCAGTAATTTCGAGAATTTGGATTTACCAGAGGATGAATACGTGGATCTGATTTTAGAGGTATTTACCATTGTGAAGAAAGAGGCGATTGTTGACTGGTATAAGAACATTGACGTGAAACGTCGCATCATGAATACACTGGATGATTATCTCTATGATGTTGTTATCAAAGAAAAAGGAATTGCGCTTGCGGATGAAGATATGAAGACGGTTATTGCGAATGTCTTGTCACTTGCTGAAAACAATCATGAAATCTTCTCTTAAAAGAAAACAAGTATTTACATTTGGATCATACATCTATCATTATGATCTTGTGCTCGAAGATAGAAAAAGCTTAAGCCTGACCGTGATGCCTGATTTGCAGATAATGCTTAAATGTCCGCTCAACGCCGATAAAGAACGTATAGATATCTTTTTACATCGAAAATGGTTTTGGCTCGAAAAGCAGTTGAATTTTTTTCGAAAGTATCAAAGAAAAAAATACAAGCGCGAATTCATTTCGGGCGAAGGTTATTTGTATCTAGGTAAACAATACAAGCTTGAAGTAATTCGTGGTGATAAGGATGAAGTGTTAATGAAGAAGGGAAAGTTCTTTGTAAGCACAACACGGAATCTTAAGAATGGAGCCCACACAAAGAAACTTTTGGATGCTTGGTATCAGGCAAAAACTGAGAATATTTTTAGGGAACGGTATACAGAGATTACGTCCTTGTTTGAGTATAAACAATTGCCTGTACTGCGGATAAAAAAAATGGAAAAGCGATGGGGAAGTTACTTGCAATCTCGTACTGTTGTATTAAATCCAGATCTTATATTTTCATCTAAGGACTGCATTGATTATGTGATTACGCATGAGTTATGTCATGCGCGGTATAAAAAGCATGATAAACGCTTTTATTCTCTGCTAGATGAAAAAATGCCAAGATGGCAAGAAATAAAGGATAAGCTTGAAATCATTGGTGCAGACATGAATAGATAATCACTATGTTTAGTCGATTCAAATCCCTAACCTCTCTATAGGCGAGGATTTTTGAATTATGAGCAACATACCCCAGATTTATACTAAACCCCACACAATCGATCCTGGTGCGAATGGGTTGGTTGTTGGTAACTCGCCATCTAGGCCTTTATTTTTGGGCTCATTATGCTACTATGGCCATACAACAGTGCCTAACCCTTTGAGCTTTGCTCCGAGGTATGGCGGAATAAATACCTTTACAACATCTCCTGACCAGGGAGATAAAAACTGGTTCCTGAAACACAAGTTTGTTACAGGTATTTTAGTGATCGTGTGTATAGGCATCGTTGGTAATGCCATTGGAGGAAGCGATTCCAGTAAGGCGAGCAATAATACAAACTCAGGAGCAGACACGGTTTCTGCGGATGCTCCAAAGGAAGAAGCTAAAACACCAGAGTACAAAGAGGTGTTTTCACTTTCTGGTAAGGGCACAAAGAAATCCGAACCGTTCACTATTACGGGTGACCGTTTTAAGATCGGATATGATTGTACTGGCGATTTATGCCAAGCAATGCTTTACAAGGCTGATGGTAGCCTTGTTGCTTTGATCATGAATACAACAGGCTCCGCGAAAGATGAGACCATTCAGTATGGTAAAGGCGATTATTATATCGATGCGAATACAGTTGGTACCTTCACATTCAAAGTGTACGACTATAAGTAAGTGTAAGTCGTAATAAAAAGAAGAGCTGTAGGCTCTTCTTTTTATAGGGTACATCCTCACTCTTTTGTCATTATAGCTTGAAAAATGTGTAAAAAATTGATAGAGTATTGACATTTATGGATCAAATACCCTACTCAACCATACGAAGTTTAGATAGTTTTATCATAGGAACTGACAATTTTTCTGATCTAAAAATTAGACCTGTCCCTACTGGAAATTTTTATTATTTCTTTGATGAACATAAAACAAGTTTGGTGAAGCAATTTGTTCTTTGTGATAAACCTCAGGTGCAATATGTTTGCCATGTGTCACTTATTAAAAAAGGTGATAAATTTACGCCACGTCTTGCTTTTTCTGTTCGAGATAAAATAACAAAGAAGATTCAAAAAATACCAATGTCTGCGGCAGATTCTGTTTTGGTAAAAGCAAATATTGTTTTAAATGATTGCCATGATGAATTTTGGCAATTGATATCATTTTTAAGATCATTGAGTGAGATTGAAGTGCCTGATGTACCTTTCTCATTAGTATCGCAGGATGAAAGTGAGATAGTCGATGCATTACGTGGTAGAGATCATGACAGTATTCTTAATATCGTTAGAGAGCTTTTTAGTTCTACGACATCTACTTTGACTAAAGAGGATGTGAATATGCTATTAGGGCGTCGTCAAAAATT
>CAZBLE010000017.1:0-19799 GCA_964492735.1 uncultured Gammaproteobacteria bacterium
TCACAAATGCTGGCCGATGATAGTCAGACGCCACTTTTCCTGCAACTAAACCAACGAGCCCTACTGGCCAATTATCCGCCTCCACAATAATCACCTGCTCATCTGCTTGCAGCGCTGCTTGAAGCATTGCCTCTTTACTCATCTGGTTGCTCTGCGCTTGGCGTTGTCGATTTGTTTTTGCAAGCTCCACTGCCATCTCGTGCGCTTTTTCTGTATTCTCTTCAAGGACAAGCTCAAGTGCTTGATTTGCGTGATTCAGTCTCCCTGCGGCATTGATATGTGGCCCAAGTTTAAACCCGATAGTTTCTGCATTTGCTGTTGTCGGATCCACGCCCATCACAGTAAACAATTCTCGCAATCCCGGACGCTGATTTTTTTGCATCACAATCAAGCCATACTTTAAAAACAGTCGATTTTCACCCGTGAGCTCAACAAAGTCTGTTACTGTACTAATTGCAACGAGATCAAGGAGCCATTTTTCAAAAGCTTCACCAAGCTCATATTTACGAATCAGCGCCTGGCATAATTTAAATGAAACGCCTACTCCAGCTAAATATTTAAACGGGTAGGTTTCTTGCGTGAGCTTTGGGTTAATCACCGCAAGCGCTGCCGTTGGAAGCTCCGGCGGCTCACTGTGATGATCTGTCACAATCACTTCCATTCCCAGCTCAACAGCTTTTGCGACTTCAGCGTGATTACTAATTGCGCAATCAACGGTAATAATCAGTTGCGTGCCGTTTTCTTTCAACATCTCGACAGCCTTCATGTTTAAACCGTATCCTTCGGTGTCTCGATGCGGTAAATAGTAATCAACTGACGCGTGGAGCGCGACCAAAGTTTTATACAGCACTGCTGACGCACACACACCATCTGCATCATAATCACCATAGATTGTGATCTTTTGTTTTTTTTCAAGCGCACTGGAAATGCGATCCACGGCCTTTTGCATGTCACGAAATAAATACGGATCATGCTGATCATTCATGTAATCTGGCTGCAAAAATGATTCAACATCTTGTGTTTCTGTGATCCCACGATTTGATAATAATTGTACCGCGGTTGGATGAATTTCTGGAAAACGCAAGAGCAAACTTTCATCTGCACGCGGAGCAACTTTCCATTGAAATTGTTTACCCATAAATCAATTTTAATACTTCATCAAGGAGCTTTACTTGATTTTTGTGTTTTAAGCGCTGCTTGGCTGCATCAAATGATAACCACATGTACTGCGAGTGTTCATCTGATAATTGAATCTTGTCTGTTGTTTGGATAAGGTAATACACAACACTTCGTCGAATCATTTTTCCTTCAAATCGGAAGGTGTAATACATGAGTTTGCGAAAATTGTGAACAAGACGAAATTTTCGAATACCGGTTTCTTCGTTAATCTCACGCTTTAAGGTTGCAACTTCATCTTCCCCTGCTTCCATCTTCCCTTTTGGAAATTCCCAATATTGATTTTGTTGTTGAAAAATCAGCAGCACCTGGAGCTTTTGGTTGAGTACAATTGCACCAACTGATTTAGAGGTTCGAGAAGTGCGACGTGGCTCATCAGGCTCTTGTTTATCGCTGCTCCGTTTTTTCAGCGCACCAAAAACATCCTTCCGAAAATACGGTTTTTTCTGAGGCAGTGTCGCAGCCGGTGATTGTATTTGTTGATTTTGGTCCATGCTAAAAAAGTTGCAATGTAAGCATCGTTGCTTGTCCGTTGTGTGATCACGTCATTGCATCCTCCGAGAACAATGCGTGTCAAAAACTATACAGAGTATAACAAAAAAAATAAGAGTCGGCAAACGACCATACTATGCGCTTTTTTTGGTGGAAACAACCGCCTCTGGCTCCCAAATAAGGGCTCCATCTGCATATGAATACGCACTATTACTATAGTGTCCAAGAACATGCTCTGCGCCAAAGTCGACAATCCGCAAACCACCGTCTTTTTTTCGCAAACGTTTTGCTTTGATAAGATCAGGGAAATTTCCACCTCGATTTGTGCAAGAACCAAGGATTTTGTTCTCTGCGGATGGCACCACTACTCCATCATATCCGTTCTCAGCCGCAAACTGCGTGACTTGCTGATACATATGATCAAACGCTTGCTCTGAACGGACTTGTGTTAAAAAGCTTTCAAATGGATTTGGACCAAAATACAAATACCGCTTCCCATCTGCAGCATGAATGTTCAATAACATTGTCACGCCAACGCACTTTCCCGTATCTTCATCCTTTTCAACAAATTCAAAATAATTTGGGTTTTCCCACATTTTCGTATCTCCAGCAATACAGATGTATGCCCCCATTCGTGCATTGGTTGTTTCTTGACTCTTCATAAAGAAGCCACGAATATTTCTTTTTTGTGTTGATTTTTTTACCTCCTTATCACGCGCTCCGCCCATAGAAGTTTCTTTTGCTTCTAATTCAACAATTTCTTCAAATTTCGCCATTTCGGCAGTAATCAAATTATAGTCCCGCATGATGTATTCCTCTAGTTTTGCATTAATCCCAAAACGATATCGATCTCGCAGGCGAAACAATGCGGGTACACACAAAAGAAAAGCCTCAACAGTTGGCGTGTCTCGTAATGGCTCTATGATCACATCGAGATCAGTCTCAAATTCAGCTCGCATTGATGCTGGATCAAATCGAATGTTTGTTGCAAACATATTCATCGCTTGATCACGCAATAGAGGAAATTTTCGCTGTACGTCAATTTTATCATTCTCGCACGTATTACGAATTCGAGCCTCTTGCCTCGGAGTGATAGCTGCAACCTCACGCTTTGAACCAATGAGTTCACCAAAAATATCAACAAGTACTTGGTATTGCGCACTTTCACCGGCAAGTTCTTCAAAAATACTATGTTGCATGACATGTTTCACATTTTCACCATAAATGGTCCCGAGCTCATTCCATGATACAAATCGCTGACTCACTTTATCTGTATATCGCGTCACTTCCCCTGCACTCAACTGAACATACTCTTCTAAGTTTTCATGATACGCATATTTAAACTTCACAACCAAATCTAAAATATCAGCATTTAATCGTACTCCGGGGAGTGTTTGTGTAATGAGCAGCGCTAACATTTTTTCTTTTACTGAAAGTCCTTTCAAGTCCTGAAAAGCCTTGTTTGCATGTTCACCAAAAAGTTGATTCACTTCTTTTTCAAAGGCTGCTTGGAGTGCTGTATTATCAGGCCCACGCTGGTCTACAAAATTACGAATTTTTTGCAATCGATGTTCATACTCTTTATACAAATCAGTATCATCAGGCACACTGTCAGGTTTTAATCGATACCCCATTAAACCAGTCATCTGCGCTGGATAGCCTGCCTGGTCAAATGTGTACTGATCTAAATGTTTCGTTTTATCTCCACAGGCAATATTTTCTTCATAGGTCGAATAATTCCCATCAGCAAAAACAAGTTTTGTGAGATAGAGATACTCTGGTCGTGCTCGCAGCTCTTCAATATTTGAACCGCCAATCAGCCCTTTTGCGGCTTCACGCAATTTCTTTAAATATTCCCGAGCAACTTCCGGCCCACCTGAGCGGTAATAGTCTACAAAAGATTGATACACAGCAGGGTCATCTACAGAAGTTGCATCACAATACGCAACTCCTTCTCGCATAAATGAAAAACTCTCAACAACTTTTGGAATTTTTTCACGATACTGACGAAAAGCTGAAAAACCTTTAACATCCACTATTTTTTTCCAAAATATAGGCGATTCCCTCATCGCAACTGGCAAGCGAACCCAAAGATCATCTACCTCTAATACAAAACGCAACTCATTACCAGTTACAACACTCAAAGCTTGTTCAATAACGACAGATTGATCATCCCCTATTTCATGAGCTGACCATAAAAATTCCAAACGATTAACCCATTCTTTCATGCCTTTATTATATATATGTGTGCCTTGAAAAAAAGACTCAATTGTTTCTTGCCCTACTCCTTCATTAAAAGGGAAGTGAGAAAGGGTGCGCTCTCCAAGCTTGCGCCGAAATATTTCTGTCTTAATATCTTCTGGTAATGTAGAAAAAGAGTCTTTTTTCACCAAAGCGGCTACTGATGGGTGTGAGAGCACAATACGACGAAACACTGATCGATCACCTTCAAAAATAGCAGAGAGGTCAATAATATGAGAAATAGAAAGCCATCTCATTTTTTGAACATAGCGCTGCAAAAAAACTGGGTTACAAATAATTGATTTCTGTATTGTTTTTGGGAAGATATCAATACTCACTTTTTCTGGAAGGTATTGTAGTATTTTTTGAGTCAACTGGGTCATGTCAATTGGCGAGTCTTCAGCTGTCATTATATTGAGACAATTTCGATACCTCTGATCGTCCATTGGCTGAGCAAAAATAATATCTAAAAGACTCGGCGTTTCAAACAAGGCGTGTTTTAACTCTGGTGGCATCAAATTCCAATAATTTCGATCAAGTTTAAATAACTCCTGCACCGGAGCATCTATCAGAGCCTGTGCTAAAAATTGATCTTTATCGGATATTTTATCAAATATTGTTGAAAAAAAAGATGTCCACATAGCTGTATGCGGTGCTTTTTCAAGTAACGCAATTCCCGTTTCAACGGATAAATTACGCCACGTTTCAGCAACGCAACCGCATCTTTCCCAACAAGTAGCGCCAGGTGCCCAATGACGGCCTGATTTACATAAAAATCACGATACTCCTTCTTGCTATTAGCCACAAGAAAATCAGGAAGCTGTGTTTTGACAATAAAATCACCATATATCACATCAACATTACCCTTGAAGAAAAATCTATTAGCATAACCATCAGGAAGATCTCGCATCATTGCCTCAATAAATGGTTTTTCATAATCATAATTCATCATCCCTCGTCTTTCTAAAGCCTCAGTAATGATGTAGTCGATGCATTGTGTATCTGGTTCATTGGTAATAAATCGCTCTGGCACCTGACCGTTGTTAATCAATTGAATGATCTGTAATTGCCTTGCTTCGTCAATACCACGTTGTTGTATGACCTCTAACAAACGAACTGGATCCGCTGAGCGCTCTGCTAAGAAAGGAAATTGCGTATCTTTCAGTAATTCTGTTGATATAAGATCTTTTTTTCCTGGAGCAACTTCTGTCAATGCCTGTAACGTTCGAAAGCAAAACAGGAGGTACGACACTTTTTGATCTTTACTCGGAGCAAGTGGATCACTTAGAATTGTCTGTACTGCATGTTCAATAATATCTTCTTGCGTTAGGTTAAAATCCTCTTTGGGACCACGACGCAACTGCTCAAGCGCTTCACGTAACTTCCCTTCTGAAATAAGTGCGCGACTATGCGTGGTGACATGCCACCTCAAATTACGACTCGTTCGCAGTACGTCAGACAATCGTTGAGACACCCTCTTTCCGAATGCACCGGCTTGTTCAACAAAATGAGATACTACTCCTGCAGCACTCCCAACAAGCTCATTGATGCGATCAAGAGCGTTACTCGCTTCTGGAACAATAATGCCTGCCGCACCATCAGCTTCAACTTCACGACGAAAATCTTCTCGAATTTTTTCAATACTGTCGAGCAATGCGTGAATTTCAGCAATTTGCTTTTCCGTTCTTTCTGCCTGTGTTAATTCAGGTGGTTGAGCCTGCTCAACGGGCCTGCGGCGAAATCGTTCAATCATACGGTTTTTTGTTCAGCCTGATCTTGCAAGACTTGTTTTTGCCGTTTGTAGTTTTCAATAATGTCTAACTGCTCTTTTTGAATAGCTTGAAGTTGTTGCAATGTCTCTTGCTGAAGTTCAGTAAACTTTTTTTCAACATCTTCCATACTCTATATTTATACTTGCGCAAAATGTTCAAGCCAGCGCGTAATTCGTGCAATTTCTTCTTCAACAAGCGGGCCATCAGATTCACCCGAATGCATTTTTTGACCTTCGTATGATGCGTGCTTTTGATCAACGTGCAGATCAACAATCTGACCGCCGCCTTTTTCGGCCGGCACCTCTTTCACATACACATGATACCGCGGGTAATATTGCCGACCCATGCGCAACACAAAGCTACCTTTGTGTGTGTTTGGGTCAACAAAATAATGATATCCTGCTTCACGCAAGACTTCTCCAACATTTTTCTGCAACGGACGTTTCCATTCAATCTTCATAAGAAGTCTCTCTGTTATTGAAATTTTTTTGGTAACTTTTCCCGTGCAACTAAACCATTTTGCGCTCCGGGTTTTGCAATTAAATGGTCAACAATATATTGACCAAGCTCAATGCTTTTACCGAGCTCACCATTATACCGAATTAAACCAGAGACAAATGAAGAGCCGAAGCAGTCCCCTGCACCACTGGTGTCAATTGGCAACGTATCCGTCGTTGTCTGAAATACCACCTCATCACCGCGACGAGCAATTGATCCATTTGCCCCATCAGTAATCAAGACTGTTTCTGAGCCGAACTCGTAGACCGTATTCACCAATTCTTCTAAAGAGTATTCACGATTTTCATACCCACACTTCACCAACAACTCTGCAGCCTCATCACTATTTAAAATGAGCACCTGTACTTTTTTCATCAATCGCTTCAGCGTCGCAGCAGATCCTCGTAGTTGCGCCGCGCCAGGATTCCAGGCAACGTTACTTCCAATTTCAATCGCGTGTTCAATCGTCTTTTTCCACGTCGTGTGATTTAACGATGCAATATAAAACCAGTCTGTTTGAAATTGCGTGAAAAGCGTTTGCGGAGCATGTAGTTTTCGCGCTGCTCCATAATACACATACATTGTACGATCGTGGCTCTTTGGATGAACTGTAATAAATGAAAATCCTGTACGTACACCTGCGACTTCTTCAATTAAGCGCGTGTCAATTCCTTGTGTGCGATAATGATCCACAATCGCCTGCCCTTCAACATCTGCTCCAATGCTACTGATGATTCCAACATTAAAATCCAAGGCCGCAAAGTTCATTGCTGCATTCCCAGCGCCGCCGCCAAAACCAACTTGTACGTTATTACTATGAATTTTTGCGCCATGCTCAACTGCCATGAGCCTTTTACACGTCACATCATCTACTGGATTATCAATCACTTGCAGCTCATCTGAAAAAAAAGACGTATCCCGCAAACTACTCCCAATGGTGACGATGTCAAAAGTCTGTTTTGTTGCGCGGCGAAGGGTGTTGATCATAAAAATACTACTCATTACTGACTCAAACGAATTAACGAACGACCGGACATACTTGGTGGAACTGCTAACCCAAGCAATGTGAGAACTGTTGGGCCAACATCAGACAACACACCAACCGGCTGCAAACGAGATGCATCGCCATCAGTAATTGGTGGCCATAATGAACGCTGTTGTTGTAACACAGACGACACTAAAATGCACGGCACAGGATTTTTTGTATGTTCTTTATTGACCTGACCTGTTTTTGTATCAATCATCGACTCTGCATTTCCATGGTCCGCAGTAATAACCAGCGTTCCATCCATTGCTTTCACTGCTTGAAAAATCTCTCCAATGCAGCGATCAATTGTCTCAACAGCCGTCACAGTTGCCTGAAGGTTGCCAGTGTGCCCAACCATATCCGCATTTGCAAAATTCGCAACAATAAATCCATACTGATGCGTATGAAGCCCTTCAATAATTTTATCCGTAACCGCCTGTGCGCTCATTTCTGGCGCAAGGTCATACGACTTCACACGCGGCGACGGTAACAGTCCTCGATCTTCTCCAGGAAATGGTTCTTCAGCGCCTCCATTGAAAAAAAATGTGACGTGCGCATATTTTTCCGTTTCCGCAACATGCAGCTGTTTCATGCCCGCATCTGCCACAACTCGTGCAATTGGATATTCAACATTTTCTGGTGTATACGCAACACGCACTGGAATATTTTTTTCATACTCCGTCATTGTCACAAATACAAGCTGATTAAAATCAGTTCCTCGCTCAAATTTTGTGAAACCTGGAAGAACGAACGCCTTTGTTAATTCGCGCGCTCGATCTGAACGAAAATTAAAATAAATAATCACATCACCATCATCAACCGTTGTCAGCGACTTGCCTGCAGCATCAACAACAACTGTTGGTACAAATTCTTCATCAAATATTTGCGCGCGATATGAATCCTCTATTGCCTGCAGTGGACTATCAACCGTCGCGTCACTCACACCATGTCGGATGGCATTATATGCCGCTTCAATTCGCTCCCAACGATTATCGCGATCCATTGCCCAAAAACGACCCATGAGTGTAGCGATCCGTCCAACACCGATGTCAGAACATCGTGTTTCCAATTCGGCAATTGTTTGTAGGGCGGCATTTTTGGCTGTATCACGTCCATCTAAAATAGCGTGGATAAATACATTATCTACAACTCCTTCTTGTTTACATAATTCAAGGAGGCCATATAAATGCTTGATAGATGAATGAATACCACCATTACTGGCAAGGCCAAGGAGGTGTACTTTTGTGTTGCGTTTTTTAGCAGTTTGAATTGCTTCAACGAATACTGGATTTTTTAAAAATGCACCAGAGCTCATATCACGATCAATGCGCGGTAAGTTTTGATATAAAATACGACCGGAGCCGATATTTAAATGCCCAACCTCGGAATTCCCCATCTCGTTCCATGGTAGACCCACTTGCTCACCAGACGCATGCAATGCAACCGTTGGATACTGCCCCATCAGTTGCGCCATGTTTGGTGTGCGTGCTTGTGTAATTGCATTGCCAGGTGACTTTGAGGCAACTCCCCAACCATCCAGCACCAACAACACAACAGGCGGCCGAACAACACCATTCGCAGAAGTTGAAAGTGGCTGCGGCGCCGGAGACGGCAGTGGAGCTGATTCTGGCAATGGTTGAATTGCGAGAGCGGGCTGTGATTTTCGAAGCGTAAGTGTTGCCATGGTATTATGCCAGTAGTGCTTCAATCGCAAGTAATCGATTATATTTTGCAATGCGTTCTGAACGAGACAATGAGCCTGTTTTAATAAACTCCGCACCTGTTGCGACAGCAATGTCAGCAATCGTTGTGTCTTCTGTATCTCCAGAGCGATGCGAGACAACGATTTTATAATCATGCTCTTGCGCGAGTGCGATTGTGTCCATGGTTTCAGTCAGTGTGCCAATTTGATTGACCTTGATCAGAATAGAATTTGCGACTTTCATCTCAATCCCTTTTTGCAAAAATTTCTGATTGGTAACAAACAGATCATCACCGACGAGCTGTGTTGTTGCGCCCATTCGCGCGGTCATCTGCTGCCAACCATTCCAATCATCTTCTGCGAGACCATCTTCAATTGAGCTGATCGAATATTTTTTTGCCATCTCTTGCATGAAATTGCTGACTTGTTCGGCATTCCATTTATTTTCGTCGACGGTGTAGACGCCGTCTTTGTAAAATTCAGAAATGGCTGGATCGAGCGCAATCGTGACATTTCTGCCAAGTATATAGCTCGTTTTTGTAATCGCCTCTGCGATGAATTGTAGCGCTCCCTCATTTTCGTGGAAGGAAGGCGCAACACCACCTTAGGGGCAAACCGCAGTGCTCTACCCTTTTTCATCGAGGAGTTTTTTCAGCGCGTGAAAAATTTCTGAGCCACACCGAATCCGTTCGGAAAATTGCTGTTGTTGTGGCACAATCATAAATTCCTGAAATGTCAGGCCATTGTTGGCATGGAGTCCACCGTTGACGATATTCATCATTGGATACGGAAGATGTGTGTTCCGTGTAATTTGAAATGTTGTGCGCAATGACTCAAACAATTCAACGCCGCGAGATGCCGCTACTGCTCGGGCAACAGCAAGTGACACCCCAAGAATAGCATTTGCGCCTAAGCGTCCTTTATTTTCTGTTCCATCAAGTGCGATCATAGCAGCGTCGAGTGCGCGCTGATCCTCTGCATCCATTCCTGTTAGCGCTTTTGCAATTTCTGTGTTGACATTCTGCACAGCAGTAAGCACGCCTTTGCCGTTATATCGTTTTGGGTCGTTATCACGCAGCTCAACTGCTTCATGCTCACCTGTCGATGCGCCAGATGGCACCATTGCCTCAGCAGCTGAACCATCAGATAACACCGCGCGAACAGCAACCGTTGGGTTTCCTCGTGAATCTAAAATTTCTCGAGCGTGGAGTGATTGAATTGTTGTGGTCATATGTTCTTCAATAACAAATTAATCTTGTAAAGCGTCAATACCCGGAAGTGACTCGCCTGCCACAAACGACAAACTCGCGCCACCTCCGGTTGAAACATGTGTAAAGCGGCCAGTTAAGCGACACGCTGTGAGCAATGACTCTGTATCACCACCACCAAGAACAGTATACGCATCGCTCTCCGCAACTGCGGTTGCAACTGCTTTTGAGCCTTCTAAAAATGCCGGGGTTTCAAACCGACCCATCGGCCCATTCCAAAAAACCGTCTTTGCTTTTGCGATGTGCTCTGCGAACAATGCTTGCGTTTTTGGCCCGATATCTAAAATCATTTCACCGTCTGGAACGCCGCCACTCAAATCAATGACATGACCCTCTGTCGCATCTTTTGATGTTGCGACAACCGCATCAATAGGCATTACAATATTTTCTGTATTTTCTAAAATTGACTGCGCGTCTGTCTCTTCAGTTTTTGAATCACCAACAGCAACACCTGCTGCTTTTAAAAATGTATTTGCCACACCTCCACCAACAAGCACAACATCCGCAATCGGGGCTAAATGTTCAATCACATTCACTTTATCAGACAACTTCATGCCACCAACAATAATCACAAACGGTGCGTCTGGTCGATTCACAATTGTCGACAACGCACGAATTTCTTCTTCTAATAAAAATCCTGGCGCGCGATCAAAAATCAACGACGGCAATGCAGCCACTGACGCATGTTTGCGATGAATTGCACCAAATGCATCATCAACATATACATCAATATTTTGACTTAAGTTTTCTGCAAAATGTAAATCATTTTCTTCTTCTCCTGGATAAAACCGTAAATTTTCAAGTAATAAAATATCACCATCTTCTAATTGCGCTTTAGCCGCTTCGACTTCTGGTCCAATGCAATCATTCACAAATTGAATTTCACGGCCCAGTAATTCCTCAAGGCGCTCAGCTACTGGATGTAAACTCATGGTGTATACCACCTGTCCTTCTGGTCGACCAAGATGTGAACCAATCACAAGCCGCGCACCTTGTTGTACACAATATTCAATGGTTGTCATCGCGGCCTTAATCCGAGCATCTTCAATAATTTCACCTTCATCATTTAAAGGCACATTAAAATCCACCCGCAAAAAAACGGTGCGACCAGTTAAAGAAATATCACGCAAGCTCTTCATAAAGAATTATTTCGGATTATTATTTTTATTCATCAAACGCATTCCAGTATACCAAAAAGAACACGCTTGCATAAATGGCAATATTTTTTGAAAATGATTCAGATCAATCATTTTACGCGCCCAATACCCAACTCGACCACTAATCACAATCTGTTTTGGTAAAACCAGGATCCCGTATTTTGCACCAAGTGTCACAACAGCGCCACGAAATACTGACTTGTATGGGCGTAAATGACCGCCGACAGCTGTTTGAAATACATTCCACGCAACAACGCGCCCTTGCTCTACTGCTTCATAGGCCGTTTGCGGTGCGTACTCTAACGCCGGAGTTGCTATGTCTGTAGAAGTGGTATCTCCATGCGCAGAAAATGCGACTGGGATTTGCGCACTATCACCAAGTGCAAAAATTGATGCGTCTTCTGGGGATTGTAATGTTGACTCTACAGGAATTTGATGTTTTTGCGTTAACTGCAATCCGAGTTTTTCGACCAAGGGGCTTGCAGTCACCCCACCAGTCCAAATAATAAGATCAGCTTGCAGAGTTTCGTTTTCTTTATTGGTGAGCAAGCCTGGCTGAACGGCTGATACCATCCAATTCAAGGAAACGCTCACACCCAGTCGCTGTAATCGCTTCACGGCAACCCGACTGACTTTTTCTGACCACATTGTCATAAGACGTGGTGCAGCATCAAGCAATGAAACTGTGAACGCTCCTCCCCCTTTTACGTTATGTGCAATCGCAAGTTCTGCCGCAAGCTCACAACCCGCTGGGCCGCCGCCGCAAATCACCACATGCGTTGATTGACCATCGGTCGCTCTACGCAGTAACTGTTCACGAATTTCTAATGCATCTTCGGCTGTTTTTAATTTTGTCGTATACTCGGAAACTCCAGGAATATGATAATCAAAGGACACGCTTCCTGGAGCTACGATCAAATAATCATAGACAACAACTCCATTGGTTGTGTGAATTTTTTTCGCTGCTCGATCAACTGATTCCACGGTTGCAACAAAAAACTGCACCCGCAATGCACGCAATGCTAATTTTACATCAATGCAAACGGTATTTTTTAATTCAACACTATCTTCAATCGTTGCATTTCCAGAGGCTATTTCATATAAATCTGGTGTATACAGCTGATATTCATTTTTATCAATTACTGTCACTTCAAAATTTGTGTCTGGGGCTTTTTTCATCATATCAGCAAACTCCAAAGCAGCTGATAAACCACCAAATCCTGCACCAATAATAACGACTCTCTGTTTCCCTTGCATATAACAGTATTTTACCATTATTTTGGCGCAAGACCAAGCGCAGAAAGCATTTGAAATGCACTTGATCGGGCGGGCGTACATTCATAGTCCTCACCATCAGAAAGGCAGACAATGCGTCCATCTCGATTTGTTTGGAATACTGTTGCGCCACTGTTTTGAATATCTTTGATTACTCGATAATGTGGATGTCCGAATGTATTATCAACCCCTGCAGAAATAAGCACAATTTCAGGGTGAGTGACCTCAAGCCACTCTGGACTCGTACTCGTTTTACTTCCATGATGCCCTGCTTTTAACACATCCACATCAAGATTTCTTCCATCGTGCGCAGCCTGCGTCATGATCTCTTGCTCATTTTCTCTATATGCATCGCCCATCAATAAAAATGAAAAGTCTGTAAATTGAAGCCAGGCAACAACAGAATCTTCATTCAAATCATCATGCACGGCGTTTGTTGGATTCAAAATCTGTAATTGTGCCTCTGGTGCGAGCTGTATGCTGTCACCCCGTCGCACGTGTTGCTGTTGACCACCGAGCTGTTCCATTGCGTCGTGAAACACCCTTGCCGCATCTGAGTCTTGAGTGTGATCAGAAAACAACCATCGCTCCACGGTGTAAGCACCCTCAAACTCAAAAAAACCATTAACGTGGTCGGCGTGTTCATGTGACACAATTGCGTATTCCAGTGTCTTGTTCCAAGGCGGCAGTACATCACCAAGCTCATACACAACCGAATGATCCGGGCCCGCATCAACCAACATGTCAATGGTTTGAAAATGTGTTACACCAATTTGTATGAGTATTGCGTCACCTTGCCCGATGTTGAGCATGGTGATTTTGAGATGATTCGGCGGAACGTAGAACTGCGTCACATATACATACACCGCATACAGCACAATAACCAAGGATGCTATGATGATTGATTGATATTTTTGTAGAATACTCATGAGAAGATGCGCTTATACTGAAACATTTTTCTGAATGCAACCATTGCAATCAACCCATATGCACAAAGCACAACAACTACTGGAAGTCCTGTCACGGGAACACTCGCAAACGACACCGCTCCAAAGAGCTCAACAAGATCATAGGTGAGACGGAATAAAAAATAGAGCGGAAGGCAGATAAAAAAACCAACTGCAGAAGAAGCAAGACAGACCATGCTTACGACAATTCCAAGAAGTAAATACGAACTCATCAGTGGCACAAGGAGAATGTTTGCAAACACACTTACTGGTGAAAACACTTGAAATTGATACGCAATAAATGGCGTCGTAATTATTGTTGCAGCCAAGGTGGTCGCAAGTGCTTCACGAAGTCCGGCTGTTTCTGGAACTAGTTGCATGAGTTTAATTTTTTGCAGCGGTGTTCCCCACAACAACATCCCAAGACTTGCGAGAAACGACAACTGAAAACCAGTGTCATACAACGGCATAAGTGGGTTCATAAGCGCCATGATTGTTGCGACATATAATAGCGCTCGAATTCCATCTGCTGGGCGACGAAGAAATTCTGCCAGCAACATAATGCACCCAAACACTGCTGCGCGGAGTGCCGACGATTGAATCCCAGTCATCACAACATACAGTGCAATTGCGCCCATAGTGAGAAGAATCGTTGTCCGGTAGCTACAGTATCGCGCAAGCAGTAATCGCACCCATTGGGCAATAATAGCGATATTTGAACCTGAAATAACAAGCAAATGCGATGTCCCTGACCGTTGAAAATATTCCAGTTGCTTTTCTGGAATCGCACGCATTTCACCAAAAACAATGCCGGCAATCAAGCCATTCTCTGGCGCTGGCAAGGCTGCTCGCACTGCCTGTAGTGCCATATGTTTTGCTTGAACAATTTGAGATTGCAGTGAAGACTTATGAGTAATGAATTCAAGTCGCGCATTTGAGCACACGCCAATTGCACCATAGCGCAACAAATATTTGTCATACGCAAAACCATTAAACGGCTCAGGTTGACGGACCATGCAGCTGAGTTCAACACGATCACCCATTTCAATATGCTGCGTAAGGCTTGTTGTTGCGCGAATTTTTGTTTTTGATTTTGAACCCTTGTCATCAACAAGCTCAAGATACAATCGCTGATCACTTTGCCCTCTGTCAGGATCACTCACAATGTTCGCGGCAGCATTTTTGAGCTCTACTGTTTGTTGGTCATGAAAAAAATCTGCGCGCGCGGCCCCCACATCTGGCAAATGTGTGAAACGAAAAAACAACAAGCAAGCGCACACATACACGAGAATCGTTGACCGATGAAACATAAAAGCCGCGATACAAGAAATGCACGCGGCTCAAAGTGTTGTGTCCAGTTGCAGTTTATTCCACTGTCACAGATTTTGCAAGATTCCGTGGCTGGTCAATATCACAATCGCGCTCAACGGCAATTGCATACGCCAATAATTGCAATGGAATCACAGCGAGCATTGGAGTAAGCATTTCAAGCGTCTTCGGAATAAAAATCACATCATCCGCCATTTCATGAATGGAATCATCCCCTTCTGTCGCAATCACAATGACTCGACCGCCACGCGCTCGCACTTCTTGAATATTACTGACTGATTTTTCATAGACAGAATCTTGTGGTGCAATCACAACCGTGAAAAATCGATCATCAACTAGAGCTAGTGGGCCATGCTTGAGCTCGCCACTCGGATAGGCTTCTGCATGCACATATGCCAGTTCCTTTAACTTTAATGCGCCCTCACTCGCAACTGGAAAGTTGTATTTACGACCTAAGTAAAATGCATGGTCATATTTCGCGTACGTTTTCCCAAGCGCCATCATCTCTTCTCGCTTTTCAAGCAGCTGCGTCATCAATTTTGGCAACGCTTCCATTTCTTCTAAAATCCGTTTCCCTGTCACCAAGCTCATGCCTCGACTGCGTCCAAGTGCGACGGTGAGTTGCGCGAACAGATTCATCATTCCCATCAATGCCTTGGTTGACGCGACTGATACTTCAGGTCCGGCATGAATAAACGCGCCGCTGTCTACTTCGCGCGCCAAAGTTGAACCAACAACATTCACAATGCCAAATGTCAGCACGCCTTGCCGTTTCACTTCTCGTAAACACGCAATTGTGTCTGCTGTCTCACCAGATTGCGACACAAAAATCACCGCTGTTTTGTCGTTGAGCACTGGCTTACGATAGCGAAACTCTGAACCAATCTCTACTTCAACTGGAATGCCAGCGTATTCTTCAATCATGTATTCACCAATCTGCCCAGCAATCGCTGCGCTGCCACACGCTACAATAATAATGCGCTCAACGTCGCGCCAGCGATCTTCATATTCCAAAAATCCGCCAAGATGCGCGATCCCTTCTTCTGGAATCAAGCGGCCTCGCATCCCATCAACAACCACTTGCGGTTGCTCCATCATTTCTTTGAGCATGTAATGATCGAACCCACCTTTTTCTGCTGCGGCGATGTCCCATTCCACATGCTCACTTTCACGCTGCACTTCCTTGTTATCAATCGTTGTCAGCACATAGCCTTTCGGAGTAATCACTGCCATTTCATGCTCTTCCATATAAATCACTTCTCGGGTATATGGCAAAAGCGCAGTCATTCCCGACGCAACCATATATTCATTGTCTGGTAATAAACCAACGATCAACGGACTGCCTAATCGAGCGGCAACAATTTTTTCTGGCTCTCTACTCGAAAGAATACACAGTCCATACGCGCCAACAATTTCCCCAAGCACTACTTGCACGGCTTGTTCGAGCGTGACATCTGGCGTGTAGGCACGTTCAATTAAATGCGCGACAACCTCTGTGTCTGTCTGGCTTTTGAAGGTGTGACCATCTGCTTCTAATTGTTTTTTGAGTTCACGAAAATTTTCGATAATCCCGTTATGGATAACAAACACTTCGTCGTTGCAATCGCCGTGTGGATGCGCATTCATGTCTGTTGGCCCGCCATGGGTTGCCCAACGAGTGTGGCCAATGCCAACGGTTCCAGTGATCGGGTGCGCTGCGAGCTCTGCGCCAAGGACAGATAATTTGCCAGCTTTTTTCGCAACACCAATAGTGCCGTCTGGTTGCACAATCGCAACGCCAGCACTGTCATAGCCGCGATATTCAAGACGCTTCAAGCCGTCCATAACGATCGGCTGGGCTTGCTTTTTTCCAACGTAACCAATAATTCCACACATAGGATTTCAATCAATAGTATTGCGGTAGTATAGGGCGATAAAGCCAAAAAATCAACTGTCGCCGGAGGTGTTACACGTTGGATTGAATGACCTGTTTAATCGCTTCTTCTAATTGTTTTGGCTCGTCTGTTCCAATTCTATATCGCTTGCCATTGTTTAATATTACCTCAACTGCATCCAATCCAGAAACACTGTAGATCCACATGTTTGGAGATGGCCACCACTTTATTCCCCAGCCATAATACCAGTGATTTTTGACTGCGCGCACAGATGCGATATCGCGGAGCGGGAACCGTTTTCGATAAATGCCATATCCAAAGATGACGGATACATACTCTTCATCGACACTCACTCGCAAATAGGTAAAAGACGCGAGAAAGCCCAAGGTCAATACCATAACAGCGCTCACAAGAAAATTTGAACCTGAATCAACCGATGCTGGCTCATTCGCAGCAGTCATATACACCCACGCAAAAAGCGCCGCAACAGCGAGTGTTGTGACGATTATGAGATATCCAATTTGGGTGTGTTTGTATTTCATATGGTTATGTTATTTTTGCAACCACTCCAAATACGCTTTCACAAAATCTTTCAACTCACCTTCCAGCACTTTGTCTGGATGCGCGGATTCAAAATTCGTTCGATGGTCTTTCACCATTTTATATGGATGCAACACATACGACCGGATCTGATTTCCCCACGCCGCTGATTTCACTTCCCCGCGCTCACGAGCTGTTTGCGCTTCTTGCTCCTGAACCTTCAGCGCATACAATTTTGATTTCACAATCCCGAGCGCTGTGGCTTTATTTTGATGTTGTGAGCGTTCGTTTTGACATACGACGGTAATCCCGGTCGGAACATGCACAACCCGCACAGCTGAATCTGTCGTGTTCACACCTTGCCCGCCTTTGCCGCCAGAGCGAAACACATCAATCCGGAGTTCGGCTTCTGGAATATCAAAATCTTCAACGTCGCCAAAGTCTGGCACAACTTCAATGTTCGCAAAACTGGTGTGGCGCATGGCTTCTGCATCAAACGGCGAAATGCGCACCAGCCGATGCGTTCCATGTTCAGACTTGAGCAAGCCATAGGCATATCGCCCGCTGACACGGAGTGTTGCCGATTTCAAACCAGCTTCTCCACCTTTTGATTCATCGACCACTTCCACTCCCCACTCATTCAGCTCGCAATATTTCACAATCATCCGATACAACATCTCTGCCCAATCTTGGGCATCAACGCCACCAGCACCAGCATGAAACGACACATAGGCATCGCGCGTGTCATGTTCGCTTGCCAAGAGCACAAATTCTTCCATTTGAGCGAATTGCGTCTGCAAGTCAGCTGCTGTGCGCGCAACATCATTCATCAATTCTTCGTCGCCCAACTCTTTCGCGTCAGCTGTCATCTCAATTGCGGCCGCAACATCATCGCGCAGCTTTCGCCACTGTTCATAGTCTTTCTGCAAATCCGCCAATTGTTTCGTGATTTTCTGCGCTTGCTGCGGGTTGTCCCAAAAGCCGGCTGTTGTTGTCTGCGCTTCTAATGCTGTAATCTGCTCTGCTACTGCAGAAAGCTTCAACAGCTCCCACGCTGCAGCAATTTTCTGCTGTAATTCCTGTAATTCATTCATGAAATGAAGTATATCTTATGCGTGCCCGAGCGTCGACCCATCTGCATCTTCTTTCTCTTGCGCTTCCAACTCCTTGATCGCTGCTGCAAACATATGATCAATATCAACTCCTGATGTATCAATTTCATCAGCACTGTCTTTCGCGGTCGCGTCTACAGGTGCAGCATGACCGTGTCCATCATCTGTTAAATTTTCATAATTCCCATCCCATGTTGGTCGCATACTGGAACGATCAACCTCTTTGATTTCCGGCAGCGGTGTTCCATTTTCGTACGCATCAACCACTGCTTGCAAATCTTCAATCATGTCTTGCGTCATTTCATCTGTCATTCCGTGCAACAATACACCATTGCCAATGGTATCAAACATTTTTCCTGGGCAGGTTAAACAATACGCCTCACCCATGTAGGCTTTCAATACTTGTTCTGTTTCTGGATACTCTTCTAACAGTTCACCAAAAATCGCATCCAGAGTTACTTCCATACAAATTTATTTTTGCGCTGCATGTGCAGCAGCAACAGCTGAGCGACGAGACTCAAGCATTGCCGGTAATTTGTTCCAGACTGCAATCGCCACAACAGATACTGCTGGTAACATCACCAATGTACTCAATAGTTGATTGCGTAAAAATGGAAGACCCATCACATATGATTCCATCAAACCAGAAGCGGTGTGCGGATACAGGCCGCCAATATGCCAAACACCGAAGTTTGTCCATGCAAAGAACAGTAAATTACTCACAAGACCAGCGCCAGTGAATTTCAAGATTTGTTTTCCAAGTTTTGCGTTTTGTGAATAACGAGTCATCAAACCGAACAACCCAACAAGCAACCACGCAGACCATGTGTAATATAAAATGTTTGTATTTCCAATCAGCATGTCAGAGCCAGCAACAGTTGCAATGCCCACAACCATTCCCCAGCCGCCACCAAGAAGTGCGCCAGCGAGAATTGTCACTGAAGTAATTGTTTCAATATTTGGCAGGTCTTTTAGAGCGTATCGAGTAATAATACCAAAGACAATTAAACCAATGGCAAATGCTGTTTTGAGCGAAAAAAGTGAGGATGTGTTCATATATATAATCTAGTGTTGATAGTCTGCCACAAATGTAAGGAAATTGGCAAATAATTGGGTTTTTGCGGCCGTCGTGTCGCTGGCAATAAGTTGAGCAAATGCTTGGTCAAATACCTCTTTTTTTAATAGCCGTTTCATCTCTTCAATCCGAATATCCATTAAAATCATTGAGTTTTCTGGGTGATTTTGCAAAGACCAGAACGGCAAATCCGTATAACGCAATGCCTGTATTGGACTGATTGCGTTTGTTGCAAGAATGGCTGTTTGCGGCGGTTGGACAGTCACGTGCTGTGAGTGAGTCGCTTGAATAGTGAATTGCTGGCGCTCATCAGC
>CAZBLE010000018.1:0-17045 GCA_964492735.1 uncultured Gammaproteobacteria bacterium
GGCAGCCCATTGCTCGACCATACCCCGCTTCAATCAATGTTTGCATATCAAACATCGTTGGACTAGTCGGGTCAATGCCATTGTATACCTCTACACCGCGACGCGAATCCCTCCCAACAGCCGCCCTCGTCGCTGCGAGAGACCGAAGTGAAGTTCGCGATACAAGCAGCGGCATGGCTGGTTTAAAAAATTTATTCATCACTGCGAGCAAGTCAGTTGTAACATATGTTCCTGTGCTCAATCCTGCTGGAATTGATGATGCGAACAATATAGGCGATTGAAGCTCATGCTGATCTTGTACACAATCTGCAATAAGATTTTCAACATAGTCGTCGGTAAAAGGCCGCACTTCATCTCCATGCTGTATACGAAGCTGCTGTTTAATATCTCGCACCTCATCTTGCCAAATAGAAGCCGCGTCTTCACGTAATGCCGGAGAATACTGAGAGACAAAATCACGCCATGAGACATTCAGTGAGCGCAAAACTGCACGAGAAAATGGATTAATAATATCCATTTGCATTGGGTTTTCCCACCCTAAATTTTCTGCACTTTGGCGCGCATCATGAATTGTTTCTGCGGGGCCGTTATATGACTTTAGACCACGTCCACCGTCTTCATACCCAAATGCGATCGTACCAGCATCTAAGCGTGCTTTATGGTATTCCCAAAAAATCGTCAGAACATCTGCAAGCTTTTGATAATAAGGTGACACTAGCTTTTTTTGATCGTTCATACACAAACTTACTGTACTGTGAGTAATTTTTTATACAGCTGTACAACTGGGAACGCAACAATGAACAGTGTCGCAAGCGCCCCAGGCCATAGATAGATAATCAAACTCGATTGAATAACAACCGTGCTCCACGGCACCGTTGTTGCGACTCCATAGATCACCCACAATAATCCAGCGACCAGCACAAGATGTGACGCGACAAAGAACTGACCAGCAAAGCGACGCAAGGCGGGCGCTCCCCATTCATAGTACACAATAATATAGGCAGCAGCCCGGAGTACAAAACAGAGTGCTGCAAGGAGCAATGGCAATGCAACCACTGGAGCAACAACCGGCACCGCATCATTAAATAACCAGACAAACGCAACGACTGACAAAATTAATAGCGTGTGCGTTGTTTCCCAGGTAGCGTGCAAATACTCACTAAATGATCGACCACGAGACACACTCAACAACGAAAGATTCATTTCAATAAGGAGCAACGGCACATAGAGCACAAGTGGAAATAGGACAAAAAATAATGCGATACTCATACATGTGTTTCTTTACGAATCATCTGCGCAGCCACTCCAAATGAAACAATGAATAATAAAACAAATGTCACCGGAAAGATAAAGCCCCACTGCATGACTGAGACATTGGCCGTAAAGGCTTCCTCGACACGCATATAACCAGTAACGGCATATGGCTGCCTGCCAAGCTCTGTAATCATCCATCCGAGCTCAACGAGTATAATAGATATAGGCCCCGATACAAGCACCAACCATTGTGCGAGCCGGCTATCGAGAGAACGTTTACGTGCTCTACGATAGAGCCCAAAATACAATATTGGGACAAGTGTTAACAATCCAACAAGCACCATCTTCACTTCAAATAAACGATTCACAATTAATAGCGGCCAATCCGCGCGAGGGTATTCACGTAAACCACGAACGACAGTATCCGTATCATTATCAGCAAGAATGCTCAATCCATTTGGAATGCGCAAACCACCCTCTAAATGCTCTTCATCTGAATCAAGGTGTCCTCCAATCACATACGGCGCGTGATCCAATGTTTCTGGTTGTATTTGAATGGCCGCGAATTTACGTGGCTCTGCATCTGCCAAATGCTGCATTGACGCATGTCCGAGACCTGCTAATAACACAATGCAGATAAAGCCGAGAAGTAGAAATCGATTCACTACCAACCGCAACGCATCTGCGTATTCCTTCGAGGTCTTCCGAGCAAGCAACCATACTGCAATTCCAGCAATGGTAAAAAATGCTGTCATGTAATACGCGATCAATGAATGGGCTATTTCAAAAAATGCCGTTGCAGTCAGCAACCCTTTCCATGGATGAATGTTTGTCATTACTCCACTCACCATCTCAAATCCTTGCGGGTTATTCATCCACGCGTTCACAAGTGTAATAAACACTGCGGACATACCAGCTCCCAGAATTACCGGAATAAGCAACAGCAAGTGACGGTAGCCTGCATATCGTTTCCATGTTGAAATGTACAATCCCAAAAATATCGCTTCCACTAAAAAGGCGTAGCCTTCGAGAGCAAATGGAATGCCAATAATCGGCGCACCAAAATCAACCAATCCTGACCACACAACACTCATTTGAATTGCAATCAATGTTCCAGACACAACGCCCACAATTACAAAGAGCGACATCACACGAGACAGCAGTTGCGCGATCGCAAGAAGCTCAGGACTTTTACGGCGAATACTCCACCATTCAATACAAAAAATCGCAAGGGGCAAGCCAACGCCAAATAATGCGAAGATAATGTGAAATCCAAGCGAATCGCCTATAAAGGCACGAGCTGCTGACAAATCATTCATACCTATAGTGTACAATATTACAAAAGGAATACAACATCTCTATTTGCACGGTATGTTGACGCGCGCTACGAGATTTGATATTCTACTGAGGCTTTATTGACTCTATTGGGGAGTCGCCAAGCGGTAAGGCACATGGTTTTGGTCCATGCATTCGGGGGTTCGATCCCCTCCTCCCCAGCACGAAAAATGACCCATTATGGGTCATTTTTTTATTCTGCAAATAGGAATGGTATCTACACTTTTAAATAGCGCGTAATTGCAATCATACTAGAAGTAACCGATAGAAGCATTGCGCCAAATAGCTCACCAAAAATGAAATAATACCAATAGTTGTTTACGTATGCTAAAAGCGAGAAATTATACCCTTGGAAGAATTGACGAACTGCATCATCTGACAGGATGAGTACAATATATGCCAAACCAATTGTAATGCCCGCTGCGAGCGCTCCTAAAAACGCACCTTCTAAAATAAATGGCAATCGAATAAATGAATTTGTCGCGCCGACAAGCTTCATGATGCCAATCTCTTCACGATAATTATAAATCGTAATACGGATTGTATTAAAAATAACAACGATAGAAATAAGCAAGAAAATACCACTCACAGCTAAAGCGCTTTGGTTTGCAATGCGTGTTAATTCTTCAATACGAGCAATGAGCACTGAATTATCAGAATAGTCGGTACGATCAATAAGTTCTTGGAAGCGAGAATTACGAATGTCTTCTAAAATTATTGGATAATCTGCAATAGACTTTGCTTTAATCGAAATACTTGGCGGCAGCACATTTTCGTCGAATTCAGATAAGGTCGCAAGAATCGCTGGATCATCTTGGTGTAAATCTGCAAATTCTTTTAATGCTTGATCAGAAGAGGTGTATTGAATGCTTTGTGTTTCTGGAAGGGTGCGAATAAAATCTTGAGCAGCAAGAATATCACTCTCTGGAACATATTGATAAAAATATAAATCAATTTCCACCTTCTGCTCAATCGCATGTAATGATTGCTGTCCGACGACATTCAAGCCAAGGACCAATGTCATACTAACAGTTGTTAAAACCAACAAAAACAAGGTCACAACTGAGAGCCATAAATTACGCCAAACATGCTGGATTGAAAATCGAATTGTACGTAAAAAAGCTGACATATTATAAATGATAGGATCCAACGTGTTTATCTGAAATCAACTTCCCTTTTTCAACTGTGATCACGCGTTTTTGCAAGCGATTCACAATATCCGGATTATGCGTCACCATCACCACTGTTGTGCCAAGTTGATTAATTTTTAATAACAAATCAATAATTTCATTCGCCGTAATTGTATCAAGATTTCCTGTCGGCTCATCAGCGAGTAAAATCTTTGGACGATGCACAAGTGCCCGTGCAATCACAACCCGTTGTTGCTCACCACCACTGAGTTGATCTGGAAACTTCCCTGTCTTGTCATGTAGGCCAACAATTTTTAACACTTGCGGAACAATTTTTTTAATCTTTGCTTCATTCGTTCCACATACTTCGAGTGCAAATGCAACGTTTTCGTATACTGTTTTTCGGTTGAGTAATTTAAAATCTTGAAATACCACACCAATCTGACGACGTAAAATTGGCACCTGACGATGCTTGATGCTTGTAATGTCCCAACCACCAATGACAACAGTTCCTTTATTTGCAATTTCTTCTGCGATAATCAAGCGAGCAATTGTCGTTTTACCTGCTCCAGATTGTCCAACAATAGAAACAAATTCTCCTGGCTTAATAGAAAAACTCACATTCTTCAATGCATGCGTTCCGTCTGGATAAGATTTTGTAACGTTATTGAATTCAATCATGTGACAAGCATGTAGTCATCACTAAGAATAGCGTATTCTATAGTTTGGGTCAACGGATTTTTGGAGCCGAGGCCGAGGATCGAACTCGGGACCTACACGTTACGAATGTGTCGCTCTGCCAACTGAGCTACATCGGCATGTTGAGAAAAATTGCTTTTACATCAGAAGGAACTTGCCTGCGGAGCAGCGCTTACATCTGCTCGTGCTCCGCAGGGTGCATCGGCATGTTGAGAAATGAACTATAGCACCTTGATTATAAAACAAGACAATGGTGATGGTAAGATTTTGAGAGGACAATAGGCGTAGCGGAGTGTCTTATAGACACGAGCACACGCCCCGTCCTCGCAAAATACTTACCAAACTCATTGGCTATCTATTCAATACCACTCACAAACGGCTTCACTTTTGCAGCATCTACTTTTTCCTTAATAATATCGTCCACTTGTTTTGTCATTACTAAGATATGTTGCACTTCAGCAGTACCTGCCGCGTCATCACGCTTGCTAACCTTTAGGATATGCCAGCCATACTGCGTCACAAATGGCTCTGATAACTCACCAACTGGAGTTGAGAACACTTTCTCTTCAAACTCTTTGACAGTTTGTCCTTTTGTAACTGTACCTAAACTACCACCCTGCTCTGCTGACGCTGTGTCATCACTCGACTCTTTTGCTGCATCTTCAAAAGATTTTTTACCATCTTTAATATCATTGTAGAGTGTTTTGATTTTTTCTTTTGAATCACTGTTTTGAGAGTCATCTTGTGATAACTTTTCTTGTAATTTATTACGCAATACTGCTTCACGTAATATTTCAGTTTTAAAATCATCAACTGACCAGTTATAGAGATCCTTTAAGGTTGAATTTACCTCATCCATTCCTCCTTTTGCTTGTGGTAAAATATTTTTATCGAAGTAATCATTTACATCTTGGTCACTCACACTCACTCCTTGCTCTTTAGCATAATCACTAACAACAGCTTCTTCTGCTAAACGATCAAACTCTTGTTGTTTGATTTCTGCTGAAGATGGCGTATCAGTCGTTAAACCGAGTTTCAGTTCTTCTTGTTTTTTATAGAAATTTTCTGTTGCCGCAACACGCTTTTCATATGTTTTTAATGAAAGGATATGTCCATTGACTGTACCTGCTGGTAGAGGCAGTACATTCTTCACGGCCGTCACTGGAGCAGCTGTTGATCCTGCGATATACACAAGCCAATATCCGCCGCCCAAAAGCATAAGGAGCAATAAAATAACAATAATAGAAACGGCAGCAATCATCATGCGTTTTGTTTTTTTCAATACCTGATCAGTACTATTTGCCGTTGGACTTGGTTGCTTTGCTTCAACAGATTGTGACTCAACAGTAGGACCTACTGGAGTTGTTTCATGTTTCTCTTGTGGGGTGTCGTTCATAATTGAATTTAAAGATTGCGAAAAAAATAATCAAACCATTTTTTAGGATTCGACCCAGAATGAGCCTGTTCTATAGTATCAACAGTTTCGCCATTTGGCAAAACAATCTGGTCAGCGGTTGTTCCCTCGGAACCTCCATCTGTTTCAGATTGGATAATAATCACCTTCTCTCCTGGCGCAATAGAATTCAACGTTAAACGGCTTTGTTTTTCCTGTGCAACACTTGTATTTAACACGTTTGTTAATATTGCCATTTGTGCATTGCGGTCCTTTTGTTTATCGAGCTTTTCTTGAACAACTCGAATTTCATGGCCAATTTGTACACGACGAATCGTCTCACGTATCACCGATACACATAAAAAACCAACCAGAACAATCAGCACGACAACGAATAAACGTGAATCAAAAAATTTACGGCGATTAAGCGTTCCAACGGCAGCTCCAGTTGAAGGCATGGCTTTTGCTCCACGCACTTGACCTTGCTTCAATCGAAATATATTCAAGCGCATTCGTCGTTTTATCTTCTGTTTTTGTTGTCTTGGAACACGAGTCATACTTGCGAAAATGATCCTTTCAGTATACGCTTCTGTCGAAAGAAAAAATATTTTTGATTTTTATTATGAGTAAACGAAAAAAATCGTGGCAGGAAAAAGTATACATTGTGATTGCTATCGTGGCAATTTTCTCAATGGTGATGTTTAGTGTTTTGCCATACCTCGCACAATAAAACGCGAGTCAAGCTCTAGAAATGCCCGAGTAAACTTCGGTCAATCAAATACAAAACCAGTCCAAATAGCGACGAAACAGCAGAAATGATCCAAAAACGCATCACAATTTTTGGCTCCTCCCAGCCAATCGCTTCAAAGTGATGGTGAATGGGTGTTGAATAAAAAATCTTTTTTCCTTGACGTAGAAATTTTGATGTCCACTGGATTAATACAGATCCAGATTCAACAACAAGAATAGAACCAATGACGGGCAGTACCCATACAGTATTGGTATAGATTGCAACAATCGCTAATGTCACACCCAATGACATAGACCCTGTATCTCCCATAAAAAATCGCGCAGGGTGGATATTGAACCACAAAAATGCAAGTAGTCCACCTGAGATAACCGCGCATAATGTCGCAAGCTCAAATCGTTCTTGCAAAAATGCAATCGCACCAAATGCAGCGAAACTGCTTAATAGGACACCACCAGCAAGCCCATCAAGCCCATCTGTTTCATTCACTGAAAATGCTGTTGCGACAATAGTAAAAAAGAAAATTGGCAATGCAAACAACCCAAGCTCAATGTTTCCCCAAAATGGAATATGAAAAATAGTCCAGTCCAATTTCGCCACAAACCAATACGCTGCAAGTAGTGAAATAACAGAATAGATAATCAAGCGATAACGCATAGCAATGCCACCCGCCCCTTTTCCAGACTTGCGAATATCAATAAAATCATCGAGCAATCCAACGAGTGCGGAGATAACCAATGCACCAAGCGGTAGTAGTGTTTCTGAACGTGTTAAAAAATTGAGCTCAACTGGAAACCCTGACAACGGAAACCACACTCCAAAAGAACAAATAATCGCAATAACAAGTGTTGTCCCCCAAATTAACACACCGCCCATTGTTGGTGTTCCTTTTTTATGCTTATGGAGTTTTGTGAAGACCGGAGTTGCGCTCAGATCATCACGAATATGCTTCCCGAGCTTGTAGCGATAGAGTAATTTTGTTAGCAGTGGTGTCCAAGCTATCGTGACAATAAAAGACGTGGAAAACAACAGCAACATTTTAATGACAATCTGAACACTTATTGGCATACAATTATATATTTATTTGAACGATAAAATAGAGAGCGACTGCGAGAAGAATATTCAAAAACAAAGACATACTGAGCGACACCCAGGCAATGAGCGGTCGACGATAGTAATTACGGATCAATACAGGCCAATTCAATAAAAAAATCAATAACCCAGCAGCAGGGACAATAAGCAGCCGCCACCAGTCACCTGTCATATCCACACCAAAATAGATCGTATAGTGTAAAAAAACAACAGATTGTGTGTAGGGTATTTGCCAATACAAGAATGCCCACTGAGCTACATTGAGTACAATCACCCCGAAACACGCAAGCCAAAAATACCATGGCAAAAATCGAAGGCGTTCGCGATAATTTCTGGGTTCAAGAGGAATTTGCTTCAAAGATGAAGAATCGGTAGACATATTGGCTAGTATACGCGCTCAGAATTGACGCGTCAATCATTCTATGGTATGGTGATTTTCGATCTACACACTTTATATTATAGCGTATGTCAAAAACCAAAGCAGGCGGCTCGACCAGTTTAGGCCGCGATTCAGTTGCAAAACGACTCGGGGTCAAAAAATATGGTGGTCAAACCGTCAATGTCGGAAACATTATCATTCGTCAACGTGGCAGTAAGTTTCGAGCAGGTGTTGGAACCCGTAAAGGTGAAGACGATACTGTGTATGCAACTACTACTGGTGTTGTGAAATTCACCAAAAGAAAAGCTGCGCGCTTTACTGGTGCATTGAAGACAATTCAAACTGTTTCTGTTGTCCCTGCGGCAAAGAAATAATATCCCAAAAATCCCGCAATCTCTAAAGACGCGGGATTTTTGTTTTCTGCATAAAAGAGCCGTTTCCGGCTCTTTTATTTATTGATTATTAATAGATGCTTTGATAAAGCCAACGAATAACGGATGCGGTGTCAATGGACGCGATAAAAACTCTGGATGGAACTGTGTTCCAACAAACCATGGATGGTCTTTCAGCTCAATAATCTCAGCTAACCCTTGCTGTGGGTTTACACCTGAAATAATAAGTCCTGCTGCTTCCAATTTTTCCATGTATTCATTGTTAAACTCATAGCGATGACGATGACGCTCTACCACTGATTTCTCGCCATATGCTTTCGCTGTTTTTGTTCCAGGCTGTAAATCACAGTCATAGCTTCCAAGGCGCAATGTACCACCATATTGTTTACTGCGAATATTTGCGCGTTGATTTGGATTCACAATAATAATTGGATGTTCAGTATCTTGATCAATTTCAACAGTATGCGCACCAGTTAGGCCTGCTTTGTGTCGCGCTAATTCAACGCAAGCAAGCTGCATACCATAACACAGTCCAAAATACGGAATCTTGTTCTCACGCACGTATTGAATAGCTGTAATTTTCCCTTCAATAGCCCGTGAGCCAAAGCCTCCTGGAACTAACACGCCATCATATTGAGAAAGCTCTTTAACAGCTTTAGGGTCTTTTTCGTACTCTGCAGCATCGATCCAAGTCAGCTCAATTTCATGCTTTTGACTCCACGCAGCATGCTTTAATGCCTCGATAACAGAGATATATACATCAGAAAGCACAAACTCCCCTGTATTAAAATACTTTCCAACAACTGCAATTTTGACCTTTTTTTGAGCTGTTCGCGTTACATTCACTAATGCATTTAATTGCTCCAATGATGTTTTACCAGAAACGCGTCGTGTTTTTAATTTGAGAAGTTTTAGCATTTGCAGACTAAAGCCTTCATCTTCAAACATCTGTGGTACTGCATAAATTGTGTCACAATTTGGAGCCGCGATAATGCGCTCTGGCTTCACTGCGCAGAAAACAGACAACTTTTCTTTACGTACAGCATCAATCGGTTTTTCTGATCGCGCAATAATAAAGTCCGCTTGCAATCCCGCTTCATTTAATTGACGGACAGCTGTTTGTGTCGGCTTTGTTTTCATTTCACCAACCGCTGACGGCACTGGCAAGTAACTCACCAGCACAATCGCAACGTCATCTGGACGCTCATTTTTCATCATGCGCGCTGCTTCCAAAAATAATGCACTCTGATATTCACCAACCGTACCACCAATTTCAACTACCGTAATTTCAGCATCATCTGTTTTTTGCGCTTTTTTAATTCGAGAAATAATATTGAGCGGAATATGCGGCACCACTTCAACGCACTTTCCTTCATACTGCAAATTTCTTTCTTGTTGAATCACATCTAAATAGACACGACCTGTTGTCATGTAATTCACTTTGTGAATATCTTGATGCAAAAATCGCTCGTAGTTTCCAATATCTTGATCTGTTTCGTCCCCATCAGCAGTCACAAATACTTCACCATGTTCTGTTGGATTCATGGTCCCTGCGTCTACATTAATATATGGATCTGCCTTCATTGCAGTGACACGGTATCCACGAGACTGCAGTGTCATGGCAAGTGACGACGCTGCAATTCCTTTCCCGACTGAGGACATCACACCACCAACGACGAAAATATATTTTGGAGTATACCGTTTTGCTTTTTTAGCCATAAAAGAGGGTCTAATAGATTGATTCAAAAAATGAGTATAGCACGAGGCGAAAAACTCAACAACTACTGCTTTTGCACAGTAAAATTGAGTGTCGCTGACTGTTGATTTGGGAAGAGAATGGTTGCTGTATAAGAGCCTGTTTGCTTAACATGCAGCTTTTCAACGATCCAACCTTCTTCAAGGGTTATGCCATCTTTTTTCAATGCAGCTACCAACTCTTTTGCGGTCACGGCACCAAATAATACACCGTCATCATTTGCAGGACCTGTTAAAAGTAGTTGTTTCTTTCCGATAACAGCAGCAAGCTCCATCCACTCCTTCTCTCGCTCTGCTTGTTGTTGTTTACGGACCGCTTGTTGTTGCTGATTGCTTGCAACAGCTTGCTCGGTCGCAATCTCTGCCAAGCCATTTGGTAAGAGAAAATTACGCGCGTAGCCATCTGGCACATTTTTAATTTGACCGGTTTTTTTGATAATAACTTTCATATGCGTACTACTTATTTTTGTGACAACGGTTTTTTCTGCTCTTCAGTTGGCGGTTGGACGGTCGCAAGGAATTCAGCATTATTACTAAAGAATAATTTTGCTGCATCTAATTGCGGGTCACGATTATTGGTGTAATCATCTTTTGCATTTTCTTTATAGAATTCTGGAACAACACCTGTCTTATCAATAATGTGCTTTTGCGGTGTGAGCCATTGAGCAATCGTGAGTTTCAATGTTGATCCATCTGAATAGTTTCGAACATCTTGCACTGTCCCCTTTCCAAATGATGTCGTTCCAATAACTGTCGCTTTTTTATAATCCTGAAGCGCCCCTGCAACAATTTCAGAAGCAGATGCAGATCCAGCATTCATTAAAATAACCGTCGGGATATCAGCCAATGCGGGCGTCCCTTTTGTTGTGTACGGAATATCTTTTCCATCACTCTTACGCTCATACACAACTGGACTACCATCGCTCACAAACTCTGAGAGCACGTCAACGGCAGCATCTAAATACCCTCCTGGGTTATTCCGTAAATCAAGAACTACTCCGTCTGGACGATCAATTGTAATTTGTGAAGCAATCGCAGAGAAGAGCTTGTATGTATCATTATTAAATTGATTAATCGTCACATGAACAACTCTCTTATCTCCTATCGTCAACGTTTCAGACGTCACACTATCAACATGAATGCGATCACGCACAATAGATAGCTCAAATGACTGCTCTGTTCCACGCTGCATCATAAGCTTCACTGCTGTATCTTTTTTTCCACGAATTTTATTGACCGCATCATTCAATGACATGCCTTGTGTGTCAATGCCATCAATAGCAAGAATTGCGTCTCCTGGCTGAATTCCTGCCTTCATTGCTGGTGAGCTTGGAATTGGAGTAACGACTACAAGTTGATCATTTTTAATTGCCACTTCAGCGCCAATACCCTCAAATTCACCATTAATTTCATCCATAAATTCCTTACTCTGCTCTGGCGTAAAATACATAGAGTATGGATCATCTAACCCACTCACAGCTCCTGCAATTGCACCGTAGAGTAGTTTATTTTCGTCAACCGGTTGTTTTACATGATCCTTTTTGACATCGTTCCATACCTGCCAAAATAGATCAAAATCAGGATCATTCTTACTGCCGAGCAATTGCTTTGCTTGCTCAATTTTTGAGGTTGATTGTGTCTGATTAATAGATGTGATCAACGAGCCAGTACCTAATCCAATACAAAAAATGAGTACGGCAACAAAAAATGTAAACACTTGATGTGAGCGATGTTTTTTCTGCATCGCTTGATTTTGTAACTGTGGGTTTATTTCAAATTCCATAACTTTGTATTTTTTTAATCATTCACACGCTGAATATCAAGACCAATCGCTTGCAATCGCTTTTCAATATTTTCGTACCCTCGATCAATCTGATAAATATCTTCAATAACTGTCTCACCATGACCGATGGCACCGGCAATAACTAACGCGATGCCTGCGCGAATGTCTGGACTATGTACTACTCCTCCGTGAAATACTGCCGGACCAGTTATTGTAACGCGATATTCATCAATGAGTGTGATGTCTGCTCCGAGTGTATTGAGAAGTTCTGTGTAAAATAATCGCCCTTCATAAATTGTTTCGCGGACAGTACTTGCTCCAGTAGCTTGTGTTAGCAGCACAGTCATCGGGGCTTGCAGGTCTGTCGGAAACCCTGGATATTCATGGGTCACAATAGATTGCGGGTGCATTGGACCATGTGGAAACACGGTTACACTTGAATCCGTTGCTTCCGTTTTAATGCCCATCAACTCAAATGTATGCAATAGGCTGCGCAAATGTTTCGGCTCACACCCAGTAACGGTTAATTCAGAGTTGGTTGCCGCACCAAGAATTAAGAATGTACCTGCTTCAAGACGATCTGGAATAATCATATGCTCCGCAGGAGTCAATGCGTCCATATCTGGAGCGCCTTCAATACTCATTGTGTGCGTACCGGCGCCTTCAATATGAACACCGGAGTCCTGCAACCATTGAGCCAACGCAACAACCTCGGGCTCACATGATGCGTTTTCAATAATTGTTGTGCCGTGTGCTGCAGCGGCTGCGAGCATCATGGTTTCAGTTCCGGTATGACTTTGTAGTGGGAAGAAAAAATGTGTTCCGCGCAATCCACCTTCGGGAGCAGTAAATGCCACCGCACCATCGCGCTCTTCAACAGTCGCTCCCATTGCACGTGCAAAGTCTAAGAAGAAATCAATTGGGCGCTTACCAATATTATCGCCTCCTGGATACGGTAATACAACATGACCAAAACGAGCGAGCAATGGACCAATAAGCAACACAGATGCGCGCAATTTTGGCGCGAGATCCATTGGTAAAATACCATCAAATTCAGCCGGGCCTTGCACAACAATAGTCGAGCCCTGAACGTTGACTGTACCGCCAATTGCCCGTACAATATCAATCATTCGCAAGACATCTTCCAAAAGCGGCACATTGTGAATAGTAACCGGATGCGTAAATAATAACGCGGCGGGAATTGCTTTCAAGGCGTGGTTTTTTGCCCCGTTTACTGCAATTTCTCCCTGTACTGTTTTGCCTCCTGTAATAATCAATCGTTCCATATTGGTACACTATATTTGAATACGTATGTCCAGTCAATCTATCATCAAACACAAACAGCCGATTATTTTTTGGATTTTTTTACTTTTTGCCGTTCCTGCAACAATCTTTATTGCCTTCTATTCTGCTGGGTATCGGTACAGCACAGAAACACGCACACTCTCACGAACAGCTGCTATTTCTTTAATCTCAATTCCAAAGCGAGCAACAGTAACACTTAACGGCGTGCAGCAAACACAAACAACACCGTATGTGCAAGCAACAGCAGCCGGAACCTATCACATGGTTGTAAAAAAAGATGGCTATCAAACCTGGGAAAAACGAATGAATATCACACCGGGTAAATCAATTGTCTTTTCTGATATCGTTTTGTTTTATACACAGCCGATTGTGACTCAATTAACAGATGCAACCGCTGCAACAAATTTTGCTTTTGAGTTTGGTCGCATTGAAACAACAACATCTACAATCGTTGCCGGATCTGCTGAAGCAAAGACGCTAACAGAAAAAGGATTTACGAATCTTGACCAGCTTTCTATTGTGCGTGGTGGCTCAAAACTGTTACTCATTGATACAAACAATGATCGAACATATATCCTCAACTCTCTTGAGGACGAAACGTACTCTACATGGATTGAAGGAGCTGTTACAAGTACCAGTTGGGTAGAAAAAAATTCATTTGTCTATACTATTGGCACTGATTTATGGCTCTACCGAGTTGATACAAAAAATATGGACCTCATTGTTCGCGGTTCACAAATCATCACGAGTGTTGGCGTTCACCATTCTGGACAATATTTTTATTACACTACTGAACATGGCCTCTATGCTGTTGAGTACGACTCACGTGACAAACGACAAGTGTGGACACTTCTAGAAGAACCACAGGTATTTATTGATTCAGTGAAAAATAATGGTCGAATTATCATTATCAAAAATACACCAGATTCAACAACGATCCAAAACAAAAAGAGTGTCGAGCTCTACGAACAAGACACTCTTTTACCATAACTATTATTTATTTTCCAAACTTCTCTAGCGCGGCGCGGATAGACTCATCGTCAGTTGGAGTTTCTGAAGCTTGGTAAAAGTAATCCCCAGTCAAATCCATATATAACTGCATACCAGTTGACGTTGTTCCATACATACCTGGATAGCCCGCTGTTGCATTACAGAAATAGAAATTATCAATCGGTGTTTTTTGTTTCAATCGATTGAGACCAGTCTGTGCTGGAGTCATTGCAGCTCCATACGCACTACCAAATGGTACACGAACGTAATCTTCGTTTGTCACAGAACTACCAACCACTTTCATCGTAATGTGTTTACGCACTTCTGGAATATAGCGCTCTTCAATCAAGTCAATGAGTTTTTCAGCAAGCTCATTTTTCATACGCATGTATTCCTTTTTGTCTCGTTTCGCAGCATCAGCAAATGCTTGGTAGCTTGTGTTTGTCGCAATTTCCATAATCTGCACACCGTCTGGCGCTGTTCCAGGCTCATCAGAATGCAATGTTGGAGTACTGATAAACACCCATGGTTTTTCGAAATTTCCCGCGTCTTGCTTATCGTAATTTGCATTCATGTCCCAATCTTCAAGATGCCAAATATTGAATTTTCCGAAACCATGTTTTGTTAAATCAACATCTTTAATTCCAAGATAAATCATGATACCTGCTTTGCAATAGTCATAATCCAGTTTCTTTTGGTACCATGCTGGAAATTTATCCATACCAATAATATGCTTGGCAGCAAGTTGCGGATCTCCGTTCCACACAATGCCTTTTTTCGCTGCAAATACTTTTCCATCTTGCGTTTGCACAGACACTGCTCGATTGTTTTCGATGTTTACTTTTGTTACAGGCATTTCAAAGTACATGTGTGAACCTTCGTGCTCTGTAATAAACTCTGCAATTCGTCCAATGTGATATTTGAAATGTTTTTTCGGGTAGTAGGTTCCGGTGTTATATCCACCAACAAGGGCAATATAGATAATGAAACTCAAGTCGCGTGGTGGTGACATAAAATCACCCATGTTTGCAGTGAGTACTGATTGACCTTTAATCGAAATACCACACTCATCCATCACTTGTTGTACTGTTTTATTACGGTACCGAACAATTGTCATGACCTTTGGACCGGCCAGTGCGTATTTCCAAATTGGAGCGCCTGTGTCTGGAACAAAACGCATTTCAGTTCGAATTTGTTCCATTAAACGAACAAATCTTGTTACACCTGCACGATCTTCTGGGTATGCTGCACTGATATTTTCAATCAACTTATCCCAACCATATGGAAAACGAATATTCTGACCATCAGGCATACGCATAACGTCATAGCCTGCTGGATCATATAATTCAAATTCAATGTCTTTTTCTAGTCCAACACGTTTTAAAAATTCATAAATTTTTCCACCTGGTGCACATCCCCAAATATAATGAATTTGTGCATTAAACACATATTCACCACGAGTGAAGTTTTGTGCGTATCCACCTGGAATATCATGTGCTTCCAAAATACATACTTTGTGCCCAGCGTTTGTAAGCAGTGCTGCAGCAGTAAGCGTGGAATTTCCAGCACCAACAAATACATAATCATATTCATGGCCTTGCGCATATCGTGCATCTTGGGCTGCAATTTGCTCTGGAGTCAATGCAGTTGTACTCCGTGGTTTTTTAAATTCGTGTCGGATTTCAGTGTTCATAAATAAAATGAAATAATAGTAGTATCATAAGGGTTATGCGCCGCTTTTTTTCTTGCCTGTTTCAGCGTCTAAGACAACATTCACCAAGCGATCTGCATGCGCATTTTGCGCACGTGGAACATGGGTATAGGTGACGGTCCCAATTTGGACAGACAAGTTGTGTAATTGTAGCACAAGTGGCTGAATATTTGGATCCTTCACCCTCCACTCGCGATTCATCTGCTTCACGATCAATAAACTGTCCATTTTACACTCCACGCGCGTTGCGCCGTGTTTGAGGGCCGCTTGTAACCCGGCGACAACTGCGCGATATTCTGCCTGGTTGTTTGTCGTAACACCAAGATACTCGCCAATTTCTTCCACAACCGCGCCGTTTTCATCGAACAAGACCGCGCCGAGTGCTGATGGCCCAGGGTTTCCACGTGAGCCTCCGTCTGTAAATAATGTAAGTGTTTTTGACATATTCAAATTTATACGTGACTTGCGTCATCAATGTCAACAATCTGCAGTTGAATTTCACGATTCCCATTCCACTCATTAATAGAAATGGTATACGCAAGATCAATCTGCGTGCCAGGTGTTAGGTTTTCACACAAATGTCCTGCTCCAAAACCAATGCATTGTCGCTTTGTCCCATCTTGAGAGACTGTCATGCGTAGATGATCTTTTGTCTTTCCAACACAATCTGCTTTTTCAACAGTCACACCGCGCGATACAAAAATTGGCTGTGGGTTTGCCTGGCCATACGGTGCAAAATCTTCTACCACTTTCACGACCGCCCAATCAGTTTCTGGCAATGTCAACTCCTGTTCGATCTGCACAATTTTACGCAAATCTTGGCCGTCGAGTAATTCTTTCGCACGAGCACGCATCCGTAATTTAAATTCTTCAAGCGCTTCTCGATTTTTCAATGAAAAGCCACACGCACCAGGATGTCCACCATATTTTGTAAACACCTCATCCATTGATTGCAATGCATCAACTAAATGAAACTGTTCAATAGATCGACCACTGCCAACAATTTCGTCTCCCATTGTTGTAATCACAAATGCTGGCCGATGATAGTCAGACGCCACTTTTCCTGCAACTAAACCAAC
>CAZBLE010000019.1:0-15211 GCA_964492735.1 uncultured Gammaproteobacteria bacterium
CTATCAAACAATGTCTGAATTGCTTGGCGCTCAATTTGACGAATACGCTCACGAGTCACTTGATATTCTTTTCCAATCATTTCAAGTGTCTGCTTTTTTTCGCCTCCTAAGCCATAACGTCGACTCACAATTTCCGCTTCTTTTGCTGGCAAAAGACTCAAAATCTGCTCCATTAATTGGAGCGCGTCAAAAGACTCACGTTCAGTGATGTCGCGTCGTGACAAGACAGTATCAAGAATAGATGTAGACATAAACGATTTATTACTCAAATATCGTCTGCATAATGACATTTATTTGAAATTCTGTCAACTATTTTGTATAGTAAAAAAGCAGGAATTCAAGAAAAAATCCTTTATATTAGCTTTTTTTAAGCTCTTTTTCGATACGTTCGAAACAGCTTCTCTCCAAAAAGTAACGCAGGACTTGCGATAAAAATTGATGAGTATGTCCCAACAATAATCCCGACAATCAAGGCAAGAACAAAATGCTGAATGGTTTCCCCACCAAAGAAATATAAGGCGGCAAGGACAAATAGTGTTGTCAGGGAGGTGTTAATAGAACGCGCCAAAGTACTGTTAATACTCATGTCAATAATTTCTTCAAATGTATGAGCATGTTTTTGTTTAAGACCTTCACGAATACGGTCATACACAACAATCGTATCATGCACTGAAAAGCCCAGGACGGTTAAAAGCGCTGTAACGAACAAGCTGTCAATTTGAATATTCGCGACCATTCCAAGCACAATAAACACGCCAAGAACCAGAATAATGTCATGCACTAACGCTGTAATTGCTCCAACACCAAACATCCAAGACTGAACTGAACCGTGCGACACTCCACGAAAGGCATATGAAATATAAAGAATAATCGCAAGCAATACCATTGCTGTCGCGAGTAATGCTTTGCGTTGGAGCTCAGCACCAAGCGTTGGACCAACACTTGAGAATGCCTGCTCTGCCCCGCCTCGTGCTTCAAATACTGATCGCAGTTTTGCATGCTCCTCTTCTGTGAGATATGGGGTACGAACAATTAATCCTGTATCTCCTGCCGTTTGTGTTGTCGCGGTGAGCCCCGCCTCGCTTACAATTGCCTGCGCCTCTTCTAGAGATGGACGACTACTACCAGAAAATTGCAATTCTGTTGTTGATCCGCCAGTGAAATCAATTCCGAGATTAAATCCATAATGATCCTTCACGCCACTCTGCCATTGATGGGCATATTGATACCCCCAAACAGCGAAAGACGCTAGCACAAGGAGCACTGAAACAGTGGTGATGTATTTTACTTTTGACATGATTCGATAATACATAGGCATCATTTATTCTTCAGTTGATCGAGTAAAACCATACAGCCACGGCTTATCCACACGAGTAATCAGCAATAACACACGTGACACATTCACCGCAGTGAAGATAGAAACCAAAATACCGATCGCCAATGTAATTGCAAAACCACGAATAATTGATGAGCCGAACCAGTATAAAATCAAACACGTGATTAACGATGACGCATTTGAATCTCGAATAGAAAGCCATGCACGAGCAAAGCCATCGTCAATTGCATGCTTGACTGTCTTGCCTTTTTTCAGCTCTTCTTTCATACGTTCAAAAATCAAGACATTCGCATCAACTGCCATTCCAATAGACAGGACGAAACCAGCAATTCCAGCGAGCGTCAGTGTTACCGGCATGAGTTTAAAAATCACTAAGACAAAGAGTGAATAAAAAACCAGTGCAACAACGGCAAGTAGCCCAGGTAGTCGATAATACACGATCATGAAAATAGACAGTGCGATTAAGCCAATAATGCCGGCAAATAAACTACGTTCAATCGATTCTTGGCCGAGGGTTGGACCAACTTGTTGCTGACTGATCAAATTAATCGGTACTGGCAATGCACCGGCATTGAGTCGTTGCGCAAGTGCCTTTGCCTCTTCTAATGTAAAGCTTCCTGAAATAATAGCCTGACCAGTTGTAATTTGTTCATTCACTGTTGGAGCGCTAATAACCTGCCCATCTAAATAGATTGCAACTGTTTTCCCAACATTGTCTTTGGTGATTTGTGCGAAAAGTGCTGTTCCTTCTGCATCAAAATCAAGCGACACTGTTGGCGCTCCAGTTGTTGGGTCAAATACAACCGATGCATTATCAAGCTGCTTTCCGGTTAAATTGGTTGCGGCATAATTCTGACCTGTATTTACAGGCTCTTCTGATTCTTTTTTTAATAAAATATGGTGAGCTGTTGCCTTTTTGGCTTGTACTGTTGTATCTGTTGCTGCATCACTCCCACTTGTTGACTCGTTTGCAGGCGGTGCATCAACGCGAGAATCAACGCGGACAATATGATATCCAAAATCTGTTTCTACAAGTTCAGGATAGACTTCTCCAACAGTTGCTTTTTCAAAAACGACTGTATTAAACGGTTCAATGTAACTTCCTTCTTCTGCTTCTGGCAGCACGCCTCCATCATCTTTTGAACCTGGATCTTCTGAGTATTGACGCGCGAGTGCTTCAAAATCACCACCTGATCGAACCTGTTTTAACACATCTTCAGCGGTTTTTTTACTTTCGTCATTCCGTTTGCGAATTGCAACCTTTTGCTCTTCTGTATACACCACTGGCTCAGCTTCTGTTTTAAATTCTAGCAATGGCGTTTCACCAATACGTTTTACTGCTTCTTGCACATCAGTAATTCCTGGGAGCTCGATATTCAAGCGAAAATCTTGACCAGAGCGAACTGTTTGAATAACAGGCTCACCAACACCAAAAGCATTAATGCGCTGTTCAATCACATCTCGCACTCCGTTTACTGCGTCAGCTCGGTCAGCTTCAGCAACTTGTGAAACATCTGCTTGATACAGCAACTGTGAACCACCTTGTAAATCAAGACCTAATTGGACATTACCCGTTCGCTGAAATGAACCAAGGGAAATAGCCGGACTATTCGGATAGACAATATATCCAGCGCCAATAGCAAGTAATAAGATAGATAGAGCGGTAATGCGAACTTTTGTCTTTTTAGTCATATAAAGGAGTATACAGCGATTTCTCAGCTAAATCAATGTTAAGAGGGTTTCAATGCGTTCTGCTTGAGTCTGAAAAACATCTGACCACCCAGCTTGCAGTGCCACTTCTTGCAATGGACCAGTTGGCGCAATGAGCACACGAATCTGTTCAAATGCACCACTTTCTCCTTTTTCAAGTGCGCTTATTACTTCTTGCACTTCTTGTTGCGCGGCCTCTGAGTCATCCCAACTACTCCACATAAAATCATTGTCGGAACTTGTTTCTAATGCGCGACGTACAATAGTCAAAGCTTCAACAAGCTCCGGTATGTGTGAAGATGCTGTCATAGACTATGGATGAATAATGACAGGGTCACCGACTTGCGCCCATTCATAAATCCATTTTGAATTTTCAAGATTGATATTAACACATCCATGACTCATTTTGTGTCCGAAATTGTTATGCCAGAATGCATCATGCAAATAAAATGTTGGTAGGAATTGCAAGTTATACGGCACATCTTTAATGTCGTAATTATCTGGATGATCTGGTCCGTATTCCCATTTGTAATCTTTCTTGAAAATTTTTCGACGAATTGGGAATGTGCCTTGTGGCGTCGGGTACCGATCAATGCCTGTTGAGACAAGGAATTCTTTTTCTAATACACCATTTTTATATGCACGCAATTTTTGCTCACTCAGGTCAACATCAATGTATTTGTAATAGTCTGTGCGTCCTTGGATTGATTTTTTTTCTGGCACAGTAATAACTTCTGGCTTATCATCGCTATCAACATTTCCTGCAGCAACTCCCCCGCCTCCCATAAAATCAGCTTCATATGCTCGGAAACCACCTTTTACCTGCGCACCGTGTCCTTTAAAAAACCGAACACTGGTTTTGCGGTTTTGACGTGGGATTGTGACAATTTCGTCCGTTCCATTTTGATCAATGTCAGCTGCTGCAAGGTTCACGCCACCTCGATATGATTTTTCGTATGCATAAAAATCGCCAAGAATAGTTTCATCACCATTATCTACTTTATAGACCTTTACATTTGGTTTTCCAAAACCATTTTGCGCAATTGCAATTTCCGAATGTGTTCCGCCATCAACATTGGCAGTAGCTACACTCACACCACCACGCTCAATACGATCAAATGGCAGAATTGTCTTCATAACAACCTTCCCTTTATGGTTAAAGACACGCACATATGAAGATGTTCCCGCTCCATTACCAATAATAATTTCTTCTCGATCGCTCCCATGTACATTTCCAACTGCAATTTCCGACCCACCAAGAAATGATTTTGGGAAGGCATAAAAACCAGTTGTCACCGTCGACTTTCCTTTGCCATTAAACACTTTTACAAGACTCTTTGAGCCATATCCTGGAACAGTTACGATTTCATCGTATCCTTTATCATTAATATCTCCACTCGCAACATGCACACCACTTTTCATTGACTTGTCATACGCCAAAAATTGCCCGATGCGCTTCCCTGCTGCTGTATAAATTTGCACATATGGATCTGAGCCAGGGCCAGCTGCTACAATAATTTCATTGTCAGCATCACCGGTCACATTTCCAATTGCAACCGAGCCGCCGTTCACAGATTTGCCATCTAAAAAACGAAACGATTCTTGCTTCACTGCTTTTTTTCCTTCTTGGCGAATGTCATAGACATGAGCTTCTGGTGCGCGTGTGTCAGCAGCAAATGCAGAGTGCGGGAGCACTGCTATAGAAAAGATAAAGAACGCAGCAATGGCGATTTGTTTCGTCATACGATATATGAAATTGTAAATATGGTATGAGTATAACGACTTCTGGGGTTTGGCGCAATAATCAAGGGCTTATGACGTTCGTATTTTTACCGCTGATACAAATTGATTCATCTCGTCATGAATCTTTGTAATGTCTGCACCATTACCAAAATGCAACTGCACAGTGAAATATGTTCTATTCCCAGCGTCAACGAACAGATCAATATATGTCGCATCTTTTTGTGATGGATCAGCATATTCAACCCACAGAGCACGTTTATCATCGACAGACATTTTTTTATAGATTGTTGGGCGTGGAACCGCAGAGCGTGGGCCATCAGTACCCTGTGGGATGTACCCATTAGCACGGAGATTGCCATCTGCATACGCGTACTGTAATGCGTTATCGGGATTTGCGTCATTCAATACCATAAGATACACAGTCGCTCCATTTGGACGCAGCGTTGCTCCATCTTCTTGAAATGTAGCACCGCTTTCTGGGTCAATTCTGTTCAACTGTAATGACGCGAAACCCTTTGTACTCACAGTAATGTCATCGATATTTGCTGGAACACTCCATGTTTCTGGCGCGGTAAAATCAACACTTGTTTTGCTATAGAGCAAGCTATAGCGTTGTGGGATTGCATTTCGCACAATCACTGATCGACCCTCTGACCATGGGGACTCGTTCATATTCGCAATCACAGCTGCATTCTCACCTGCCTTCTTCATTGTTTCATTGGCATGTGCATTTGTGTCTGCGGAACGGAGATGCATGAACGGTTGATTGTTGCAACTTGCCCCAATAAAAAGCAAGGTCATTGGAATAATAAAGGCTGTATATTTTTTCATATAAGTTACTATGATTTTTTATGAAGAAGTCGTTATTATAAAAAGAGAAGTGCGGGTGACAACGACGTCTTCGTCATCACCCGCGATGCATGTCACTGGCCCCGAGCAGGAACTCCTCCTGCTCTAGTAGTGGTATGCAGTGGTCACACCATTGGCGCGGTTCCAGAACAAATAGCCGTTGCGGAAGTTCTGCCGCTGACCATTGTTCCAAGTGTACTCCACACCAGTCGGAAAGCCCAACCAGCTATTGGGACCACCCATGCTGAAGTAGGTAGCACGAATCGCTCCACGCACCACCCAGGCATAGTTGGTGTTGTTGTACGCGGGACACGACGTGCTGCCGTCGCAGCCAAGCGCCTCGTAGTACATCGTGCAGTCGCCGTATGCGCCACCACTGTAGCTCAAGGAAAAGCCGAGGGCATGCACACGAGTCGCATTCGCAGTCGTCTGGTTGCCAACGTTCACGATGCCACGAGCCGTGCGCTGGCTGTCGAACTTGTTCTGGTTCCTCGAAGTGTAGGAAGATCCGTGGATCAAGCCACCGCTACCACCATCCCACGCAAAGGTCGGCAAGAACCATTGGTTGTTCCCGTCCCGAGTCTCGTAGTGGAGGTGACACCCCGTCGAGTCACCGCTCGTGCCGAGCTTGCCGATGGTTTGACCACGCTCCACCCACTGCCCCTGACGCACAAAGAGCTGCTCCAAGTGCGCGTAGATGCTGTCGACGCTCTCGCTGTCATGATCGACGCGAACGAAGTTACCATACCCCGTACCACAGCCCGGATTCCCTCCAGGCGCAGTGGCAGCGATGTTGGGACACCCGACGTTCACCTGCTCCACAACACCAGCCGTCGTCGCAACCACCGGTTGACCACAGTCACCCGGCATGTTGAAGTCCCAGCCCGTGTGACCAACGTAGGTCGTGGCCTGGTACCGCTCGCCGCTCATGAACGGGAGCTGGTAGGTCGGCGGCGGAGCGCTCTGCGCGAACGGAAGCGAGATCTCTGCGGCGGTATCACCCGTCACAAGCACCTCTTCAGCCCATTCCGCACAGGCCGCAATCAACCCGAAGAAGATGCCGGCACAGCCGTACATCATCAACACGAACAAGCGTTTCATGGCTTGTTTCCTCTTTCAAGGATGTTGCGTCGTTTCTTTTTTGAGCGTGTATCGCTCGCAAAATAGACGACGTCTGACTTTCGTCAGACAACCAGAGACGAGGGTGGGCCTCTACGACTGTCTACGCATGTCTTCTCTTTTTTTAAATATCACAATCTGCTTCCTCTATTGTAGCAATAGTTTTCGAAAAAAAGACATGGTGAAAAATCGCCGTCTGTGGAGAGTTTTTTTGACGGCAAAAAACCGCCAGGTTGTGGCGGCTTTTCATTCTCGCTAAAGAATACGATGCTCTACTGTGCGAGCTGATCTTTCAGATAATCAACATTTGGAATTGGAGATGGGTCAATACCAAGTTCCATCGCAAGATAAAATGATAAGTAACTTCCAAACACAATCGCTTCAAATGCTTGTTCAAGCTTTGTTTTTCCTTGCATACGAATAGCGCTCACCTGCAAGCCTTTTGCTTTTGCAAGCTCTTGCGTGACACGGTATCGTTTCTGATTACGCTCATGATACAAGTCACTTTCAAAATGCAATAAATGCACTTTTGAAAGAAGCTCTTTCGGAAATACAAATGCTTCAATAAAATGATGATTCATTTCTGGGATTGGCAAACGCATTGCAACTGTCTTACTATTTTCGTTCATTTGATTTGTTGCAACATGCACAGCGCCTTCTAAAAATTCTGAACTAATAAATACTGGAATTGAACCAACGAGAGCCGCGGCAGTTTCTTTCGCAAGATTTTCAGCGCCATCAACATCAGCTCCAAAGCGGGTATGGAGATGACTGATAACTGCGTACACATTGTCCATGTCAGCCTCAGATACATTCAATAAACCAAGCTTTGCAAACAAGCCCATTGTTCCTGCGATTGAATACCCGGAAGCCATGCGTGGCTGATTACTTGGATTGTAGGTTGGTTGAAAAATATAGGCAGGGATATTTTTTTCTTTTGCAATGCGCTCAAGATCGCCTCCTGTTGCGATTATAAACACTTTTTCTGTCTTACCATTCAACTGTTCAAATGCACTCAACACTTCTTCTGTTGTTCCAGAATAACTCGAAAAAATTGCAAGTGTCTTTTCTGTAACTGATGCTGGCATGTGATAATCACGGACGATTGTTACCGGTACACGCAGCTCATCTTGAAACAGCGTAGCAATCATATCCATGCCTAATGATGAACCACCCATGCCAAACAATACAACATTCGTGATGTCAGAATAGTCTGCTGGCAACTCTAATTGCTTGCTCGATTCCCATGCCTCTCGACATTGATCTTGATACACCTCAATTGAGCCAAGCATGTTTTGTGAGTCGAGGGTTTTAATTGTTTCGCGATTCATAAAATAAATGATAGGATATAATACAGTACTGATTACAAAGTATATATGAATATACCGATAATTTCAACACTTCTCCTCGTCTTTTATCTCCTTGTTTTCCTTTTGCTTGTATTTTTCGCAATTGCAGGGGTTTCACTCGCTCCGTGGGTTCCGCTCTATCCAAAAGACAAAAAGCGGATCATGGAACTCCTAGCGCTCCGTGATGGTGATATTTTGTATGAATTAGGCTCAGGAACAGGCATTGTTACCATTGCAGCGAGTCGAGTAAACGGCGTCCGAGCAACTGGACTCGAACTCTCCCCTGTTCTGTATTGGTATTCGCTACTCAAAAAAATAGCCCTACGCGCACCACATGCAAGATTTTTATTGCGCAACCTCTATACAGTTGACCTATCTGACGCAACTGTGATTTATTTCTATGGGCTTCCAAAAAATAATCATAAGATTGTCAAAAAATTACTCGCGGATTGTAAGCCCGGAACACGCATTGTTTCATACACATTCTCAATGGACGGTCTTCCGCTTATTGAACGAAACAAACCTATTGAAACAGTCGTTCCTATTTATATCTATCAAATACCATAATCACTACACTCTATGGAAAACAAAAAACGTATTGCTATTATCGGAGCTGGCATCGCTGGTCTCACTTGCGCCTACAATTTACAAGAACAAGGCTACGATGTTGTGGTATTTGAAAAAGAAACAACTGTTGGTGGTCGCATGCGAAGCCGAGAAAAAGATGGCTTGTGGTTCGACATTGGCGCGACACATTTGATTCCACTCTATGCACACATGCGCAAATACATTGATGCATTTGATATTGAATGGCACAAAATGGAATTTGAACTGTACGGACTACTCCGAGATCATTCTATTAATACAATCGCAAAACAAATCAGTAAACGAACAAGCCTCAATTTAGCACTCCTCTATACGAAACTTGGGAATGAGCTCACAGAAACGTTTAACCTCAACCCAGCAGTTGAGTATGACACGGATGATGCGTACTCATACCTTCGTGATACAGTAAGCGAAGAAGCCGCTGATTATCTTGGAGATGGGTTTACTGCAGCCTACCAATTTCATCGCAGTAACGAGATTAGCAAAGCGGCATTTATGTCTGTATTGCAGTCGGTAAAACGAGAACGCGAAGAATGGTTTTTGCATCGCACACGCCGCGGAATGAGCGCTCTACCAGAAGCGTTTCAAGAACGGTTAACAGATGTGCGTGTTGGAACTGGCGTGCAATCTGTTTCCACTACTGGCACTGGAGTAACAGTGACAACCGAGGCCGGTGATGTTGAAAAATTTGACGCAGTAGTTGTCGCAACCACAGCAACAATTGCAGAAAAAATGTTGGTTGCGCCAACAATGCAGCAAAAAGAATTACTATCATCGGTTGAATATGCATCAAGTGTGAGTTATGCATTTAAAATTGATGAAGGCGTAACACCAGAAAGTGGTAAGGCACAGGGTGAGCATCAATATTCAATTGTGTGGGTACCGTATGTTGAAAACACTGTGTTCTCTGGTATTAGTAACGAAGTAATGAAAGGTGATGACCTGCGCTCTGGTGGTAAAACATTGATTTGCACCTGGCTGCATGATGGCGTTGCTCGTGAAATGCTCGGAAAAAACGCAACAGATGAAGAGTTGTTTGAATATGGAATCACGGAATTTGTGAAAATGTGTCCATGGATCACAGATCGTTCACAGCTTGAACCGCATGATTTAGAGCGCTGGCATGAAGCAATGCCAAAGTTTAAACAAGGCCTGATTACGCGTGTTGTGCAATTTTACAACGCAGGAGCTGCCGGCGGCGGACAAGGAGCTGGCAATGTATTCCTTGCTGGGGATTACTTGAATAGTCCATGGACAGAAGGTGCGCTGCAAAATGGTGAACGAACGGCCGCTCAGGTGCATGAACAGTTGCAGAAATAACAGCACTCTTACAAAGAGTTGGTTTTATTCTATATTTCAAGGGTTTTTATTGACAAACCCTTGAAAGTATTATTTAATATGATGTCTATTTTCTTTTAAATAGACCGCTCTTTATCATAGCCTATAGTGTTAATCATTTGCAGCTTTAAATAGCAAAAATGCTTTGTTTTTTTGAGCTGCAAATGATCACGCGTGTGTTGGTTTCGAGGAATAATCCCGAATCAATGCATACGTGAAACTCCTCAGAAAAGGAAGGGCTACAATGCTCGAAATCCTCAAGGGAATCGTCCGATTTGTTCTGAGTTTTGTTGTTGGGGACGTCCAGACCAACGGTCTCGCGGGGACCGCCTGGGTTGATGGGAGGGACTATCTGGGAATTAAGGGGGACTACGAACTCACCCCTCACTTCCCGATGGAGCTCCCCATCGGGAGCTACGACATCTCTCAGGAAGACTTCCCCGTCCCGGAAGGGACGGGAGGGCACTTCACGAGCTACGAACTCGTTACGTTCTCGAGGGGAACGAACTCCTTGCTCGCCCTCATTGCCTTCTGGGCGTGGAGCCTGCAACGGCCGAACAAGGTCGAGACCGAGGGAGTCATCGCTCACTACGTGAAGAAGGAAGGACAACTTCCCGTTGTTGGTCTCTGCGGCGCGGCGCGCTGCAGTGGGATCGGCACCGTGGACTGGGATTGTCACGGCCGCCGCCACGTGATCCGCATGAACTGGTTCGCGCACTGGCGTGAAGAGTGTCAGTGGATCGCAATTGCCCCCGAAGACGTGCACTAGCACGACTTCCGCGGCGACATGACCGTGCAGATTAGTACCATCTCTTCGGAGACTGGGAACATCTGCGCGGTCAACTTGGTTTTTCTTATTTTATGTATTCTTCATCCGATATGCTGACAGCAGCTGTTTTGCAATGAGCGGAAAACCAGCAAGGAAGAAAATCCAGAGAGCAATGACTTCTTGCTGGAAGAGCACACCAACACAGACTAAATAAATCGTCACATCCACTGTGCCGATATACGTATTTTTACTAATAAACATTTCGGCTGTTCTCGCACTTGGCCAAGATGATTTTTTTGCTTCACGCAAATATCCAATCACCTGCCAAGAAATAATTGCCGCTGCTCCAAGCACGATCACCCACACTTCAGTTGCATGGAACCAATACCATTGCGCAGTAAGCGCTGCGAGCATCAACACCTCTTTCAAGCGATCAAATACAGAATCAAGCCACGCACCAAACGCGCTCATCGAATTTTGGATACGGGAAATTTCCCCATCTGAACAATCGAGTGAAAACCCAACTTGCAACAACACAATCCCAAGCAAGCGCCAGACATAATTCGGATGTAAAAATAATCCAATTCCAATCGCACTCACAAAAAAAGAAATGGTACTCACAGTTGACGGTGAAATACTCGGCCGCAGTTTAATCAACCAAAATGTAAACACTCGAGACAAGCGACGGTTAATCAATTTAGAAAAAATTGAATCTTGTGGTTTTTGAAATGGCTTTACGTCTGCAATTTTTTGAATATGAGGATAGGTCATACAATTTATTTACTAAGTCGAATGAGTGTTGTGTCTTGTGCAAATGTAAAATCAATATCTGATTTTCCAGACACTTGTTGCGCTTGCCAATTTCCCCCAGCTTCAATCCAGTTATTTTTAAAACGAACAACTTCGGGCTCTGGATTAATCGGCATAACCACATACAACATATACCCCTGCCCTACTAACTCTCGCAAAAAATTCTCCACCTGCACTGGATCTGGTTGATCTTTTTCTTCTTCAAAGGGCAACCGTGCACCTCGAATATCTGTATGCGCCATAAAAACTTCTGATAAGCCAGAGCGTGTCACGCCTGTAAAAAACACAACAACCTTTTCTTTGGGTTGATTCACTGAAACAGTATCTGCAACAGCATCAAGTAAACCTGCATCAGTGGCTGTTAACGCTCGATCAGGATATTCATTCACCGCATGATCAATCTTCATAAGCCGCAACGGTTCAATCAGACTACCAGCAACACTCATTACCATGATCACTGCTATCACAAATGCGAAACGATTTCCCAATCGTAGACGAACACTGTGTTGAAGTACTAGCAACCAACCACTAGCAGCGAGCAACAATACAATCGGAATAAGCGGTAAAATATATCGAGAGTATGGATTAATCCACAAAGAAAACATCGTTAGCGTTCCAATCACCCATCCTCCAAGCAACACGCTTGTCGCACGCTCTTCTTTGTTTCGAGAAAAAAACAACAAGCAGAAACCTCCAATGGCAAACAACGGAATAAATGGCAAAGATGAGACGCGATTCAACACAATCCAATACTGACCAAGTGATCCATTTGCAGGACGATATCGCCCTGTGCTTTCAAATACATTTTTAACACTCACTGTTTGCAAATGATTGATATTTGATAACACAACAACATTTCCACTATCTCGCTCTTTAAATGGCTCATTGTGAGTTGTGATTTGTACAGCATTCCAAACAATTGGAGCGATGCCAATGCAAAACCCAAGAACAATAATCACAACCGTCTGCCAAATACTACGGACATATAACATCAGGGCTTTCACTGAAAAATTCCCAGACCATGTCATAATGACTGCGTATCCAATAAATGCCGGCAAGATGACGACACTTGTTTCACGAACTGTACATGCCAATCCAAACACAATTCCAAAAAGCAAAAACCCTACTGCGCTTTTTGCTTGCACGCGCATATCCGCAGCAAACAAACGCATAGTCGGAACAAATAGTAATGCCGACAGAAGCAATAACGCCATTGATGGAATTTCACGCATTGGATATGAAATCGCAATATCATAAAAAACATCAGCAAGTGCCAGTGTAGCAGCGGCTGTGAGGCCGACAATGTGCCGTGCAATGCGATATTGTGGAAACAATACGAGTGCGAACCAATATGTAAACAACACAATCACACCACCGAGGACTGGTTGCATCCAATACATTCCAAGCACTGAACCATCGCCAACGAAACGACCAATAAACGCAAACCCTGCGAGAAGTAATGAAGCGCCGAGTGGATATTTTGAGGCAATTGTTCCATTTGGATGAATGAACTCATGATGTGTCGGTAAAATCCAACTCGCATATTTGTAATCACCAAAAAAATCGAGTGCTTTTTTGCCAAGCTCGTCTTGCCATAACAATGGCTCACCGCGCGCCATTAAACTCGCCAAATAAATATAGCCCGGGGAATCATCGCCAGTCGCGCCCATTGCTACATGATCACCATAGGCCCATGCGCATGACACAATAATGCACACAGAAAAAAATAGAGTAAGCAAAAATTGCGCGGAGCGTTTCTGCAACATGGGAATTATTTATCGTTTAAAAATTGTTTTTTTGTCAGATACAACTGATCTTCTTGAATTTTCCGAATCCAACCAAGTGTTGTTCCAAGCATTCCGAGCATTAAGCTATTGAAACTGAGGATAATAAGAACACCTGAGAGAATCAAGGATTGAATATGCCCACTTCCCTGTCCAATCACTACAAAATACAAAAAGCGCAGTACCGGAACGAGGCCAATCACCGCGAGTACAATAGCAATCCATCCAAAGAATCGCATTGGTCGAAAAATCACCACGTTGCGCAAAATATTTGTTCCCGCCTTCCACATGTGATCTGGAATATTTTTAATGAGGCGAGATTTTCGTGTCACTTTTCGAGCAAGGATCGGCACTTCAGCAATCGATAGATTAAGGTCCTGCGCTGACATTAATGTCGTATGCACATAGGTGTGCTGTGAATACACACCGAGCTTCAACGCTGCTTCACGCGTGTATGCGCGATACCCTGTGGAAACATCATAACGCGGCATACCAATCCACTTCGTCATAATGAAGCTACCAAGCTGATTCAAATATTTATTTAAAAATGGCATGTCTTTTAATTCATCAACCTTGCGTGATCCAATCGTAATTTCCGCTTCATGCGCAAGAATTGGAGCGATCAGCTCTGGAATTTTTGACTGGTCGTAATGGTTGTCACCGTCTGTGTTCACAATAATATCAGCACCACGCTCCGCCGCTTCCCACAACGCACGTTTAAAGGTTGTTGCAAGTCCTTTGTTACCTTCATTTTGAATGATGTAGTCAGCGCCAGATTCTTTTGCAATTTCAACTGTGCGATCTGTTGATCCGTCATCAAGAATCAATACCTTAACAGAATCAATGCCGGGAATCTGCCGTGGGATTTCCGCAATCACTGCGGCAAGATTCTCTTCTTCGTTATAACACGGAATTGTGACAATGAGTTTCATATGTATTATTCAGGCCGACCAACGGCAATGTAGGTAAATCCTAATTCTTCACGCATGCGACTTGGTTTCAATAAATTACGACCATCAAATACAACCGGCGCATTCATCATATCTTTTATTTTCCCCCAATCAAGCTCACGAAATTCTGGCCATTCAGTTGCAATAATAACTGCGTCTGCCTTATCAGCAACTGCATAGACATCTTCAGCGTATTCAAGAGCAACGTCTATAAGTTCACGTTTAGTATTTTCTGTTGCATGGTAATCAAATGCAGTAACCTGCGCTCCAGATTGCTGTAACAATTTTACAATATCAATCGCAGCAGACTCTCGAATGTCATCTGTATTGGCTTTAAACGCTAACCCAAGAACCCCAATCCGTTTACCGTTCAAGTCACCATCAAAATGGTCTTTCATGCGTTGCACCATGTGTTCACGCTGAAAATTATTCACTTCGATCACGGCTTTTAACAATTTAAAATCATAGCCATGTTCACCGCCGATCTGGTCAAGCGCGTGCACATCTTTCGGAAAACAAGAACCACCCCAACCAATACCAGCATGTAAAAAGCGTGGTCCAATACGCTCGTCAAGTCCAACACCATATGCCACTTCTTCAATATCTGCACCTGTACGTTCACAAATCTGCGCAATTTCGTTGATGAATGAAATCTTCGTAGCAAGAAATGCATTGCTAGCATATTTAATAAGCTCCGCACTTTCGACAGATGTTACCACCTTCTCACCTTTTGTTGGCGCAAACACATCAAGAATCACTTTTGCCGCTCGATCATTTCGAGCGCCAATCACGATTCTGTCTGGATTCATGAAATCTTTTACCGCACTACCTTCACGCAAAAATTCTGG
>CAZBLE010000020.1:0-14752 GCA_964492735.1 uncultured Gammaproteobacteria bacterium
CATATAACGGCCCCGCAGAAACAATTTATGATGCGCGACAAAGTGCAGAAATTTTAGAGTGGGACAAGCCAATACAATTGGATATTATTAATCCATTTTCTCGTGCGGTTTTACGTTCACTCAATGTCTCATGGCGTGATTTTGTTTCTCAATATCCGCCAGCATTACGTGAGGATATGGCTTCTATTTGGCAAGATGAAGTGCGATATGTTACCGCACAGTTGCGGATACAGCCTGGAGATGAGGTGCGTTCTTTTACTGATGAGTATGTTAAAAATCTTATTGTAGATTGCGTACAAAGACAGCATGAGCTTCAATCGCCAACGTTGTTTTCAACATCAATTCCAGCAGGACTAAGCACAGGAACACATGCTACCGCTGACCTACTAGCAGTGATGAATAAATTTTTTAAACCAGCTATGCCGCTACTCGTATCTCGGACTTCGCTTCGGTTTCTTGCGGTGACGCGAGAGGCTGTTGGAAGAGGTTCCTATCGCGCTGTAGAGTCCTACGCCGGCATTGATCCAACAAATCCCACAATGTTTGATATGCAAACATTGATTGAAGCGGGGTATGGTCGAGCAATGGGCTGCCCAGCTGGACGGATGCCAACAGAAGAAACGCAGCAGTTTTTAGAGAGCGCTATTGGTCACCGTGTCGAAAAGCCGATGTTGATTGATTTTTCACGAGTACTTGCCGCGGAGTATGATCGAACGATTGGTGAGTGGTGGAGAGGATTAGATGATGTAGTGCGTGAGCAGGCAATTCAAGGAATGACGAAAGAATGCTACATGCTAGTGTCTGGAAAAAAACTAGAAGAAATTCGAGCAAAGCGTGAAGCAGAGCGTGCTACTGAAACAGCTGCTTCTACGGAAGGTGATATTCAACCAGCTCAGCCAGAAGCACTTGTAACTGAGGTTCGTCGTCGTGGTCCACGCAAGAGAAAATAAAAAGTCAAAAATGTCATTTGTATGGAAGAACAATACACAGAAATCGTCAATGCCTGCGGAGGGACAGAAAACTGTTTAAAATGCGGCGCGCCAATGCCACCATTTTTTTGGGGCGAAAATGGGGGAATGTCTATTTGCAAAAGCTGTGGGTTCAAGCACCCGTGTTGCGATACCTAGAGAATTTGCGTTTCCTCAATATCTGTTGTGCGGCCTTCAAAAATGACTTCTAGAGCACGGCTCGTGCCTTGGTGCGGTGCATTTGCAAAGCCGCTGTACGCCGCTTCTGCGAGCCAACCAGATTGCACCCAATCAAGCAACCAATCTCCAGCGTCCTTTGGGTTTAATTGATCAATCCCTGCGCCAGTTGAAAGCAGCCACTGACGATTAAAGTCTTCTTGTGACCCAACCGGCTCTGTCATAATAATTGGAAGTCCGAGTCCAGCGTAAAATGAGAGCTCACTCGGCTTTGTCCACAGTACATCAGTTTCATTGAGTACGTGGTTGAATTTTTCAAAGTAATGATATTTATTTGCATCATAGACAATATTCACGAGATGTCCGTGGTCGGTGAGATTGAGCTCGCGGCAGAGGTTTTCAAAATAGCGAAAGACATCATGACGTGATCCGGCAATAAGATTGAGCTTGATGCGACCCTCAAGAATGTGTGGCTGGAGGCTTCGAAGAATCGTGCTCGCAACTTCACGTTGCGCGCCAGCACCACCAACGGCGAATGTGACAGTCAGTGGATGATGGTCTTCAATGACACAATACTGAGCGCCAAGATATTGCTCTAACGTTTTCATGTACTTTTCACGCCATTTATTTTCTGGGTCGAGCGCACACAAACGCCTACCAACAGATGTTTTAAGGATTTCAAATTCATCACCAATATTTTCTGCAGGAAGAGGGAAACCGGTGGTGATAATATTTTTTTCTGGGACACCATACCGCATGAGGCGTTCTTTTACACGAAAAGTTGGTGCAAGATATTTGATGCGTGTCACTGCAGTGTTGAGTGGAGCCCATGCACGACTGACGTCAGTATCTGTACAGATACAATAAATATCGCCTTGATAGCCGTGTTCTTCTGCAAAAAAGGCAATGGTAAAAAATGAGGTAATCAGCGGAAGCGGTTTTTCATTCAACGTATCAATGAGATGTTTTCCCCAACCACGTTTAATCAGCGCGTAAATTTGCTTGAGTTGAAATGATGGGTCATGTTCTGTGCGTTTTGGATAGAACGGTTGAATGCGTTGCATGTAATCCATAATGCCAAACGCAGCGGTTCCAAGCAGTGGAATCCGTTTCATGCGAGAAATTTTTTCGTAAAATGATTGGCCAGATGTCCAGAGTTTTTGATCTCGCTTCGGAATACCTTGGTAGTTATTTGCAACAATAATGGTACTGCTAGTTTCATTCCAGCTATCTGGAGCAACAGCAATATGCGCTAGTGGATAAACGGCGCGTTGATGGCCATAGCCCATGTCAACAGTGACAACGTAGGCTTCCGGTGTGGTTTGGTTTTTGGGATGTTGAGGTGTAGTTTCCATATCCCAATAGTATACCTTATTTTCGGATCAAATGCGTTACGAGCTCGACGTGTGGGGTATGAGGAAACATATCAATAGCGCGCATGAACGAAACAGTATAGTGTTCTTTCAATTGCACCATTGCCCGGGCAAAGTTTTTTGGGTGGCAAGACACGTAGATAATCTCGGGCGGCAGGATGCGAATGACATCAGCGAGTGCCGCGTCGTGCATGCCGCTGCGTGGTGGATCAAGAATGACGCAGTCTGCGTTATAGTGACCCCAATCAAAGTCTTCTGTTTTTTGCGCTGTGAGCTCAATCCGATCTTCTCCGATGCCGTTGAGTGTTGCATTCCGTCGCGCATCTTCAATGGCTTCTGGAACAATTTCAACACCGATCACTTTTGTGTTAGGGAGTTTCATTGCGCCACTAATGCCAAAAAATCCAGAGCCACAATACAGATCAAGAAGGGTCTTTGGAGCAATTGCGGCAATGCGTTCAAGAACTGTTTGCTGCAAGACACTCGCGCCATGCGGATTGGTTTGAAAAAACGCATTTGGAGAAATTGCAAATTGTACTCCATTGATTTCTTCGTGAATTGCGCCATCGCCTGAAATCACACGCAACTCATCGCCAACGCTGACATCAGAAATTGTGTGGTTAATACTCCAGATTACTGTTGTCGCATGACTGCTACTCGCGAGTGCTGTAAGCGCTTCTTGTGTCGCGGTCTCTTCTGCAGCATCTTTCGGAGCGCTTGTGACAATAGTAATCATTGTTTCACCCTTGAGTGTGGAGCGAATGACGGCGTAGCGCAGAAGTCCGGTGTGTGCTTTGCGATCAAAAAATGTGAGCTCGGAGGTCTTCGTCCAGTCTCGAACAATGTGAAACAGATGCTCGATATCTTCGCTCGCTAAAAAACAGGTGTGGTCATCGATTACACGCCACCATTTTCCTTTTTGCCGCAAACCAACCCGACCTTCAAAGTCAATCACAAAGTCCATTCGATTCCGAAAATGTTCCGTTACAGGTGAGGGAAGAATCTCTTCGCACTTTAAATCAAGTTCCTTGAGGGCAAATGATCCATTGATATCAGCCAGTTTTTGAGTAAGTTGTTTGTCATACGGGATATGGGACCAGCCACATGAGCCGCAGAGTTCTTTATTTGGGCAATTCATGAATATACTGTAGCAAATGAGGGATAAAAACGCTATTTTTTGAGGATTTGTCTATCTATTGGGGATAACTCACAGAAAATAATTGACAAAAGAGCCAAAAAATTGCATTATCTAGCCATGTTTAGAGGTATGATTGCTGTCAGTATTGCGCTTTTTCTCTTCATTATGGTGGGGAGTACGGTTTTTGTTGCATAATTTCCGCCGAATATGTTGAGAGTATATGTTGTTGGCCTGAATCGAGACCAGCTGATTTTGCGTATACAGGAACATTATCCTGAGCTGACGATTATAAATCATCAGTTTCCAGATGAATCTGATGTGACGCCAGATGTTTGTGATGTAGTTATTTGTTATGGTGGAGACGGTACATTGTTGTATGGAGAGCAGCATATTCCACTTGTGCCAAAAATGATGTTGCGCAGCACCATGCTCTGCGAGGAATGTCGTGAAACTGCTGCAACAGAAATGCTAACAGCGCTCAGTAGTAAAAACTACACACTGGAGCCACACATGAAATTAGAAGCACAGTCAGAAGATAGGTCGCATATTGGGTTGTATGATTTGATGATTGGTCATTCGCGTATTAACACAAGCGTTCGATTACGGTTTGCAATTAATGGAATAGCGCACCCAGAAGAAATTGTTGGCGATGGTTTGATTATCAGCACACCACTTGGCTCAACAGGGTATTATCAATCAATTACCAGAAGTAATTTTCGGTCTGGCATTGGCATTGCATTTAATAACTCAGTGAACACAATGAGTCATTTGGTCGTTGATGAAGATGCGCAGATTGAGGTGACAATCACACGCGGCCGCGCAGTTGTGACGTCGGACAACAATGAAGACCCGGAGGTTGTTGATACGGGCGCGCACATTATGATTAAAAAAAGCCAACAGCAGACTTCGTTGGTGACATTTAGCGGTGTTTTAGAGACATATAATTTTGCGATGAATCGATTTGCGGGAGGTATTTGTCAGTTGTGTCAAAAACAAATCAGTAGATAGATGTATATGATATCAATTGTTACAGGTAACCATAAAAAATTTACTGAAATAGAAACAGCGCTTCAGCCTTTTCAGATTGATGTGCAACAAGCAAGTGTTGATCTGCCAGAATTACAAACAACTGATCACGTGGCAGTTGTGACGGCAAAAACGCTTGCGGCATTTCAATTAATGAAGAGTCCAGTGCTTGTGGATGATTCCGGTTTTTATATTGAAAAATATCAACAATTTCCTGGCGTGTACTCTAAAGACATTTACAAGATGATCGGCTATGCAGGTCTTTTTGCGCTCACAGCAGAAGGCGATCGAGCGGCATTTCATTGTTATGTTGGATACATGGACAACACACTAAAAGAGCCGATGATTTTTCATGCAACAAATGATGGGAGTATTACACATCAATTTGATACCGGAGCTGCCGCTACAGAGTACGCTGTAATGCCATACATTCCGTTGTTTACGCCAGACATTCCAGGCTCACATCATCGTGTTAAAGCATTAAATGCATTTGCCGAGTGGTACCAATCGCGGTAAACTGTAGGCATGCAAGTAACATTTTTTGGCGCAACAGAGCAGGTCACTGGCTCCCAATATATATTGGAAACAACAGCTGGAACAAAGCTATTGGTTGATAGTGGATTGTTTCAAGGTGGTGACGATAATTGGAAAGCAAATTTTGAAGACTTTGATTTTAATCCTTCAGAAATCGACGCGCTTGTTTTGACGCATGCTCACTTAGATCACTGTGGTCGAATTCCAAAGCTCGTACGCGAAGGATTTAATGGAAAAATTATTGCAACAAAACCAACCTTGGAACTCGCTCGGTTATTGCTTGAAGATTCGGTTCGAATTATTGAAGAGCATGCACGTGAACAAGGGTTACCGACGTTGTATGACGCGCAAGATGTCATGGATGCAGTGCAGTTGTTTGCGCCGACAGGGTATCATCAGCCAATGCAAATAAAAGACGTGACGATTGAGTTGATTGATGCAGGGCATATTTTAGGGTCTGCTATCGCGCTCATTGACGCAGATGGAAAGCGGGTTGTCTTTTCTGGAGATCTTGGCAACGCGCCTGTGCCGCTCTTATTTCCAACAGAATATGTTGAGGCTGCGGATATGGTGATTATGGAATCAACGTATGGGGCCAGAGTGCATGAAGATAAGCAAACTCGTACGACATTATTAAAAAATACAATTCATGAAGTTGTACAGCAAGGTGGTGTATTGATGATCCCGGCATTTGCATTAGAACGTACGCAAGAATTGCTGTATGAAATGAATCAAATGGTTGCGGACAAAGAAATTCCACATGTGCCGATGTATTTAGATAGTCCTCTGGCAATTAAAGCGACAGCCGTATTTCAACAAAATAAAGAATATTTAAACCAAGAGACTCGACAAGAAATGGCTTCGGATAACATTTTTCAGTTTCCTGGACTCACGCTCACAGAAGCAGCGGCCGAGTCAAAGGCTATTAATAATGTAAAAGCACCAAAAATTATTATTGCTGGCAGTGGAATGGCAGAAGGTGGTCGAATCGTACATCACATTGAGCGATACATTGAAGGTCCGCAAAATCATTATTTGATTATTGGGTATCAAGTTGAAGGAACGCTTGGTCGTCAATTACTTGATGGAGCAAAAACAGTAAAGGTGAACGGAAAAGAATTGCAAGTACGCGCGAAGGTGTCGGCAATTGGTGGCTATTCAGCGCATGCAGATCGCGATAAGCTCACTGATTGGATTATGCATGTTAATCAACAGCGCTTGAAAAAAGTCTGCATTACGCATGGAGAGTTGTCTCAGGCAAATGAGCTGCAGCACCACTTACGCGAGCAGATGACAGCAGAGGTGATTGTTCCACATGCAGGGCAGACAATTACTGTTGCATAATCAAAAGTGTGCTAACATAGAACTATTAGTAAGTAACCTTTATGCGTTATGGCAAAAAAAGCAGTAGCAAAAAAAACAGGTAAAGCGTCAAAGTTTTTAATTGGCGCAGGAATCGCCGCAGCAACAGCGGCTGGAGTTGCGGCATTTTTAACACAATCAAAGCAGGGGAAAGAGCTTGCAAAAAAAGGTCGTGAGCACGCAGAAGATTTGTCACGCGAAGTCAGTAAACGCGTTGAAAAAGGCGCAAAAATGACAAAGAAGATGTACGAAGACATGATTGATGATTTAATGGTTGAGTATACAAAGCGTAAAAAACTCACAGCTGCAGCGGCAAAAGAATTAACTGCACAACTCAAAAAAGAGTGGACACAAATTCAAAAAGAATTGAAAAAATAACACAGCGCCGCGTAGTATTTACGTAGGCTCTTGAATGCAAAAACCGTGGACAAAACCCACGGTTTTTTGTATAGTGCTCCAGATGTCTGTATTACAACCAACGCACACAATTCGCGGTATTGTCCGCAAAGGCAACCAGCTTGGCCGAACTCTTGGGTACCCGACTGCAAATCTTGTGTTACATCAAGATATTGCAGATGGCGTCTATGTCAGTTTAGTGAATATTGATCGTGTGTCCGCGGCGCTGCAAAAAAAATACCGCTCTCAGGCAGTTGTCTATAAAAACGGACTATGGCTTCCGAGTGTGACTTTTATTGGTGCTGCTGAAACATTTGGAGGAACGAAAAAAAAGGTTGAAGTGCATGTGTTTGACTTTAGTGGAAATCTGTATGGTAAGTGGTTAACAGTACATCTGTTTTCATCCTTGCGAGGATCCAAAAAGTTTGCCACTGTAGATGAGTTGCTTGATGCAATGCACACAGATGAAGCTCGTGCTCGAGAATTTTTTACTACCCATATATCATAACCTATGTTCACTGGAATTATTTCTGCCACACAAACGATCACAGATATCCATCACACAGATTCAAATCAAATATTTCGGATTCATAAGCCAACAGATTGGAATTTTGCAATTGGCGAAAGTGTTTCAATTAATGGTGTCTGCTCGACAGTGATTGCAGAAGATATGGAAACATTTGGTGTTGAGTACATGCCAGAAACATTGCGTATTACAAACCTAGGAGAGAAGCGAGCAGGTGAGTTTGTAAACGTTGAACGTAGCATGAAGCTTGATGATATGGTTTCAGGCTATTTGGTGTCTGGGCACGTTGAAGCACTTGGAAGTATTGCGCAGATTGCAAAAGATGGAGAATCTCATATTGTGACTGTGAGCTACCCAAAAGAATTCTCTCAATATCTTATGCACAAAGGTGGTGTGACAATTGATGGGATTGCACTGACGGTCATTGAACCAACAGAGAAAGAGGCTCTGCCGCAGTTTTCTGTTGCGATTATTCCACATACATGGGAGCACACAACAATTCAATATTGGAAAAAAGGTGATCACGTAAATCTCGAGTTTGATATGATCGCAAAATATGTCGAACGTATTTTGCAGGTTCGAGACGCAAACTAGCTATTGGTCTTTTGGTCCGTGAATTGGAAGGGTGACAAAAAAGGTTGTGCCTGTATTTTCTTCACTTTCAAATCGGATTGTTCCACCATGGCGTTTTACAATTTGTGAAACCATGAATAACCCTAAGCCAGAGCCATCAGCTTGCACAGTTTGAATATTTGATGCGCGGAAAAACTTACTAAAAATACGATCTTGTTCACTTTTTGGAATGCCGTACCCTGTGTCTGTAACCGTAAATGTGACATGTTCGGCATCGTGAGAAAATTGCACATGTACTGAACCGCCCTTTGGTGTGTATTTAATCGCATTATCAAGGAGATTGTGCGTAACGAGTGACATTTTTTCCGCATCCATGCTGATCTGAGGGAGTGGCTCTGTTGGTGTATCGATTGAAACAGTGACGTCGTTTTTTTCCGCTGCTTGAAATAAATCTTTTTCTGAATCTGTAAACAATGGAAGCAAGTCTGCATTTGCAAATTGAAATTCAAAGCCTTGTGTTTCAAGACGAGTGACATCAAGCAATCCATTAATCAGTGTAATCATGCGATCAACATTTTCCATGCTGAGCTGTAATTGTTTTTTCGCTTCTTCATTAATTTCACCGAAGTCACCATCGAGTGTCATTTGCACAACCCATTTAATACCACTCATTGGTGTGCGGAGTTGATGTGCGGCAATACTTAAAAATTCTGTTTTTTGTTTGTCGAGTAATTTTGTTTTTGCCAGTTCTGTTTCAAGAGCGGCTTGCGCTTGTTCAATGTGCTGACTCATGGTGTTAAAGGTTTGTGACAACACACCAATTTCATCATTTCCTTCAATTGGAATATTGGCTGAAAAATCGCCTGTACCAATGCGTTCAGAGGCGAGTGTTAAGTTTTCAATTGGTTTTGAAACAGAACGACGGATAAAAGAATAGAGCAATAGCATGGTTACGATAGCGAGCAAGATTGCGAGAATGACCATTAAAATAGTTTGCCTAAACTGTGTTTGCGCTTGTTTTTGCACTGCTGCCGAGTCGGCTTGAATTTTTGTTGAAATTTTTGTGTCTAAGAAATCAATGAACACATCACGATTTGTTGAAACGACATTCACTTTTTCTTGAATCACTGTATCAGATGCACCAGATTCATAGCTCGCGACGAGATCGTTCACACTATTGGTGGTGTTATTGATGTATTCTTCAAATGAGCTTGTAAACTCAAAGTCATCAGATGTTTTTGAAAGTAAAAAGAGTTGCACTTGCGCCCGCAATGCATCTTGCAGTTTTGTTTGGTAGAGCTCTTTTGATTTAGGATTCCCAGTTTGAATATAATCGTACGCCGCTGCAATCGATATATTTAAGCTATCTTTTAATTCCGACGTGTGAATAATTTTTGGAACAAACTGAGCAGCAATGGTGTCTGTGTTTGCTCGAATGTCATCAACAGCGGTGATGGTGAGTACACCAAGGTTGATCATCAATACTAAAATCACCACAAAAATCAGGGAGATTTTATATTGGATTTTGAGGTTGCGGATCCAGGTAAGAATTTTCATTGAGAAAATTATATCACATATGGTATAATTTTTACATGAATCCAAATGATCCCCAATTTGGGCAGCAGCCGTTGCCCGGTCAACAACCAGCGCCACAAGGGCAAGGAGGTATTCCTCCAATGACACAGCCGATGCAACAACCGGTTGATGTGTATGGTTCAGCGCATGTTGCAAGTCCACAACCAGCAGTCCCACAAGAGCCCGCTATGCAGCCACCAGCTGATTCGAGCTTTGGTGCGTTCGGCTCACTTCCAGCACAGCCTCAGCAAGACCCGCAGTCTTTTGGCAATGCGTCACAAGCAGGGATGCCGGGTAGCACAGTGACTCAACAGCCAAACACAGCAGCATCTCAAACAACGATTGCGCCACCGTTATTACTGACTCCAGACGATGAGGCGGATTTATTTGGAAAAGAAAAACTAAGCCTCGCCACCAAATTATTAATTGTTGGGGCAGTGGTTGCAGCACTTGCGAGTGTCGTTGCTGTAGGACTGTGGTTATATTCAACATATATTAAAACACCGAATACCGGCTCAACACCAAATGGTGCCCCGGCTGCAAATGCGAATAAAGCAGCAGCAACACAAGATGCTGACACAGATGGATTGACAGACGCAGATGAAAAGAAGTATGGTTCTGATCCAAAAAAAGCAGACACAGACGGTGATGGATTTTCAGATAGCGCTGAAGTCAAAAATGGCTATAATCCTGCCGGTCCTGGTAAGTTACAATAATACATGAAGCAAACAGTGATTGTCGGAATGAGCGGAGGAGTTGATTCCACCGTTGCAGCATATCTTTTGCAACAGCAAGGATATGATGTTCAAGGTGTCTTCATGAAGAATTGGGAAGATCCGACGGAATGGAGCGGGGAGACGGCGGTGTATCGAAAAAATCGGATCAATGATTGCCCGTGGGAAATTGATTTGGCAGATGCTCGAGCGGCTGCAGAAAAACTCGGTATTCCATTTCGGGTGATGAGTTTTGTGAATGAGTATCATGATTTAGTGTTTTCAGAATTTGTGAGTGAGCTCAAAGCAGGTCGGACTCCAAATCCGGATATTTTGTGTAATCAAGAAATTAAGTTTCGGTTATTTTTTGAACGTGCACTCGCACAAGAGGGTGTAGATTTTGTTGCAACAGGGCATTATGCAAAAATCGATGTAGCAGCAGACGGGTCGTTTCAGTTATTAAAACCAGCAGATCGAGACAAGGATCAAACCTATTTTTTACATCGGATGAATGCGGCAGTGCTTCCACGTGTCTTGTTTCCGCTGCAGGATTTGACGAAAGGTGAGGTGCGAAAAATTGCACTTGAGCAAGGGTTTTTGAATGCGGAGAAAAAAGATTCGACCGGTATTTGTTTTATTGGCGATATTGATTACAAAACATTTATTGATCAATATATTGAAAAGAAGCCAGGGAAAATTGTGCTTGTTGGTGCGGATGGTACGCGTTCGGAAATTGGCGAGCACCAAGGATTACATTTTTTTACGATTGGACAGCGGCGTGGAATTGATATTGGTGGGACTGGTCCGTTTTATGTGTTTGCGAAAGATATGGCGAGTGGAGAGTTATTGGTGACGAATAATGTTGATGATCCGCGACTGTTTGCGAGTGAGTGCGCGGTTGAAAAAATGCATTGGCTTGTGAGTGCGGAAGATCCGCGTGTGCAGGTTGGTAGCACGTTTGAATGTGAAGTGATGATTCGATATCGACAAACGCCACAACCCGCGACAGTGACAGTTGAGGAAGAGGGGAGAATTGCGATTGCGTTTCAGAGTCCAGAACGTGCTGTGACGCCCGGTCAATCAGCGGTGTTGTATGACGGGGATGTTGTGCTTGGGGGCGGGATTATTGCCTAGAGGTGGCGTAGTGTTGTATTTTTTGCTATTTTATTTAAAATAAGAACTATAAGTAATAGTATAAATGAATTTTTATGGAAAGAGCTCATCGTGATAGAAGAAAGCCGCAACCAATGAATGGTGATTCTGTATTTCGTATTGAGTTACCGCAACCACGGCGGTTTGAGCCACCAAAAGGTATTGACGCCCAGCCATTTGAAAGAAAAGGACTGTATCGAATGACTTTTATCTTTAAGGTTCCTGAAGGAAACTTAGAGTCCATTGACCCCACGACTCTACAATTATGCGTAGAAGCCGCATTAGACGCAGCACGTTTAATAGAAATGCCTGATGAAATTGACACTTTGATGGATGGTAATGAATACAAAGAATATGTTGATAAGTATACAACAGCAGTTGTTGATATGATTATTTCATTGATTGATGAGCATCAAGATAAGGTTGTTGTTGCGTGTGCTGCGCCTGTTGGTGGACTCGCGCCACTTCAGGGGGTTATGAAAAAATTTATTGACACAACGGCAGATCGTCCGGAGTTGAGAAGTAAGGTGTCCTTTACTCCATTTGCAAAAGAGCAAGATGTGTATGAAAAAATTCAAGCAGCAAGCGCTGTTGTATTAGTTGATGATGGACTGGCTCGTTTTTCAACTCAAATTGAACCGTTATTTGCTGTTATGCCGTCTGATGATGTGGACGAAATGCTTCGTGCTGTACGGCATAGAATTGCTGAAGTGGGCGATATTAATGATCCTTCGCTTCTTCCTTTGTATACTCAGATCATGAAACGATTGGCTGATTTTAACATGGTAGCCGCACCGCTGTTTTCTAAAAATAATTTGTTTGAAACTGCTGTAGATCGAGTTGCCGCGAAATTACCAGATTCTCCTGCCGTACACGCTCAGCAGGCGTTTTTTGAGAATTTTCCATTAGAAATTATTGATCAAGATCGTGTATACCCCGGTGGTGTGATCGAAGGAGTTCCGTGTCGTGATATCGGGGTAACTATTGGTCAGATTCGACCTTTTTTATCTGCTGATGCTCGGCAACGCCTTGAAAGTGCTGGTATTGATGAGTCTGCAACGTTCCGTCTTTTGGCGAATCGGCCTGATGTGCTTGATATGACAGAGGAGCAATCATTCGCCATTGCTGAAATGTTTGCCCGTATTTTAAATCAAAAACTATCAAAATAGGTATGCAAAAAATTATTGGTGTCATGGGACCTGGAGATAACGCAACAGAGTTAGACAAGAAGGTGGCATTTGAGCTTGGTGTAGCGATCGCTGAAGCTGGTTATACCGTTTTGTCTGGTGGTAGAAATGTTGGTGTGATGGACGCAGTAAGTCGTGGTGCTTCTTCTAAAAATGGCGTGGTTATTGGAATAATTCCTTCAGATGATCGCTCTATTATCTCTGAGGGTGTGACCATTCCTATTATGACAAATATGAGCGATGCTCGTAATAATATTAATGCGCTCACAGCTGATGTGGTGATTATATGTGGAATGAATCCAGGGACGGCCTCAGAGGTTGGGCTTGCTATGAAATGGGAAAAGCCAATTATTTTAATGAATCAATCAGAAGAGGCTATTCAATTTTTTACACAACTTGGAGACAATAAAAAATTACACATCGCTCATTCCGTTGAGCAGTGTACTGACTATATAGAGTCTGTAATTAAAGATATTCAATAGTCTTTTTAAGGAAGGCGTTGTTCACTGGAGAAAACTATTTTTCTTGAGTGAACAACGGGCAATCAAATCAGCGTGAGCAGACTGATTGCCAGAATCAGGACGCAAAACGCCCCGATGTAGATCTTTTCCCGGAGCGTGTACTCCGGGTGTTCTGTCGGTGGAAACTCGTACATCCACATGTGACACCTCCAAAAATATTATTACATATTTTTAAAGAAAAGTCAATTATTATTGCGTCTTTCGTCCTTTTGGACTCATCAGAAAAGATGCGCATCTTTTGAGACGTACATGCGGTGAGTGAACGTCGATTTTCACCGCATGACCTCGTTATGTGTTTCGAGGATTTTTTATTTGTCGCTACTTGCTCTGTCGCGCGATGAACGCGGTGTAGAGATCTCGGGCGGTATCGAGCGAGTCCGGGCCACTCGCGTTTTTCACCGGCGCAAATTCGTCTTCGCGGACGATTTCGACACCGATCACTCGGCCGTACGGGAACAAGTCGAAGATGAAGGTTTCTGCTTTGTAGCCGTCAACCTCGGTCACTTTGTCGTCGACCCAGGCCTTGAGCTTCTTCTGACTTTTGTGGGGCTTAAGGCGAATGCCTCGCTCCCAGCACTCGATGAAGAAGTCGAGTCTGAAACAATGAGCCGCGACCTGACCCCAGTTGAAGACCAGTTCACCGTCGTCGTTGGTCTGCGACAGCTGCTCCGGAGTCACCTCCGTGTATTCCACGACGAGGTGTTTGCCGTGCGCGTTGCGCACAAGGTGGCCAACACGCTCGCTCGGGTCGCGCTTGCGGACGAGCTTCGTTGCAATGTCCTCTTTGTGAAGAGCTGTCATCCCGACGGTGTACGGGTCGTACATTGCAGCCAAGACGTTGTCGACCTGAATGTAGAGCAGGTACTCGATTCCACGTGCCTTGAGCGCATGGAACACACCCCGTTTCATTCCGTCCGTGTAGGCACCGCCGTGCCCATTCGGGTTGGTGAGCGGTTCGGTAGCGCTGCGATGGACAGGGCTACCGTTCAAGTCCTCGCAGTTGAGGTTGCCCTGCTTGAAGAAGGTTACATTCAGGTCTGGGTACCAGACCCTGAAGAAGAGCTTGGTTGCAGCGTCAGTCGCATCGCTTGTCATGATGACGAGTGGAACGTTGTGCTTGCGCGCGTTCTCACCGTGAATGTCGTAGATGACACTGCAGTCGTCACCGAATGGACAGAGACCCTTCGGTCCGGAGAAGCCGAGTCGACTACCTTCACCGCCTGCGACGAGCAGAACAGCGACTTTGCCGTTGCGGTACAATTCTTCACCGACCTCGTGAGCATCCTCCGCTTCCGAAGTTGTGCGGTGAGCGAGCTCGAGAACCAATGGCATCTGGTAGGTCATGGTAACCATCCGTCATAAGGTTGTTGTTGTGCACATCGCACGGCAGCAATAATAAAAAGATTTGTTTTATTTTGCAAATAAGGGGATAACTTAGAGTTATATTTTATCTAATATTAGCCTAATAGAGTAGTATGTTCTTTTACCTTAAAAAAAAGTATGATAAAGTATGACAGTTAATTTTGTTACT
>CAZBLE010000021.1:0-11871 GCA_964492735.1 uncultured Gammaproteobacteria bacterium
ATTTTCGATAGCGTGTAGATATTACATCCACCATCGAGCATCAGCGTGGCAAACGTATGCCTCAGCTTATGGATATGAAACTTAAAGCTCACTAACCCTTCCATCGTATCCTGAATATGCCCGAGGCCATGCTCAGTGAGGCCAGTGTCCGTATTTGTGGAAGCAAAGAACTGTTCACAGTATCGCCCCTCCTTCTGCCTAGCGCTCACGTAGCGGTTCAAAATGGTGTGTAGCGTGCTTGAAATGGGCACCATACGGTCTTTATTCCCTTTTGCCTCCCGAATGCTTAAACGGTTGTTCATGAGGTCTACATCGTTCATGGTGAGCTTGAGTGCCTCCCCTTTGCGTAAACCAGCATGCAAGAAGGTTGCGTATATTGCGTGATTACGAACACGCGTAAATTCTTCTACTCCGCTTTTGTGCAACGCTACATCAAGAATCTCTCTCGCCTGCTGTTTGGTGAGAGACTTTGGGAGCTGTTTTCCGAGCCGTGGCTTATCAACTCCCACAAACGGATTTCTATCAAGAAAACCATTCTTCACAGCGTAATCAAAAAACACTTTCAGATTCTTGAGGTAGCTCACAAATGTACTCGGAAGCCATTTCCGTTCTGCACGACCCCAGTAAAAAAATTCCTGCACTGTCATGTCTGTCACTTGATTCACCGACTCAATAGTTGGGTGACAGATTAAGAAAATCCGAAGCGCACTTTGATAGCCTTCGATTGTTCCTGGCGAGTAACCTTTAAAAGCAATTTGGTATTCGCAGAATTGCTCGTGGAGATTTTTGATGTCCATACTTTCATATTGGTTATATGAAAGTGGTGACGCAAAGTTTGGATGAGCCGTTGTCGGGATTCGAACCCGAGACCTTCACCTTACCATGGTGATGCTCTACCAACTGAGCTACAACGGCATGTTGTTTCCTCGACCCCTTCCACAATGGAAGTGGTCATACCTCACTGCCTAAGTGCTACTTCGCCCAATGTTTACGGGCTTTTTTGCGATTTTAGCCCCGACCACTTCCTTACCATGGTGACGCTCTACCGACTGAGCTAAAACGGCGTATATTTCAAATATAGCTTCGGAAGTGTAGCGAATAATCACGAATAACTCAAGTGTCCATTCAAGTAATTTATTGCCCTGGCTTCACTAACAATTCTTTTTCAATTTCTTTAATCGACGCTTGCAACTCTTCAATCTTCTGATTTTCTGGGTTCACATCTTTCATTGCTTTCAGCATGTCGCGCGCAACTGGCAAATCTTTCATATCAATCGCCAGGCGCAGTAAGGCATCAATATTTTTTGGATTCGTTGGTGCAAGCTCCACTGCTTCAGTCAAATACCGTTTTGCTCGCTCAAGCTCCCCACGGGTTTGATAAATCGTCGACAAATCAAATGAAATTCGATCATCTTCTGGCGACAACTGTTTCGCAAATTCTAATGTTTCAATCGCATGATCAAATTCACGACGCTGCATATAAATCTCTCCAAGATATTCATATGCCTGCACTTCGCGATCGTTAATGCGAATAATATCTAAAAATAATTGTTCCGCATCTGTGTATTTTTCTTCTTTAAATAACGCGGCTCCAGCTTCGAGCATTTGCGCAATTTTGACGCGGGTTTTTTCTTTGTCTTTCTGATTTTGTGGCATCAATTCATCAAGATGGTATTTGCGCTCAAGTGCAACAATAGATTCATAGAGTCGTTTTGACTGCTCTTGAATCGCTTTTGTTGCCGGCGCGAGCAACTGACGAACAACCTCAAACACAGAGGAAGCTCGTCGTTGCAATCGCCCTTCAATGAGCTGGTATTTTTTGGAACGTAATTTCGCCTTTGGCATTGCCGCTAAATCAAGTAGCAGTAACTGCTTCCATTTGCGTGATAGCAAAAAGAGCAACGCGAGCGCAGCCGCGACAATGAATCCAAGAATAATCCAGTCAATGAGTTGCATAGGTCTTTAGTATATCACTCGTTACCGCCTTTGGCAGCATCGTCGAGCGCAAAACGCACAAAGCGACGCACTTGAATGTTTTCATTCATTTTTCCAACCGCTGCTTCCACTAATTGACGAATAGTCATTGAATCATCACGGAAAAATGGTTGTTCAAGGAGTGAAATTTCTTTCGCATATTTCGCAACTTTTCCTTCGATGATTTTTACTTTCACATCTTCTGGTTTATCACCTTCGATTTGTGCAAGCGCGATCTCGCGTTCTTTTTCAAGAACTTCTGCTGGAATATCATCCATTGAAACATACAATGGATTCATTGACGCAATTTGCATCGCAATGTCTTTTGCAAGACCTTGGAAATCGTCAGTGCGCGCTACAAAGTCAGTTTCACAGTTGAGTTCAACAAGTACACCAATGCGACCCATGTGAGTGTAACTCATCACAACACCTTCCCCTGCTTCACGATCCGCTTTTTTTTGTGCCACAGCAGCTCCTCGTTTGCGGAGAATTTCGTGGGCTTTTTCAACATCACCACCCGCTTCATCAAGTGCGTTTTTCACGTCCATGATTCCAGCGCCAGTTTGATTACGTAATTTTTGGATTGTTTCCATTGACATATGATCTGTGTTTTTAATGGATTTTTTTAGGCAGCTGTTTGTGTTACTGCAGCAGCTTTTACTGCGGCAGCAGCGTCTGCAGCGGCTTTTTTGTCCGCATCTTTTCGGCCAGTTTCAATCGCCTCTGACATGACTGTCAAAATCAATTCGATTGATTTTACCGCATCGTCATTTGATGGGATTGGGAATGTAATATCGCGTGGGTTTACATTTGTATCACACATTGCAAATACTGGAATTTTCAATTGCAACGCTTCAGTGAGTGCAGTTTTTTCTTCTTTCAGATCGACAATGAATACAGCATCTGGGAGTTTTGTTAAGTTTTGAAGACCTTCAACAGAAGTACTCAAACGTTCGATTTCGCGGTCAAATTCGAGCTGTTCTTTTTTTGTATACTTCTTCAAATCACCATTATCACGTTTGATTTTGAGATCAACGAGTTTTTTCGGTACTTCGACAACGTTTTTAAAGTTTGTCAAAAGACCACCAAGCCAACGATGATGCATGTATGGCATTCCGCACGCTTCAGCAAATTTTTTCACGAGCGCTCCGGCTTGTGACTTTGTTCCAATGAACAAGATTGTTTTGCCTTGCGCTGCAAGTGATTGCGCGGCTTTTGCTGCTTCTTCTAATTGTTTCTGTGTTGCTTCTAAATCAATAACACTCACGCCATTGCGAGTTGCGTAAATTGATGATGTCATTCCTGGATGACGTTTACTTTTTTGGTGGCCAAAATGGACACCAGCTCGGAGTAAATCCGAAAGACTTGGCATTTTCATAAGGTTTGTTCCTTTTTATCCCAACAGTCTGCATAGAGGGCCGCCCTTATACAGGGATGGCAGGTCTCAAGCGCTTGGTGACTGCTGTACGAGTTATTAAATATGCGATTTTTTTAAACGAATCGCGAACCTGACTATACAATATCTTGCGCTTTTTGGCAAGAATCGGTACCCTGTGGGTAGGAGGATAAGAATCATGGCCATGCTCGAGAGAGAATTGGACAACGCGAAGGCAGCCGCGGCCGTTGAGAAGGCGCAATGTGAGGCTGAAGGGACGAAAGTCCCGGGAAGTCTCACCGAGCGCGGCGAAGCTGTTACGGTATCCCGGAACGTTCCGGGACTCGTCTGCTTCACCGGCCATCAGGCCGGAACCCTCGTCGCCAGCGACGACACGGATGATGACAACGGACCAGATGGCTGTGACGTTGGCGGCGGTCACTGAGTGACTGTCGCCAACCAGGGCCTGAGGCATGCAACCCATGTTCTCAGGCCCACTCGCAATTCCCTGATTTGACACAAAAATCATTCTATAGTATAGTCATTTTCGATATTCAAATGAAATGTAGAGACTTATGAAAGCCGATATTCACCCAACAATGCACCGTGTTACACTCGCCTGCGCGTGTGGAAACAAATTCGAAACACTCTCAACAAAAGAGACTGTTGCAACTGAAATTTGCTCAAACTGTCATCCGTTTTTTACTGGTGAGCAACGTTTCTTGGATTCTGCACAACGTCTTGAAAAATTCAAAGACAAAGAAGCGAAAAAAGTGGCAATTGCTCAAGTTGGTCCGAAGCGTTCAAAGAAAGAAAAAGAAGCAGAACGAAAAGCAAAACGCAGTACTGGTGGTGAAACCAAGCAATCTGCAAAAGACGCTCTTAAAGCAGCACTCGCTGACTTATAAACACGCGATTTTGAAACGGGGCTCTGTGTCCCGTTTTTTAATTGTGTTATTATTTGACCATGATCCCATCCTCCATTACACAACCTATCCTTGATCGCTTTGCAGACCTGCAAATGCAGCTGCAATCTGGCGAACTTGCGCAAGATCGCAAACTCTTTGAACGGGTCTCTATTGAATATAATGAATTGCAAGACACGGTCGAAATTATCCACCGAATGGAGTCTGTGCAAAAAGCCCTCACAGAAGCCCAAGCGACAATCGATGATAACTCTGACCCAGAACTCACAGATATGGCGAAGGAAGAGCTTAAGGCCTTGCAAGCTCAAGACATTGAATTAGATGCACTGATTCAAAAACGCCTTTTACCCAAAGATCCAAATGACCAAAAAAATATCATTATGGAAATCCGCGCAGGGGCTGGCGGAGATGAATCTGCATTGTTTGCTGCTGAATTATTTCGGGCATACATTAAATATGCGGAAAGCAAAAACTGGCATGTTGAAATTCTCTCTGCGAGTCAAAATGGAATCGATGGCTACAAAGAAGTGATTGCAAAAATTGAAGGTGTTGGTGCCTACTCTGATTTTAAATATGAATCCGGCGTGCACCGTGTCCAACGTGTTCCAGAAACAGAAAAACAAGGTCGCGTGCATACCTCAACGATCACTGTTGCTATTCTTCCGGAAGCTGAAGAAACTGATCTAGAGATTCATCCAAATGATTTACGCATTGATGTATTCCGCTCTGGTGGCAATGGTGGGCAAAGTGTCAACACGACTGATTCAGCCGTGCGTATTACCCATATCCCTAGTGGCATGGTTGTGGTCTGCCAAGATGAAAAATCACAACATAAAAATAAAGCCAAGGCCATGACTGTCTTACGCTCTCGCCTCTTGCAGCACATGGAAGATGAAGAAGCGCAAAAACGCGGAGATGCTCGCCGCTCACAAGTTGGTACTGGTGACCGCTCAGAAAAAATCCGCACCTATAACTTTCCACAAGATCGCATTACAGACCATCGCATAAAACAAAGTTGGAACAACATCCCTAACCGCATGGAAGGTGATATCACTGATGTGATCAACGCATTAAAAGAAGCTGATCAAATCGCGCGCCTCGAAGCCTTACAAAAAACCAACAGCTAACGACAGCGCACTCCTCACATATGACCGTCACCGAAATTATCATTCATGGACAAGAGCAGTTGCTAGATAAGGCAACGTTGCCAATGCTCGACGCTGAAGTGTTGCTGGCTTTTTTGCTTGGGAAAAATCGTGCATGGATTATTGCACACGGTACAGATATTGTTTCTATTGAACACGAACGTCAATATAACAATCTGATTGGACGCCGTGCCGCTGGCGAGCCGATGGCATACCTCACTGGGCAAAAAGAATTTTATGGCATGACATTTCACGTTGATGAATCTGTTTTAATTCCTCGACCTGAAACTGAATTTCTGATTGACGAAGTCTTGCGTATTATCAAAGATCGTTACGGCACAGTTAATCGTGCGCGAATACTTCAAATCGGGACCGGCTCTGGTTGTATTGCATTGACTCTCGCAAAAAAACTCGACAAACAAGCGCAAATTATTGCGACAGATATTTCTGCTGACGCTCTCGCAGTAGCCTATGAAAACATGAAGGCCTTGGAAACTGAAGTGGAGTTGTTGCACGGTTCAGTCTACGAACCACTCCCTGAAGGCATTGCCCCATTTGATATTATTATCAGTAATCCCCCATACCTCACTAACGAAGAGGCTCAGCGTCGCACACCTGACACTATTGGACTTGGATACGAACCGCTCTCTGCCCTTGTAGCAAATGACGCTGGCTTTGCCATTATTGAACAAGTCATTCGCGGCGCGGCTCAATGGCTTGTACCCTATGGATTTTTATTACTCGAAATTGGCGACGACCACGCAACAAAAATAACAGAGCTCACGACAGAAATATTACCAGAGCACAGTGTGACAATTCACAAAGACTTTGGTGGTAAAGATCGATTTGCCGTGCTCTCTCCAAAAAAATAACAGACCGCGTGAAGCGGCTTGTTATTCAAATGTAACTGGTTGTCCTGGTACAATCGGTTGCGGATGATGTGGTTGAATCTTTTGTGGTTGCTGCGCAGGTTGTATTTGAGGTTGTGTCTGGACTGGGGTATTTTGTGGTACTGGCAATGGAGCTTGCGGCTGTGCTTGTTGTTGGGCAGGACGTGACTCTTGCACAGGAGGATTCTCTGTCTTTGATAAACCAACAGGAACACGCGGCTCTCGATCATCACGCTCGCCTTGTGGTTGTGTAGCTGACTGCTGTGGTTGCACTGGCTTACTTGAACGCGCTTCCTCTGCTTGAGGCGCTCTCGTAACAGCGGCTTTTGCAAATGCCTCCTTAAATGGCTGATGAACAGCTTGTGGTGCTGCTGAGGCTGTTCCCGCCGCTTTTTGTGACTGCGCCACCCCTGCAGCTCCGTTTGTTACTGATGTACGCAAATCACCATCAGCTCGTTTCTTACGCTTCCGTTTTCTCTTCCGTTTTTCAGCAGAATCAACTGTTGATGAAAGCACTTGCCCAGAAGACGCAGCAGCCTGTGCTTGAGACGCCTGAGAGCCTGCTGGTGATGCTTTTTGTTCAATCCAAGGCTCAACTGCTTTTGGTCGCTCTTGTGCTTGTGGCACTCGGGGCGCTGATTGAGCCTTTTCTTTTGGTTTTGGCGCTGGATAACCAATGCGTGTTTCGCGCTGCAATCCATTCTCGTCAACTGTTAGTCCTTCTTTTTCTACTTTATTTTTAGGTTCAGGCGTTGCAACAAGATTATTTAAAAATACAATCTCATCTTTCACTGGTGCTGTCGCTGGACTCGCAACTGCAGGCGCGGGTGTAAGTGCGGGAATGTTTTGCGCAACAGGAGTAGGAGCAACGACAACAGGTGCTACTTCTGGCTGTAGCTGTGACTGCAGTTGCAGCTGTGGTTGTGCGGGCTCAGCATCGCGCATAAACGCAGATAAAAAATCAATGCCATGCTCTTGCTCGACTTCTGGCTCGTTAACCTCACTTGACTGTGGTGCAACCTCTTCAGGAACTTCGGCTGTAAACACTGGCGGCTGCTCTACTATAGGATCAACAACAGGAAGTGGGATGCCATTTTTGGATCGTTTTGGCGGAGCATCAATTTCCGCAGCTTCTTCGTCAGCATTCTCAACCTTCTGAGCATCACTTTCGCGAGCGAGCTTCTTTTCCATATCTTCCTTAATAGATCGCACCTGTTCATCATCCACGGCTGCCCATAAATTAATCGCGTATTCAACATCAGCCTTATTTGATGCATAACGCGCACGAGAACGTTCAATAATTTCATCTTTTAAGTGTGATGGCTGCGAAATCGGTGGAAGTGTCGTTGCTGAAAACGGATCACTCGCAACACCGTCAATCATTAAGCGCATATAAATATGAAAGGCTGGCAACTTCACAATATCCTCTTGCATGAAAGTTGGTTGAAATTCTTTTTCCAACTCTTCCGCATCTGTCGCGCCAACACGAAAGGCTGCCATTGTTCCAACATTTCCAAACACTGCCGCTTTTACTTCATCAGACAACTGCTCAATATATTGATGTGCCATTGTGATATTCAACCGATATTTACGGGCCTCAGACAAAATTGATGCGAATGATTCTGTTGAAAAATTTTGAAACTCATCGACGTACAAATAAAAATCGCGGCGTTGTGTTTCTGGAATATCAACACGACTCATTGCAGCAAGCTGAATTCGTGTAATCATCATCGCTCCAAGCAATGCAGCATTTTCTTCACCAATGCGGCCTTTGGATAAATTCATCAACAAAATTTTCCCATTATCCATTTCTTTCCGGACATCAATCGTTGAATGCTCCTGACCAACAATGTTTCGAATCAACGATGAGCTTAAAAATTGCCCAACCTTATTTTGAATCGGTGCAATCGCTTCATTACGAAATTTTTCGGAATAGTTATTATATTCATTTACCCAAAACTGACGGACAATTGGATCTTTAATTTTCTTAATCACCTTTTTACGATAGCCAGGGTCAACCAACACACGCGTTACATCAAGCAACGTCGCACCAGGATAATCAAGCAGAGACAAAATACAGTTAATCAAAATATATTCCAAACGAGGACCCCATGAGTCTGCCCAAATCTTTTTAAACACTCCTACCAATCCATTTGCAATCAAATTTTTATATTCATCATCAACTTGTTCCACGATATTAAAGGCGATCGGAAAATTCATGTCTGCTGGATTGAAATAAATCACATCATCCAATCGATGCTCCGGCACAAAATCAATCACTTTTTCAACCAAATCTCCATGCGGATCCACAACAGCAAGGCCCTCTCCATTTTGGATGTCTTGAATAATCATGTTTTCAAGCATGGTTGATTTTCCCATGCCCGTTTTCCCAATCACGTACATGTGACGCGGCCGGTCATTGCGCTTGATACCAAACTTACGCGCTTCTCCACGAAAATTTGTTTGCGCAAAATACGTAATGGTATTTGGATGTTCGCTCCAATTTTTTGGACCACTTGGTGGTGTCTGGATGATTTGATTTGTGTTTTGGTCGTCTGTCATATGTATCTATTATATTGGCAGATTTTGGGGCGGAGCGCCAGCAGATTCTTGGACTGGTTGTGGCTGCGCAACTGGTTGCTGAAGCTGAGCCGCTGAAACCGATGGCTGTTGCTGCATTGGTGTGGTACGAACTGGCTGCGGGAGCACCTGGGGCTGTGCCTGAGGTTGAGGTTGACGAGGCTGCGGTGGTGGACTCTGTTGCTGTGCTTGCTGACCGCGAACAATACTACTCATTCCTGGAATTGCTTGCGCAACTTGTTGAATTGGATCTGTGATCGCATGAATCACTGGACGCACTGCTTCTGGTGTTACTTTTTGCGCAACTTGTTGCACAGTGCCAGTAATCTCTTCTGTTGTCGGCATAATTGACTGTGGTCGTGCGTTCAATTTTTCATCCATTTGCGCACGTGACCCAAAATTCCACTGTGCCACAGGCTTCACTCCAGGCGGCAATCCAGGCATTGAATGAAGTGATGGTTGAAAATCACTTCGCGGCTGACTGACTGGTTGCTGTGATTGAGGTGCTTGAACAGCAACTTGCTGCGTGGCAGCGGCAGGTGCGCTGGATTGTTGCGGAACAGTCGCAGCAGGTGCCAACGCCTCATCTGCTCTTGGAATACGCATCTTTGTCGGCACATCCATTGGCAAGTTCACTGGAATTGCAGCAGCTTCAGCAGCAGCAACCTCAGACGCACTCTGGATATGGAAATCATCTGTGGTTTGTTTTTGCGGCAATGCTGTTGGTGGTTCTGCCTTTTTCGATTCTGTACTTGATAATAATGGAGCTTGCGTTGATTCAAGTGGAAAATGAAAAATAGTCGCAATCTCAGCACTTGACATTGTAATACCATCTTCACCATTCCAATTCGAGCGACCTTGATACGCTTTTACAAGCTTTGTCTCACGCCAGTGACGACGCCGTTGCCACATGCCATAGGTTGGACGTGATGTTGTTGTAAACTTTCCACCGCGAAAACTATTTAAATCAAGTGAATTAAATTGCTTTAGTGCACCAAAAATTGAACCAGGAACTCGGTAACGATCATAGACTTCTGTTTTTGCGATATACACAAACCGAAATTTTACATCAAACTGTAACCGGGTAATTTTTTTCTGAATTTCTTCAATCACAACCCGCTCACCAGTTGTGACACTCATGAAATTTCCATCACTCCCTTCACGACCAAACCCAGCGTCGTCAACTGCTTCAAAGTGCGCTGGTTTTCCAGCATTGAACAAGCGGCCTAATGTACTAAATATAAATTTTTCAATGCCTGTTGGAGAATACCCACCATCTTTTCCAATCAATTTATTCACTTCACCAATTCCAGCATCACGAATATCTCCACCGACAGGAGTCAAAACCAACTGCAGCCAGACCTGCTCCCCTTCATGCAAGCGACTCATTTGTTCCAACACAGAAGCAAGTGGGTCCGCGAACGTGCCGGTCAGTGAATGTTCAAAATATTCATACGTCTTAATTGGATAGACACTTGGTTTTTCAAAGCCGAGTTGCGTTCCCCACACTTTATATTCGGGATTCGGATATTCATTCGGAACATTTTTTGTATAATCTTCAACTTCAGTAATTTCTGCGTCAGGATATTGCGCGTAAATTGCGGATTTTAACACATTTTGAAACCGAACATTGGACCAAACAAAATATTGAATGTATCCATCAATACTGACAATCTCAAGGGCGTACGGCTCAATTTGCATGCCGTGCCAAAATAAATCCTTTTTTGTGTAGTTAAATAATGTACCGTGCAACGCTGTAATCACTTGTTCAACTGCTGCCATGCTTTGTTCATTGACACTCGGAACATCAACAGCAAACAGTACATATTTTTGTTTACTCCCATATATACCAATCACATAAAACAACCAAACAACCCAAAGCATCCAGACAAGTAATGGGAAAAATAAAATCAAACCGCCATGGGTTGCAATATACCCCATTGCAGAAAAAGGACTCTCACCCGCAGCATTAAGGAGTTCGATATAAAATGTATTGAGTATGTTGAGGATTGGTGTGAACATGCGATTCAAAAAGGCCTTCGTTGTATGAAGACCTTTTTATTATACAGCAGTTTGTGGAATCAGTGTATAGCGTCCGTCTGCTAGTTTTTCAAATGTATTTTTGTCTGTGAGTGCAAGGTAGATAGTGTTGCGCTTGACAATGCGTTGTTCTAACACACGCTTCACAATTTCATCGCGATCAAGCGGCTCACTTGCCTCGTTCATGACTTTTAAAATAACATCCGAAACCACACCCTCTTGGTATCCCCATTCTTTTAAGGCGTATAACCCGCGACCAACTAAAACGTATTCTTTATTAAGAATCAATTCGTTGTGTACTGTTGGTGGGTACGCTTTTTTTCCAAAAATTTCAGTGATCTGCTCAGCGATTTCTTCAAAATGCATTGGCTCGCCTTTTTTTTGCAAGACTAAATACACACGATCATGCATGCGCTTTGGATTGACCAGTCCCCAATGTGACAAGCCATATTCATCAAATGGATTTTTGCCAATTTCACCTGCAACATCTAAATAGGAAGCAATCACTGACTCACTTAAATGATCTTGAAATTCTGTGTAGTGCGCTGTTTTTTTCAACTCCTCATGAATGCGCTCAAATGTATGAGGCTTTTCAAGTCCTTCAACAATTTTTTTCAACTCACTAATTGTTTTTTCAACAATATCCATTGAAGTTGCTTGCGTTTTCCAACTTTGCGCGAACTCCTTAGAAGCACGTACATGCTCAACCTTCTCTTTTAATAATTGTGACAACAAAAAATGCAATGCTGCATAGTATTTTGGATCTGTCGCATGGACACCAAGAAGCTCTTGGGCAATAATATCCATTGTCATAATTCCGCCATGTTCATGAATAACAGAAACAACCACATGCTCTAGCGGCTTTATCATTTCCTGAAATTGCGGGCTATCAAACAATGTCTGAATTGCTTGGCGCTCAATTTGACGAATACGCTCACGAG
>CAZBLE010000022.1:0-10937 GCA_964492735.1 uncultured Gammaproteobacteria bacterium
CGCTGCGCAATCAATCCTGACTCAACACGACGAAACTGAAATTGCTCACAACGTGACGCGATTGTCGCTGGCACCTTGTGCGTTTCTGTTGTCGCCAAAATAAACATGGTTTTTGCTGGCGGCTCTTCCAATGTTTTCAGCAGTGCATTAAAGGCTGAGCCAGATAACATGTGGACTTCATCGATAATAAACACCTTCCATGCAAATTGCGCTGGTGCAACACGTGCATGTTCAATAATATTTTCTCGAACATTATCAACACCGGTGTGTGAAGCTGCGTCAATTTCAATAATATCAATCGCGCGACCCTGAAGAGAGCTTTCACAATGTGTGCACGAATTACACGGTCGACTCGCAACATCTTCCGCCAAGCAATTGACTGCCCGAGCAAGCAAACGTGCTGTTGTCGTTTTTCCAACTCCACGAGAACCTGAAAACAAATACGCGTGAGCAACGGCTCCGCCTGCAATTTCATTCTTCAATGTTGTAATAATGTGATCCTGCCCAATGACGTCAGCAAAGGTGGATGGTCGGTATTTTTGGTAGAGTGTCGTAGCCATAGCTACAACAGTGTACTCTTAATTTGCCGGTTCATCAAGCATGATATCTTCGCCTGATAATAGCTGAATATCGCTTCCGTCAGTGAGTTCATGCTCTGTATCAAGCGGTGTAAAATCAGCTGTGCCACCAAAGCTTTCTGCATCAACTCCTTCCACTGTTGGCGCATCTTCAGATGCTGAAATAATGTTTTCCACAGCTGCCCATCGACTCTGCCCATCTTCTGGAACAAGCAAAATAATATGATCCCCTGACTGTCCTTTATAATATGTCACGCTCGCAGTGAGCAATTTATAACTCCGACCATCTTCATCAATCCCGCGATACATCCCAACAGTGTCATCATAGACCAATGACCCAACAAGACGCTTGCGTGCCACCGGTCCAATTTGCTTATAAATAAATGCACCATCATCGGTAATCGTCAGTTTCATGATATCGCCTTCAACCAACTTACTTTTCGAAGCATAGTTTGCTGGCATATTATAGACCGCTCCATCTGGCCCAATCATCTGCTGTCCATCAAAGACACCTTCAATGACCGCACCGTATTGATCTTCACCTGTTGCGCCAACTCGTTCAGCTCGTTTTTTGACAGCGTGCGACTCATCAAATGCCTCAGCGTTATCCATTACCTGACTTTTCAATCGCGCAAGTTGCGCACTCATATCTTCAATTGTCTGAAGAATCTGCTCAACGGCAGTATTCGAATTTTCCATATTTTTTTGATTTTTTTATAACACGAAACTATTCGTAGTATAAACGAATCAAAAAAACTGCGCAACTCTATTGCGCAGCCAGTTCGTCAATTTTTTCAATCACAATCCGCTCTTGTTCGAGCAGTTGATTGAGTGCGGCCTGATCACCTGTTTTGATGATTTCTTTTTTGTGTTTGATATTGTCGACAATCGCTCTGATCTTTTTTGGATTTTCCATGAAATATTCAATTCCACTGGTGCGAATATCATCTGGCAATAAATCAATCATGCGAAAAAAGAGATCTTGCTCTCCTGCGGTTAGTCCCTCAAATGGGTCACCAGAGAGTGATTCCTCTTCATCCCACAATGCGTCGTCATTCGTAAATTCATCCATATAGAAATAGTATAACAAAAAACCGCGGAAAAATCCAGCGGTTTGATATGTATATGAATCGAGAGTGATTAGTTTGCAACTGCATCCCATGCAGCGCGGCCTGCCGCAGCGTCACCAGCTTCATCTGATTTTGCTGCTTCTGAAGCCGCTTCAAAAAAAGCAGCGGTGACTTTTGCGCGGTCAGATGTCGGCTCTCGCAATTCAGGTTTTTGTGGAAGACGTTCTGGATTCATAAAAATAAAAAATCAGTTCTATTTGTATTAACAAGCTTGCATATTTATTAACACAAATTTTCTATTCTGTCAAGTTTTGCGGGTGTATTTGTGATTTTGTGGCGAGAAGTGAAAAAAATGACTTCTCTATTTGAATAAGACATAGGGCGGCGTGAGAATTCGTTGTGTGAATTTCACGCCGCTGTAGAGACTGACGCGCGAGCAAGCGACGAGCAGCTGTTATTTGTGTACTGCACTTGCGCGCTGTGATTGAGTCGTCCACTCAGATCACTGCGTCAGAGCTCCCGGGGGTCCTGCTGCCGGTCAGTAGGCCTGGGCCAGCGAGCCGAGGGTTCCGGTTGCGAAGTCCTGCCCGACGGCGTAGACGTTGTCGCCGTGGGTGGCGAACCACGTGGCCTGCCCGGCCGGGAGGGTGTAGACGACGTCGTCGCTGGTCAGCGTCCAGCGGTGAAGCGAGATGCCGTCGGAGTAGAAGACCGCGTCCGAGGTGGCACCGACGTAGTCAACGCCTTCAGGAGCCGCCAACAACGCCCCGCTGCGATCGTAGGCCATCGCCGAGAGGTAGGTGCTGTCTGGAGAGTTGGTCCAGGTGATGATCATGAAGTCGCCCGACATCACCATGTTGGTCAACGTCATGATCTCGGGGGTGGTGAACAGCGTGGTGAAGCTGATCGGGAGGAATCGCCGCAGGCCATCCCAATCGCAGGTGAGCCAGATGCCGCTCAACCAGACGCCGCCGGTGGTGCGGCTCGCGACGCAGGCTGCCGTGCCGCTGGTGGCGATCAGGGAGTCCTCGAAGAACAGGCCGTCAGCCGTGGACGGATTGAGGATCTGCTGCCACGCGGTCCTTCCGTAGGGCACGCCGTAGTAGGAATCCCACGAGCCCCACGCCAACCCGCCGCCCATGGGAACGAGGACGTCGATGAGCGGATCGGAACCGGCCCCGCTCACGCTGAGCTGGGTGTCAGGGCCGAATCCCGTCCTTCCGGGGGCCGGGATGGCACGCCAGGTTCCCGCAGGATCCTCGAGGTCATATCCGCAGAGGAGCGCGCCACCAGAGGTGATCGCACACGCCAGGTCATCGACCGAGGCCTGGTGCTGAATCCGGGCCGCCGAGCGGGCGGTCCAGGTCGTACCATCCCAGACGACGACATCGCCCGGATCACCCGGGCGAGGGTTGAACAACGCGACCGGACCCGTGGGCCCATCCGCAACGATGAGCGGCCCGGCAAAAGCCGGGGCACTGAGGAGGCTCGCGAGGGCCAGAGTCAAGATCTTCATGGTTTCTCCGTCCATTATTTTGACTGGCGGACACACCAGTAGGGGCATTTTTCCCCTACGAATCCATGTACTGAGTTTTTTGTCGTGCCTTATGCACAATGTCAAAACCCGACACATGTTTGCTACTCCATGACCACAGCGGATCTGTAATCATCCACCAAAGAACAAAACCAAGCGCGCAATGCGACTTCGTTTTGCTTTTTTATATGAGTGGCTATTTGGGCATCGCGATTCGCCACTTGCGCCAGCAAGTAAGTAATACACAATGTCACTTCTGTGCTATTTACTTACTGGCGCGACTACTAGCCTTCTTTTATGAAAGGACAAAAAAACGCCAAAAAAGGCGCCCAGAAGGTAGCATGCTGTAGTAAGATAGTCAATATATTTTCTCGCTCTAACAATACACTTTACAACACATGGTCAATTCCAAATGCTGGAATCAAGAAAAAGTAATAGACAGCGGCGAAAAAAAGGACAATCCCAACAAACAACAGCACTTGAATAATAAACCGACGACGCTGAAAATCAGCATATGACAGCGCATATCCATTCGTAGGACTGGACTGGTAAATATACACAAACAGCTCCGCACTTGGCACGAACAAGACCATAAATAACAAGCAGCCAAGTAATAGTAAGTAAAGGCCGAATAGCAATGGCAGAAGGAGTAATCGTGCCGTGAACGAACGCTCACGATGAATTTTCCGTTCAAAATCACCGATCAAATGATAGGCTTGCACAATCCACTGCTCTGCTGCTTTTCGCGCTGACTGCTGCAGCGGTGTTTCAGATGATGTCTTCTCCATATTAAATAAATGCATCTGGCCCAACAAATGAACTACCACCTTTCAAATCATCCCACTTCGCACGAGTACGGATTTCGGCTTCTACTTCATCACGCCGTCTGCCATATTTCATTCGTGACAATTCTTTGAGCAGCGCGATCATCTCGTGATTGCCTTCTGGTGGCAAAATGGTCGCCATGTTAAATGGCCTGGACGCTGTGTTATCAATCAACAATTTAATATTCGCTGTGTATTGATCGACATTAATAATATCATTTTGATCAAACACAGGCGCGTATTCTTTTTCCAAAAACTCTGCATCTTCTGCACCGACACGAAACGCTGCCATGGTTCCGACGTTACCAAAGACGGCATCACGAATTTTTGAATCATTCCCCTTTGTCAGCTGCGCGACATACTGGTGAGCGAGAATTAAATCAAGCATATATTTTCGAGCCTCGGATAAAATCGTCGCGATCGAATCCGTCGTGAAATTTTGAAATTCATCGACATACAAATAAAAATCTTTGCGATCTTCTTTTTTCATATCCGCACGCGCCATCGCTGCCATCTGAATTTTCGACACCATAATAAAACCGAGCAGTGAACTATTCACTTCACCGGTTTTTCCTTTACTCAAATTCACGAGTAGGATTTTTTGGTTATCCATGATCTCGCGAATATTGAACGCACTCTTCGACTGACCGATAATGTTACGCATCATATCATTGGTCAAAAAACGACCAATTTTTGAAATGACATACGACAACATATCTGCAGCCTGTTGACCTTGTTGCGACTGTTCATATTCTTGCTCCCAGAAATTTTTTACAATTTGGTTAGTCACAAACTTCAGCTTATCTTTTCGGAATTCAGTGTCCGTAAACATACGCGGCACTTCAATCAACGTCGCTCCCGCTTCCCGGTCTTCCATCATCGCAAGCATGGCATTACGCATGTAATGTTCGAACATCGGACCGATCATTTCTTCACCAAACATTTTGTAAAAAATCGCGATCATTTCTTGCACCGCAAAATCCCGTTGTTCATCGGTATCATATTCAAGCATGTTCAATCCCATCGGTCGCTCAGTGTCTGACGGATCAAAAATCACGACATCATCTGCGCGCTCTTTTGGAATGTGTTGCAAAATATCTTCCACCAATTCACCATGCGGATCAATCACAGCAATCCCTTCACCATTCTGAATATCTTGAATCGCCATCTGCGTCATCAAGACCGATTTACCGGAACCAGATTTACCAATGATGTACATATGCCGCCGACGATCAGCGCGCTTAATACGCACCGGTGTATCAACGCCGCGATATTTCACTGCACCAATAATCACACCTTCCTTTGGCATGTTTGGTGGTGGCGCAGATTTTTTCGCAATCAACCAACGAATGTTTGGGGTGTCAGTAATAGCAAGCGGCAAATGCCAGAGCGATGCCATTTCTTTTGTATTCAGCACATAGCTCCCCCGCTTCACAAACTTACGATAAATAAATGCATCAATCGCCCGCTTATCAACACTTGGCTTACTCGCAACAAACTGATTCCCGTATTCATATCCAGAATATTGTGAAAAAGCATTGACAATATTACTCAACTTCAATGAAGCAAGATCTTTTGACGCAGCAGACACAACCACACGAATATTCACATCAAATCCAGACTTGCTGGTTTTTTCTTCTAATAATTTCACAACTTCTTCTTCGGCTGGTGACAAGCGATAATCACGACCGGTGCTCATATTGTCTTTTGTGTGCTCACCTTTGCTCACAATCTGAAAATAAAACTCGCGCATGAACCATCCGATGGTGGTATTGTTAAAACGCGATGTTACATTTCCAACTTTTTTTCCTTGTTGCATTTCTCGAGCCACCCGCGCTGGTTCTTTATGCCATTTCGCTTTCGCTGGTCGCAAAATATATTGAATAGCTGCTCCTTCATGTTTTTCAAATTTTGACAATACATTTGTCAGCGAGCTAATCGGATCTGTTTCAAGTCGATCGTATGTCTGAATTTGGAAAATTTGTGATTTTTTGAGCGTGATATTTGATGTCACAATTTCACCACGCGCATCAAAAATATTATAATCTTCAACAGTTGTGATTTCTGCTGATTCATATTGTGCATGCAACTGTTGTTCAAAGTATTGACGCAAAAATTTTGGAACAGCGGCATAAAATGTCACAAGACCATCTTTGTCCGCGACAATTTCTAAAGAGAATTGATCAGAGCGACCAAACCAAAATGCCGACCAACCAGTCTGCGGCTGCATGCCACCGAGAGTTGAAAAAAATGTTTCCGCGACGGCAATTTTTTGTTTCACTGTATCTTGTGTCCATTGCTCGTTCCCGTCTTCCTGGCCTTCTTTTGGAACAGTGATCCGCAAGACTTCCATATGAAAGGTGCGTGTCTTATTTACCGTTCGATGCAGATACCAACGCAATAAAAACGTTGCAATCGTTAAAAATACGAGTGAGACAACAACGTATAATAAAAGCAATACAGCGGGACTCAATGTGGCAAGAAATGCGATCATGGTCGTTCAAATCAATCTACACAAAATCAACACGTTTTTTCGATTCTTTTTTCAGCTTCTTCTGTAACTTCATAATTTCATCAGTTTTTATTTTAGACTCTTGCTCAAGAAAATAGCGATTCACACGTGGAATCATTGCAAGCCAAGAACGGATCAAATCCAATACTTTCCGAGTTGTTGCACGAAATGTCACAACCAACTTTTCAATCGAATGTGCAACCTCTTCCCCTTTTTGTCGAAACGCAATTTGTTCTTGCGGTGTCATTGACTGGTAAATATCAGTCAGATCTTCTGTGAGCAAATCTTCAACGCTTTTCAACGCTACTGACTTTGAGACAGCGGCTGGAATTGTTTGCGTTGCTGTTTTGCGCTTAAAACCAACGCGCTGTTGCTCGGCAGGCTGCGGCGCTTGCAATTCTTGTTGCAGCGCGGGTGCTACTTCCGGCAAGGGATCAAGTGACTGTGTTTGTTCAACAACTACTTGCTCTGCGACAATTGGCTCAGTTGGAACAACAACACTTTGCTCTGGCTGCAGTTGTGGTGCCGGCGCACTCACATCTGGCATAACCTCAACTTGCGGAGCAACAAAAGCTTCGTTTCCAGAAACTGCTGCATTTTCAGTTTTTTGTCCGGATGTTTTTGCCATATTCATGGATGACTGTACCACTTTTTACTTGCACACGCAACTGCTGCGCGGTATACTTCTCGTAATATGAGTCTCAAAAAAATAAAACAAAATACAATTGAGTGGGTTGATATCATTCGACCATCGCATCGTGATCGTGAATACCTCGAAGAAGAATGTAAATTTCAAGATGTAGATATTGAATACGCATTTGCGTCAACGCTTCGTTCAAAAATTGCACCGCGGCCGCAATATACATTTTTAGTATTGATGGTTCCGTACTATTTAGATGATAAAGAAACAATTGACCTGCATGAGGTTGATGTTTTTATGAGCGCGAAGCAACTCATTACGATTCATTTAAGTGCTATTGCAGAAATCACTGAACTGAGCGCGGACCTTCAAGAAAATAACGTTGCACGAAAAGAACTCTTCAACGGTGGTACAAAACATGTCTTATTTGTGATTTTAGAATCACTCCTTGATCACACCGACCTCATGATCGATACTGTGAATGATCGTCTGGAGCGGTTAAAAAAAGATATTTTTGCAGGAACACATGGCCCAGAAATGGTTCAAGCGACATTGAAAATGCGTCACGCTGTGATGGAAATGCGAAAATCTGTACGTGGTTTTCTGATCATCTTAAAACACTTGCAAAGCCTACGACATTTTGAGTACTTCTCTTCCCTTCATGATTACGCAAATGAACTGTGGGAAGAGTTAGAATCCAATAAAGAACTCATTGAAGCCCTTGAAGATGCGAACGAAACACTTATTACACATAGCTTAAATAACTTCTTAAAAACCCTGACGTTATTTTCAACAGCACTCTTACCAGCTTCAGTGGTCGCTGGAATCTTTGGCATGAATGCGCACAACATGCCATTTGTGAGTGGTGCATATGATTTTTGGATCATGCTCGGCATTGTGTTTGCTTCCAGTTTCTGTGTTTTTGGACTATTTGCCTGGAAACGCCGCATGCAGTAGTCTATTTCTATGATGGATATTCGACTACACAACACAATGAGTGGTGCGCTTGAGGTCATAGAACCACTGGTAGAAGGAAAAATTTCTCTCTACACCTGCGGACTGACTGTCTATGATTACGGACACATTGGTAATTTTCGCACATTTATTTTTTATGATGTGTTGCGACGTACACTCGAACAAGCTGGATATCGGGTTGATCATGTAATGAACGTGACAGATGTTGGGCATTTAGTTTCTGATGCAGATGATGGCGAAGACAAGCTCGAAAAAGGTGCGGCACGCGAAGGTCGAACAGCTTGGGAAATTGCGAGTTATTATATTGAAGCCTACCACACTGATCGAGAACGCTTAAATATTTTGCCACCATCTGTGAAAGAGCCGCGTGCGACAGATTATATTCCGCAGCAGATTGCACTGGTTGAAAAATTAGAAGCTGGCGGCTTCACCTACACCATTTCTGACGGTGTGTATTTTGATACGAGCCGACTGTCTGACTACGGCAAATTAGCACACTTGGATATTGAAGGGCTGCAAGCTGGTGCACGTGTCGAAATGAATCCTGAGAAAAAAAATGTCACCGATTTTGCGCTCTGGAAATTTTCACCAACTGATGCAAAGCGCGACATGGAATGGAACTCTCCATGGGGCGTTGGATTTCCTGGTTGGCATTTGGAATGCTCTGCAATGGCCATGGACCTTCTTGGAGAAACAATTGATATTCATTGCGGTGGCATCGACCACATCCCCGTTCATCACACGAATGAAATTGCACAATCTGAAGCAGCAACTGGAAAAGAATTTGCACGCATGTGGACACACTCAGAATTTTTGCTTGTTGATGGCGGCAAAATGAGTAAGTCAAAAGGCAATTTTTATACTGTGCAAGATTTGATTGACAAAGGCTACAACCCACTCGCCTTTCGCTATTTAATGCTGACTGCTCACTATCGCAGTAAGATTAATTTCACAATGCAATCACTGGATGCTGCTCAATCAGCACTCAACACCCTCATCTATAAAACCAGCACTATTATTGGTGATATGAGTGCACCAGACGAAGCGGCGATGGTAGAATTTTCAGAAGCCATCAACTCAGACTTGAATATGCCTGTTGCGCTTTCTTGCCTCTGGAAAATGATCCAGTCGAGTGAGCCTTCCGATGTGAAGCTCGCGACAATTCTTGCTATGGACTCTGTACTAGGCTTGCAACTTGTACCGCAAGCTCAAGGGCTGAAACAAAAAATGAAAGATGCGGGCAGTGATTTTGCAGAATTACTAGAAAAACGAGAACAGGCTCGCAAAAACAAAAACTGGGAAGCAGCGGATAGCATACGTGATGACATTGCGGCAAAAGGATTTGTCGTTGAAGACACACCAGAGGGCACAATTGTCAGACCACAATAAGTCTGGTAGGCTTTTTGAATGTCAAAATATAACCTCACTCGGGAACAACAATATGGGTTTTGGGACACGCTCCCAAAACAAGCTATTTATTTAGCGCCGATGAGTGGAATCACAAACAAAGCATACCGCCAAATCGTCAAATCGTTTTACGCTGATATTTTGTTTCCAGAATTTGTCAGCACCTATGCGTTGCATTATGGCTCGCCAAAAACAGAAGCCATGCTCGCCTTTGACGAACCAGAACGACCAATTGTCGCGCAACTCTTTGGCGCTGAACCAGAATATTTTTATAACGCGACAAAAATTATTGTTGAAAAAGGCTTTGACGGCGTTGATATTAACTTTGGCTGCCCGGCTCCAAAGGTTGCCAAGAACGGTGGCGGTTGTGCGCTGCTCGGCGACCTTGGATTATCGCGTGAAATTATTGAAGCTGTTTTAGATGCTGCCGATGGTCAGATTCCAGTGTCTGTGAAAACTCGTATGCAATACAAAGACACGCACGTTCGTGATTTCGCGAAAATGATTTCAGATTTGCCGCTCGCTGCACTCTGTGTTCACGGTCGTACATTTGAAAAACCATATGTCGGCGCAGCTGACCTCAACCCAATCAAAGAAGTGCGTGACTATGTTGATTTTAAAGTCATGGCATCTGGTCATGCACACACCCCTGAAGCCGCTAAAGAAACGTTTGACTTCACTGGTGCAGATGGCGTCGCACTCGCCCGCGGCACATTTGGCAAACCGTGGATTGGTAAACAAATTAAAGACTACTTGGAAACCGGCAGCTACACGGAGCCAACCTGGGATGAAAAAATTGACACTATGCTCAAGCACGCGCGTTTAGTCAACGACATGCACACAGAGCGTCCGTTTGTTGAAATTCGAAAAGTACTCGCATGGTATGTACGTGATATTCCAAACGCTGCAAAATACCGTGGCGAACTTGTCCGCGTGAACTCAATCGAAGAAATTGAAACGATTGTCGAAAAAATCCGCGTGCGCGCTCTGTAGTAAAATAAAAAAATATACATAAAAAACAGCGAAGAGCGTGAGTGAGATTTTGAGGCTCCGCGAGCATGACCGAAGGATGCTCCAGGAGTCGAAAGATACTCACGAACGCTATTGGTATTTTTGATATGTTTTCTTGTACACCTCCATTGTCATCTGCGCAGTTTTTTGCCACGAAAACCGTTTCACAAATTCTGTCGCGCCATCAACAAGATGTTTTGTGGTATGCGGCTCTTGTAGAATTTTAATCATCGCATGAGAAATATCATCAACATCATATGGATCAACAAGTAGCGCATGCCCCCCAGTAACCTCCGGTAGCGCTCCCAAACGACTGGCAATCACTGGCGTTCCAATACTCATTGCTTCTACTGCCGGCAAACCAAAACCTTCATCAAGCGATGGCA
>CAZBLE010000023.1:0-2496 GCA_964492735.1 uncultured Gammaproteobacteria bacterium
CAGAAAAAAACGGAGACAACAGTCGTGCCGCCTCGTATTACACCACCTCAACAGCCGGTTGCTCCAGTTACGCCAAAAAAAGTTGAACCAATCCAAGCGGTGATGCCAACACCATCGCAACCAGTTTCAGTGTCTGTTGCGCCAAAGCCACGCATTACACCTATTCCAACGCCGGTCTCAGTTCCTGCGCCAATGCCTGTGATGCCAACGGTCGCTCCAACTCCAAGTCCGGCGCCAGCTCCAGCGCCACAAGTTCCGGTTGCACCAAAACCAATGCCACAGGCACCAGCCATTCCAAAGCCGACTCCCGTTGTTGCTCCAGTTCAAGCTCCAGCTCCAGTCCCAAAAAAACAAACTGAAGGAATTGATTACGCATCACTTGCAGAACTTGTGCTCGCTGAGCATGCATTATTACTTGCAAGTGTTGAGGCAGAAAATCGTTTTTTGAGCCTCATTGCAGCCTTTGCAAAAGGTGAGCGAACACGTGATGAAGTGATTACGACACTCACGATGCCTATTGAATCTGGTGGCGTGAATATTACTGCTGATATTGCAGCAAGTTGTTTGAATACAGCAGAACGGTTTACACAAGGTGCACAATTGCGAAATCGTCGTCGACCACAGGCAGCAGGGTTGACAAAAAAAGCACAGCCAACATTTCAGCAGGTCACAGATATGATGCAGCGGCATAAAGTTTTTGAAGATACACGCACTGCGGAAAAACAATCCCTAACAGACGCACAGCAACCAACGCCGGCAAATTTTTTAGCTACAGCACCAACTCCAAGCCCTGTCGCAACTACTCCACGAACAGGTGTTGAAGATATTTTTGCAAACCTTGATGTTGCACAGATGCAGCAAAAGTCGGTTGCACCAGAAACAAATTCACCGATCCGTCGTATTGATAGCATCCGCACACAGCAACCACGAACAAATGGCAAACAACAGCTTGAACAAGTAATGGGTCCAATGCAAGAATTACAGAAATTTGCTATTGCAGATTTGCGTGCATTTGGAAAAAATCCAGAAACTGCTACAGCGTTTATTAAAGAAAAAATTGATTTGCAAACACAAGAGTCAATTTCAAAACGTGCTGAAGCAATTCGTGCATGGCAAGAAAGCCCATTGCATCAACTATATGTCCAGATTGGCAATGCAAGTCTGACACAAGGAATCCCTGTGAATCAGTATATTCAACAACGGCAACAAACTGGAGACGAAACGCTCACAACAGCAGAGTTTGAGGCGATTGCAAGTTTAAATCGGCAATTGCGTTTTTAATGTATGAGAAATCAATTTATTGTTCCCCAATTTATCGAAGTTGAATCAAAAATTATTGGTCCAATTTCTGGCCGACAATTTGTGATTATGTTGGTAGCAGCAGGATTGTCCTATGTTGAATTTTCATTATTTCAATCACCAACAGTGTTTTTACCATTAGTACTTATAACCCTCGGTGTTGGCGGCATTTTGGCATTTATTAAAGTAAACGGCCAATCAATGCATTATGTATTATTGAACCTTTTTCAAACAGCAAAAAAGCCAAGTATTCGAGTATGGCGTCGAGAAATGAGTCGTGAAAAACAGTTAAAAGTAGACGAGTTTGTTCCACAGGCCCCACAGCCAAAAGTGCGAGCATCTCAATCGCACCTTGCAGAAATGGCCTTACTCGTTGATACTGGTGGAGTATATCAAGGAGACCTAGAAGAAACGACCAACTCAGCATCCAAATAAAATTGTATGGCACGAAAACCAAAAGGAGAAAAAAAACGAACACCCCGTCGCACAAGTTCAGCAACGGCAGCAACACAACGATACATTCCATTTCGTGAAATTCGTGATGGCATTGTTGTGATGAAAGACGGGACAGTGCGTCGTGTGTTGTTGGTTGGAAGTTTAAACTTCGCATTAAAATCACAAGATGAGCAGCAAGGAATTATTCAAGGATACGTTGCGTTTTTGAACTCACTTGATTTTGAATTACAAATTGTCATTCAATCACGTCCGCTGAATATTGAGCAGTATCTCAAAAAAATCGATCAATTAATGAACGAACAGACAAATGAATTGTTGCATGAGCAAACTGCTTCGTATCGTGCATTTATTGAAACGTTGGTAACAGATGCAAAAATTATGGAAAAGAAATTTTATGTCGTTGTTCCGTATTCAGCGTCTGCGAAAGGGCAGAAGTCTTTTTGGTCACGGTTTCGTGAAGTGCTAAACCCCGCAAGTAGCATTGCGCTTTCACAAAAAACATTTGAAAAATATCAATTAGAATTAGATCGACGTGTTGGGCAGGTTGCGAGCGGACTTTCAAGCATTGGTTTATCCAGCACGGTTCTCGATACGCAGTCATTGATTGAATTATATTACAATACCTACAATCCGCATTCTGTAACCAGTCAAGGATTGGCAGAGATTGATCAGATGAATATTGATTGGACAACCCGCTAATATGTTTGAATTTTTACGAAAAAAACCACAAGAGCTTGAAGT
>CAZBLE010000023.1:2596-4026 GCA_964492735.1 uncultured Gammaproteobacteria bacterium
CCACCTCGCAAAAAAGAAGTGAATGAAACAGCAGAAATTTTACAAGCTGCTCAGATTTATCGAAAAGGTGTCACAACAGTATTAGATTTAATTGCACCGGCAGCAATGTCTGTGGAGTCACGGTTTGTTGATTTAGGAGGAAAATTTGTGAGTACAATGTTTGTCGTGTCATATCCGCGCTACATTAGTGTTGGATGGTTTTCACAAATCATCATGATGAACAAAGAAATTGATGTCAGTATGTTTTTTTACCCGGTAAAATCTGACATTATTTTGAAGCAGCTCAAGAAAAAGGTTGGTGAATTAGAAGCGACGTTGTCATCTGATCGAGATAAGGGCGCGCCACGTGATCCAATTCGAGAAACAGCATTGCAAGACATTGAAGAGCTGCGAGATTCCTTAACGCAAGGAACAGAGAAGTTTTTTCAATATGCGCTGTATGTTTCAGTCTATGCAGATAGTGAAAAAGAGTTAACTGATCGTATTGAAGAGCTTGATACATTATTTGGCAGTCGACTTGTCCTTGCAAAACGAGGATTTTATCAAGCAGAGCAAGGGTTTCATTCAACAATGCCACTTGGACTTGATGAGTTGTCGATCTATTTCAACATGAACAGCTCGCCAGTTGCGTCGTCATTTCCGTTTATCTCATCTGACCTGACATCAGATAATGGAATTATGTATGCAGTGAATCGCCATAATGGAAGTTTGATTATTTTTGATCGCTTCTCATTGCAAAATGCAAACGCGGTTGTATTTGCAACCTCCGGCGCTGGAAAAAGTTATACAGTGAAATTAGAAATTTTGCGCTCACTGATGATGGGAACGGATGTGATGGTGATCGATCCAGAAAATGAATACAAGCATTTATCAGATGCAGTTGGTGGATCGTTTATTAATATTTCCTTGAACTCTGAAGTAAAAATTAACCCATTTGATTTACCAAAACCTGTTGGTGGAGCAGATAAGCCAGCTGATATTATTCGCTCAGCGGTTATTACGATTAAAGGGTTATTGCGTGTCATGCTTGGAGAAGTGTCTGCAGCTGAAGATTCTATTTTGGATCGTGCACTCATTGAGACCTATGCAAAAAAAGATATTACACCAGATGCTGATTTGACGAAGGTAGAAGCGCCAATTATGCAGGACTTTATTGATATCTTGGAAGGCTTTGAAGGAACAACCAATATGGTGATTAAGCTTAAAAAGTATACAGAAGGAACATTTGCAGGGCTCTTAAATTCACCAACAAATATTGATACAAAAAATCAATTGATGGTGTTTTCTGTGCGTGATCTTGAAGATGAGTTGCGCCCAATGGCGATTTACATGATTGTGAATTATATTTGGAATACTGTGCGTTCAGAATTGAAAAAGCGTATTTTGGTGATTGATGAAGCCTGGTGGTTAATGCAAAATGAAGATTCAGC
>CAZBLE010000023.1:4126-10494 GCA_964492735.1 uncultured Gammaproteobacteria bacterium
GCATCACCGGTTGAAGATAAAATTATTACTTCAGATCCTCGACAGTTATTGCAATTTGAACAAGAGAATGAAGCTGAAAGTGAAGAGGCCGGAGGATTGCCAGCAGCGCCACAAACTCCTATTATCTAAAAATCATTGATTATTTTTCTGTATGTCACAACGAAACATTCTCCTTATTATCGGCGGTAGCGTCATTGTTATCGGACTCGCGATTGCGATTTGGTTTGTCTTTTTTCGTACAGCTCCTGCGCCAGTTGCGTCGACTCCGACTGCTGCCAATACTGCATTGGTCGTGAATCAAGGCCTGCCAGAAACAACAACAGCGCCAGCAGCTACCGCGCCTGCGACAACAAATACAGCGACTGTTGGAAACACTGCTCTGTCAACAGATGATGCGGCAGCAGCATTGCGAGTAGCACGTGTGTTTATTGAGCGCTATGGAACCTACAGTAATCGGAATGATTTTGAAAACATTACAAATGTAAAACCGTTTATGACAAATGGTTTTCAACGTGAATCTGATGCACTAATCGCTAAAAGCGGTGGAACAAATGCAAAAAACACCGATCCATTTTATGGAATTACAACGGCTGTATTATCTGTAAAATCTGAACAGTACAATGAGCGAAAGGCGGCGCAAGTTCGCGTATCTACACAACGATCTGAAATTAAAGGAACCAATGAACAACGCACATTCGTACAAGATGTATTAGTGAATATGGTGTATAGCGATGGTTCTTGGAAAGTCGACGCAATCGCATGGCAATAAAGAATTCTGAAGAATTGAGTCAGGACATAGAAAATCAACTCCTCAATCGTGAAGTTGTTGAGGATATTCAAGACGCATTAAAAAAAGAAAAAGCGACCATTGCTGACGCTGCAGCAGAACAGGTCGCGGATGAATTATTAGATCCAGCAGCACTCGCAATTCGTTTAGAAGCCGCAAAACGAGCTGCTCGTGCAGCTACAAGTGAAGTAAGTGGAATTGCTCCAGAGATACAGGTGCCAGCTCAGCAGAAGGCAGAGCCAGCGCAAGGGCCATCACTATCAAAGGGGTCAGAAGGTGACTCTGAAGTGCCTGTGGATGAAGACATTGAGAGTGCTGAGCCGGGCAGCGATGGGACACAAGAAGAGCAGCAACCAAGCTCAGAGTCAGAACAGCCGAAAGAAAAAGAACAAGCGCAGACTGAACCTGAGCCCACCGCACCTTCCTCAGAACAAGCTGCTTCTCAGAAATCAGCAGCTCCACAATCGCAACAAGCTGCTGCTCCTGCGCAAAAACAACAACAACCATCATCATCAGAGCAGCCGCAGCCAACCAATGAAGAGAGTGATGCTGAGCAAGAGACGGGCCAGGAGCCAGGGAATGATGTTCCGGATGAAAAAGAAGAGGGAGCAGATACGGATGAAGATGGAGAGTCTTCTGGTGAAAATGCAGAAACAGAGTCAAATGAACCATCGTCGAAAAAAAGCTCATCCGAAGTTGCCCCAGAAGATGAAGCGAGTACAGCAGGCGATTTAAATAAAGAAAAAGCCGCCGCTCGAACCGCTGGTGAAGGGGAGGGGCTACTTGGCGGTGAGGCAGCAGCTAGTGGCTCTGGAGCAATGGAAAGTGCTGCTGTCGCTGCAGCTGAAGCAAAAGCTGCTGAAGAGGCTGGAGCTTCGATTGGGAGCATGGTGATGCCAGGGGTTGGTACTGTGCTTGGAGCTGTTGCTGGTTGGTTGTTGTCAAAAACACCAATTATGAAATGGCTTCTCATTATTGTATTTTTACTCGCGTGTGTTTCGATTGTGCTGTGTATTGTGTTTTTCTTTTTGGCACTATACGCAGTGTGTGATGGGTTTATTACAGGAACGTTATTGAGTCTTAGTGGATTTGACTGTAGTTGGGCAGATTCATGGTTACCTGGCATATAATTTGCTATACTATCTCTATGAATTTCGAGCTATCACCCCGCATGAAACAAGCCCTACTGATCGGTGGGTTTGTCTTTGGGTTACTCGTGCTTGGCCTCTTGATTTACTGGGTATTTTTTCGGACAACACCAGTTGAAACGCCGACGAACCAAAATACAAACGCTGTTGGAGGCTTGCCAAGCATTAACGATATTTTGAGTAATGTGAATACGGGAAATGGCAATCAAAATACCAATAATACAAATGGGAACGTAACTCTCCCGGGAGTTGATTCTGTTGCGCGTGGAGGTCAAACAGCTGTAACAACACTCACGCCTGATGCGACAACGAAAAATCCAGCGGTCGCTCCAACGCAGCAAGGTGATGCTGTCCGATATTATGATTCTATCACAGGGAAGTTTTTTTCAGTTGATAGTGCTGGAAACATTCAGCAAATTGGTACAGCACAATTTCCGAATGTCGAAAATGTGACATGGAATAAAACAAATAATGAAGTTATTTTAGAGTTTCCGGATGGTGCAAACGTGTATTATAACTTGAGCAATAATAAGCAGGTGACATTGCCAAAAGAATTTGAGCAGTTTGATTTTTCAAACGATGGCGCTGAAATCGCATTTAAATATATGCATCAAGATCCTGAGCGTCGTGTACTTGCTGTCAGTAGTCCAGATGGTTCAAAGGCGAAGACACTTGAAGCATTGGGAGAGAATGAACATCGTGTTCAAGTCGGTTGGTCTCCAACAGGAAAGGTGGCTGCAACATATGCATCATATGTTGATGTGAATCGACAAGAAATTGGTTTTATTGGATTGAATAAAGAAAATTTTAAAGGCACAGTTGTTGAAGGCCGTGGTTTCCAAAGTGAATATTCTGCAGATGGTACACGTATGTTGTATAGTGTCTATTCAACCGCGAGTGAGTACAAACCATCATTGTCAATTGTTGATAGTGATGGAGAAAATATTGGGAACAATCGTCGTGAGATTGGGTTAAATACGTTCGCTGAAAAATGTGGGTTTAGTAAAGACTCGACAACATTGTATTGTGGAGTACCAAGTGATCAGAAATATGGATATGGCTTAGAGCCAAATATTTTAAACGGCATTCCAGATGATATTTATAAAATTGATTTAAAAACAGGCATAAAAACAAAAATTGCAACACCGGTGAATAATCAAGGAAAAGCTGTGTATGCTGTTGCGCCAAAGTCTGTTACGGTCACTAAAGATGGACAGCTCATTTTTCAAGATTCTACAAGCGGACAACTGGTCAAAATTAGATTACAATAAAGATGTATGGATACGCCCAATGAACAAGAGGTAACACAAAGCACAGCGCAAGCTTCAAAAAAAGGGCGTCTCTTTTTTCTTGTGACAGCACTTGCTGCAGCACTGTTTATTGGCATTGTTACGTTTGTCTATTTATTTTTTGTTGACCAACCAATTAATTCTTCTTTGGTTGTGACGCCAAAAACAACAGTGACTCCGAGCAGTGATCCATTGGTGTCCATTGTTCCAAAAGTGAGTGAAACAGAAAAAACCAGCAAGGGCGCGCCCGTTGTATTGCCATCTGATCCAAAACGGGGAGCGAGTTCTCCAAAAGTGACTATTATTGAATTTGGTGATTTTCAATGTGAAAATTGCGCGGCAATGAAAGATACAATCACGACTATTTTAAGTGAATACCCGGAAACAGTGCAGCATGTGTGGAAAGATTACCCACTGGCAAATATTCATCAATATGCAGAAATTTCTGCAATCGCAGCCCGTTGTGCAGATGAGCAGGATGCGTTTTGGGAATATCATGACGCGCTGCTCAGTAAGCAGTCATCATTTATTACTCAGCCATGGAATACGCTTGCCAAAGATGCTGGGTTAGATGTGAATACATTTAGCGCATGCGTTGGTGGAGCAACAACCCAGCGGTTGGTGGTACAAAGCTATTTTGTTGGACAGTCTATTGGTATTACAGAAACGCCAACGTATTTTGTGAATGGTAAGCGATTCGATGGTTCGCAATCTGCTGATACGTTACGGGCCGTTATTAATGAAGAGCTTAATAAATAATATGAAGCGAGGATTATTTGCAGTATTCGTAATTGGAATAGGCATAATCATTTTATTTCCAATCAGTGTCTTTGCAGAAACAAATGTTTCATTAGAAGTTCCATTTGGCCAAACAGCATCTGTGCTCGGTTTGGCTGATTACCTTGTAAAATTGTATACATTTATTGTCACAAGTATTGGGGTAATCGCAGCGATTATGATTATGTTTCATGGCGTGCAATGGGCTGCTGCTGCGGGGAATTCTGAAATTATTAGCAAATCAAAAGACGGTATTGTCCATGCTATTATTGGCGTGGTGCTTGCGTTTAGTTCATTTGCAATCCTTTATACGATCAACCCAGCTCTCACACAATTTACTGATCCGTCATTTCCAGCACCTGGACAACCCGTTGCAACAGTGAATGGGGTTGCAGCAGCTAGTGGCGGTGTTTGCACAGCGCCAAGCAGTGGTACGTGTGAGCCAACAACGCTTGCAACTGTTTCAAAAGGTTGTTTTGGTACGCATGTGAATGAAGCGGCTGGTATTTGCAAAGCAGAAACACTTGGTCAAAGTATTCCAAGCGTCACAGATGTATGTACAGACGGTCGTGCATTTTCAGTTGGGTTATTTCAGGTCAACATGATCGCAAATGGCTATTTAATTCCTGGGTGTGAAAAAGAAAAAGTCTATAATTACGGACACGGCAGCCCAGGGCTTGTTGCGGGCCCTAATGGAACAAAGCACTATGACTGCAGTGTGAAAAATGTTGCATTATATGATTCTTGTAGAGCGCAGTTTATTGACCCAGTAAAAAATGTTGAATTGGCGTGTAGAATTTCTAGCAATGGAGCGCATTGGCACCCATGGAGCACAAATGCAAAATGTAATTATACAGACTAACTAATAGATACTGATTCACGCATATGAATAAAACAACTTTCATTATTGTAGCTGGTGTCATCGTCATTATTTTGTTTGTTGCGGCAGTGTGGTATTTTTTCTCTAATCAACAATCGGCAGATTATAAGCCGACGATTGTGAATAATCAATTATCAGTTACAACAAGTAGTCAGAAAGAATTATTAATCGCAAATGTGTATAGTCATGCGATTATACAGTATCCAGAAAATGGTGTTGGATTTGCACGTACTAATTTTTATGAAATGAGTTATTATCCAAAAGATGATGGTTTTATTATTACATTACTTGATTCAGATGTTGAAAAAGCTCGAAGTACCGCTGAGCAAGATTTTTTGAAATTGCTGAATATTACAGAAAAGCAAGCGTGCACATTAAAGATTAGTATTGGTGTGCCATATAGTGTGAATAAAGAGTATGCTGGAAAAGATTTGAAGTTTCAGTATTGTCCATAGTCATTATGAAAAAACAGCTATACGTCACTATTTTTTGCCTTTGTCTGGGCTCATTGTTTTTGCCAAAATTGACCTTTGCTGCAATTAATGTTGGATTGGAAGTCCCTTTTGGTGATACTGCCGCAGTTGCTGGCCTTGCTGATTACCTTTTAAAACTCTATACATTTATTATTGCGAGTATTGGAATACTTGCTACTGTGATGATCATGTTTCATGGCGTGCAATGGGCTGCTGCTGCGGGGAATTCTGAAATTATTAGCAAATCAAAAGACGGTATTGTCCATGCTATTATTGGCGTGGTGCTTGCGTTTAGTTCATATGCTATTTTATATACAATTAATCCAGCATTAGTGCAGTCTTCTGAGCCTGTGCTGCCCGCCCCTCTTGTTCACTCACCTCCACCAAGTTGCCCGCCAGGAGATACTGTTTGTGATGCTGGGATTAAAAAGTTAACACGAGCTTCAGGTGAGGTTATTCCAATTAAGCGTTGCGATGATTCTGTTATGGTGAATGTCACAGTGTTTGGTATGAAAACAATTATCCATAAGGATTTAGTGAAAAGTCTAAAGCAAGTTGAACAGGATTGGCTAAATCATAAACCAGTTGGCGGTCAAGCGTGGTATCCGATTACGCCAGCATTGAATAATGGTCGAGGCAGTGAATTAGAAGGATATAATTGTCGTACGGTGAAAGATACAAACGGCAAAGATACGGGAAAATATTCAAATCATTCGTGGGGGATTGCTATTGATCTCAACCCAAAAACAAATCCGTATTCACCAAACTTAACAACAGATATGCCAGCTGATTTGGTGAATATTTGGAAAGACAACGGTTGGGGGTGGGGTGGAGATTGGGGTAATTCAAAAGATCCGCAGCATTTTTCAAAAGATCCTAAGGAAGGAGGAGATGGTGTTGCTGACCCACAGTAAACGTATTTAATTTTCGGTCTTCTTTCGGTTTTTGTATTTTTCTGTTATACTGTTTTTATACCGTTAACAGAGAAAAATTATGAAAAAATCAACAACAATT
>CAZBLE010000024.1:0-4731 GCA_964492735.1 uncultured Gammaproteobacteria bacterium
CAAACAATGGTAGACCGGCGCTTGATCTGTCCAACGCATTTTGAGCGCTGAACGAGTCAGGTCAGATTCCCCTGTAATAGTCGTTACTGGCCACCACGCAATACATCCGTTACGGTTCAATGGATCTGCTTCTAAACAATACCCTTTCCAGCCAGTATAAATTGCGCCGCCCTTGTCTGTGTAATTACAACTTGCAGATTCAGCAGCTGGGTATGAACGACACGAACGACCAATTACCTGTGATGTTGTTGTGTCATCAGTTGGAACAACATCTTTTGAACCAGCAATTCCACCTTGTGGCGCAACTTCTAATGCTGGCTTCAATGAAATATTATCGATTAAGAATGGTGTATTTTTCGCACCATCGGCCTGGGCAATATATAACGACGCCGCATCTTCTGGATTCAGTGACCCAATTGCAACTGGACCAATAGAATAACTCTTCCACTGCGTTGATAAACGGAATGGTTCTGATTGTGGGTTTTCTGTGAAGAAATAACTTGTTGCACCAATACGGAGAAATGCTGTAATCGCATTCACTGAACCCTCGCTGTCAGCTGGTGGTTCAACAATGTATTTTGCATCAAATGAGAGTACATAATTTTCTTGCGCGGAAATATCCGCTGCTGTGAGATTTACCTTAATACCTGATTCACGCTCATCTGCCGGTTGTACATACAGCACATTATTCAGATTGAGTGATTTGGCAGCGACTGGATATGGATTTGAAATCGCACCACCGAGATCAGTCGTTGTTTCGTATTGATACGCTTCATCGTAATCAATAATCGCCATCTCTGCGCGATTATAATTATGCCAGTTATTCTTCCATGAACGGTCGATACTTGGGCCACTCACGTTTTTACACCAGCCAGCTGAGTAATCAATGTCTGCCACTCGGTTTGTGGAGGTCGCTTCTTTCAAAGCAGTTAAGGCTGCTGTTTCTGTTGCCTGCACACGACAATGCGTGTCGAGTGTACACGTTTGGTTCAAATCACGCGCTGAGAACGTTGCATTGATAATTGAGTCTGTCGAATTTGCAATATCTGCATTACACGACACCCCTTCAAAGTCATTATTTGGAACGAGATCTTGTGTTCCCTTTACGCCCGCTTTACCACGTTCTGGCATCCAATCAACTGGGTAATATCCTTGGCTTTGCGCCACTTCAGCGCCTTGCGCATCCAGCCATTGAATTCCAACTTTCGCATAGCCTGAATAGTCCTTGATTGATTGAAGGTTTTCACCAGCACCTGGCTGTGACACTACTTGCAATGCATCGTCTGTTCCAAGGGTATTTTCTCCTGGCGCATCAACATATTGAATACATTCTCCTGTGTCTGAATTGAGTTTTGTACAGGTTGTAAATTTCGAACAACTACTGATAATTTGACCATTAATATTCACGGCATTGGAGTCGCCACATGTCAGCCACTGTGAACACTGGCGATCACGTTTCACTTGCAAAACAACATTACTATCTGCCGCATTGGCAGTACCGTCACAGACTGTCGCGCCATCAGATGCGCGTGTTTGACACGGCATTGCTGCTGCACCTTCATCACTATTCACTTGCTGTAGATCTGACAATGCCGACAACGTGGTGTTTGAAGTTGTTGTCAGCTCTTGGAATGGAACACACCCTTGTCCTTCATCAATCGTGCCATTACAGGTATTTGTATCTGCTTGTGGTGCACCATCAACAGATGAATTGATATATGAATAGACATCGGCTTTTGCGAGCTCAACATCATCAAAGAATACGCGACCGTTAAATGATTCTACAAACACACGCACACTCGTCGTTCCTGCTGGGAACTGGTGGAGTTGGTTTGGCCCAATGACTGCATGATAAGAAATCCATTTGCCGGTTTCTACTGATCCACGATCTCCTCCATCGTACGCCGCAATCGCATAACTTTCTGGCGTGTTGTCGTCTGTTTGAATTTCATTACTATAATTTTGATAGATCAAACCAACGGCAAATTTTGCATCACCTTCAACATAGACCTTGCCACTGAGTGTGTAGATCTTATTTGGGTCGACAGAAATTTGATTATCATTCGCAACGATACAATCATTTCCACCTGCCGCTTGTACTTTTAATGAGTACTGACCGGTAAATTGGTGCGCTCCTTTATCTGAAAGACCGGTCGCAGAACACAGTGTAACGGGACTTCCAATAGCACGTTTGAAATTATTATTTGACGGATATGCTGACCAGTAATCTGGGCGACTATCTGGTGTTTTGTTTTCAGCGTCAGAATTTGTTAAGACATCTGTTTCAAAACTCGTGTTACGCAATGTATCAACTGGCTCAGAGTTTGGATCAAGATAGTTTGTACAACCAGCAAACACTGGATTACATTGACCAACCCATCCAGAATTTGCATCAAGATTTGAGACACATCGTGAAATAGAGCCATCATCAGCTGTTGGGCACTCTGAATCTGAAGAGCAGAGCAAGCCTTCACGTGGGCCATTGTTACAGACAGGTCCTTTTGGCTGTGATGGTGCATCTGATGGATTTTGCAATGGACATGGATCACCGTCTTTTGTTTTCCACGCACCCGCTCCTTCATCATATTCACAGGTTTTATTTCCTGGATCTTTAAAGTACTGAATGGATCCATCTGCTCCAGCGTATGCCTTACAACTCAACTGCTCATTTGTACATAAACTGTTTGTGTAAAAATCTGGATCATTGAGCAGGAATTGTTTTGTATATCCTGCTACACCACCATCTGCATTGAGTGTTGGCAAACCAATCGCACTACAAGACGCGGTGCTTGCATCACACAACGCTTCTGGTTTCACAATACGCGCCTCGGCTGTATCCGCTGGCACTATCACATCATCAGATGATTTTTCATTATCTGTATGGAATACTTCTGTGAATGGTGAACTTGAATTTTGTGTATTGAACAAGGCGGTACAACCAGCATCTTTTGCATCACACAATTTTTCAAATGATTTCAAATAACTTGTTTGGCCATTTTGGTTTTGGTACTCTTGGCAACCTTCAAAGCCGTTACAGCTTGTTGCCGTGCCAGCAATCATGTATGTACTATTGTTTTCAAACACTTCAACATTATCAATATAGACCGCACTTCCATTATACGAGAACCCAAATTCTGTATCTGTAGAGAAATTACCAGACGATACAAATGGTCCAACAGAATACAACTGCCACTCACCTGTCACATTCACTGCGCCAAATGTCTGACGAACCCCTGTTGAAGGACTGTTTACAAATGCAGTTACTGTCTTGCCGGCCTCGCCTTTTGCCCAGAAACGTGCAACATAACTCTTATCTGCTGAAACACCTGCTGGTAATATCGTTGCGGCCTCACTAGAATTTGTCGCTGTGCCAATTTGCATTGACTGACCATTGTTTGCAGATGCAACTGTACTAGAGCTTGTTCCACCACCCCAGAGTGTGCCATCAAATTGCTCTGACACAATAAATCGTTGGTTGTTTCCGGCAGCTCCTTTATATTCACGACACAGATTTGCAGACGCAGAACAGGTCTGACTTTCATTTGGAATTGTGTAATAAATACGACTATCTTGTGCGTTACGCAATGCTGTACAAGAATCTGAAACAGTAATCGTTGCGCTGCGGAGTCGATAATATCGATTGCCGTTCGCATCAAAGTATTCTGTGCAATCTGGATTTACACCAAGCTCATCAGCAGAACAAATGGCTTGATTTGCCGGCGCGTCATCATCAACACAAGCAGCATCAGCAGACTGTGCTGTACCTCCGGTAAGATCAAGGTTTGTACATGGACCAGCGTCAATATTACTCTTCTTCAAATACCATGAACGGATTTGATAGCCAGTTTGATCTGAACCTTCAAATGAATAGTAGGTATCAACCAAGCCTTGAGCGACTTGGGTTTCGGTTGGTTTCACACATTGGCGAATATAACTGTAGTATTCGAGCGATTCACCACCAGCACCTTGTTTATCAATATTCACGTACTGTTCACAGCCGACGTCTTGCGCAGAACAACTTTGACCACTTGATGGCGTGATCGAGACACTTGGGACGCACGCAACACCAGCACCGCATTCTGTTGCCGCTCTACTTGGATTACATGATGTTGATGTACCTTCACAATAAAAACCAGTGCGTTTCGCAATCGCTCCCGCTGCATCTTCGAGTCCAGGTGCAAATTCTTTCAATGGAGCTTGGTATGGCGTTGGCTCTTCAACAAACGCTTGGCAACCAACAAATTGCTGGAGACATTGTGAGCATGCTGGGTTTGTAAAATCAGAACCATTGCCACACGCTTCAGATAATGGGTTTGTCACACGACCTGGAACAGGAATCTGGGAAACCCCTGTTTTTGGTGTATACATTTGACAACCAACTTCATCTGGTGAGCATTGTTCTGCAACTGTTGTTTTTAGATGAACTGGGTTGGCTGCATATTCTTGATAGGCGGTTGAAACACTTGCATTTGTAATTTCAATTAATGCAACATTATCAATAATTACACTACAATCACGTGGCGCGCCAATAGACACTGTAATGTCTGTATCTCTCACATTTGGACCAAATGTAATAGGCGACAATGCTGCTGATTGATACCCAGAACCACTTGAATACACGACATTTTGTGTTGATCCAGTTGTGGTATTACCTCCCGCAATAACAGACGCTGTTGCTGTTCCGGCGTCTTGGCAGGTTTGTCCACTATTATTAATGTAGCTATATGATAA
>CAZBLE010000024.1:4831-9648 GCA_964492735.1 uncultured Gammaproteobacteria bacterium
GACTCAAAGCTTGGATTGGCAATCAAATTGCTTCCTACTTGAGGGATAAATGTTGCACAACTTTGCGCGGCATCATCACACGTCTGAACATCATCATCAAAATTGATAGAATACTGTGTATTTGTCTGTGAGCCTGGCAAATAACAGGTCTGGTCTTCTGCGCTACAACGGAAACCGCCATTTGCGATTGAACAATCAGCAGAACACGCACTGCCGTCTGCTTGAACGAGATTTGAGCGACATCCATTTGCATCTGTACATGTTTTATAAATGGAATCTTCTCCATTACATTGGAATTCTTGATCAACAGTGTTATAGACAGAACAACGCCATACACATCCATCAGACTCAGACGTACACCCATTATAATTCAATGTATTTTTTAAATACCCAACTTGGCTACCAGAATTATCCGTGAATAATTCACATGACGCTTGGTATGCAGGGCAACTTTCACCTTGGAAACGGTAAATATCTTCTTGTTTTGTACAATAGCCATATGCCTGACACGCACCTGTATCATCTTCTGATAAACAGGTTTGTGAATCAACGCAACTCTTTAAACGATTTACCTGTAAGTTTTGTGGAGTGTATGGATTTCCATCTGTATCAATAAAAGAGGTTGCTCCAATATTTTCTGCGTAGCCATCAACCTTACAAAATACTTCTGGGGCTTTTAATACCCAATCTGGATCAATCAAGCCACAATACGGGGAATAATTGTCTGCATCACAATTATTATACTGGTCCATCACTTGGCGCAATGTCACATTTGTGCCAGCTGCGGCAGTTTTTCGATACTGCGCCGCAAGCTCCCAACCAACAGGAACAACACTATACTGTCGTAAAATAGTAACGTTTCGCAATGAAACACCTTGATTTGGATCAGTAATATCATCACCATTTGGAGCAACACCAAATGGCATGTTTCCAACGTTTGTTTCTTCCACTAATTGTTTGACCGTTTTTTGTTGGTCAATCGCATTGCGGAATTCATCTGTGATAACACAATTGGTGACATCTGCGCCTTCTGTTGGACAAGTGGCAAATTGAGACAGAATATCAACCGTGCCGCTACTGGAAATTGGTGGTGTTTTATAACTTGCAAATTGAAGCCGTGCCTCTTGAATACCGCCACCACGTGAGGTTGAGCTACTTCCACGCAAGGATTCATTAATGTCAGCTTGGTTAAAAAATGACAACAAGCCACTCTTGGCTCGATCCATCAATTTTGACAATAACGTATTAGTGAAAATATTTAACGAATCAGCAATCACATTTCCGGTTAAGGTTGTTTCTCCTTCAGCAGACTTCTCAGCAGCTAGTTGATTTTGCTGTTTTGCAATCTCAGCTGGTGTATCAATATCCTCTGAAACTTTTGTTTTCTTATCTTTAAAATCACTTTTCAAACGCTCAATTTGCGCTGCTTCCATTGCTTTTGCCTGCTCAACATTTGCTGCATTCAAATTACTAAATGCCGCCAAGACTGGGTTTTCTGAAATAGATAAATAGTTTGCAAATGTCACAACAGATGTTGGATTTGCAGCAAATTGAATTTTTGCCTCTGTAAATGTATTGTCCAGTGAGTTAAATGAGTTTTCCGCAGATGCTGCAATTTGTGTGACTGAACAATCTGATTGTGTGATGGATGCTTGTTCTGGTTGATCAAATAATCGATTGACTAAAATCTCCACTCGCAACCCTTGTGCTTGTGGTAAATTACATAAATCAATGCCTGCCCCATCACCAAGCGTATCTAAAAATTCACCAAGCGCCGCATCCCCTCTTTTCTCGAGATACTTTCCTGCATCAGCCGTAAACAACAGCGGCTTCTGATTATTGTCACCAGACCCAATCCAGACAGCTGTATCATACGCAATTTGATCAAAGAATGTACGGAGTCCATTTTTTAATGCAACTTGCGCTGATGTTTGCAAGCCTTTAAAAATCTGATCAAGAATACCAGTCGAACCTTGCACCACACGTTGCACATCTCCCAAGACAGTCACCTGCGCGGTCGCTGGTCGCGGTGATGCAACGAGCAACACAACAAATAGAAGAACAACGGCTGGTTTAAAAAATGAATGCAAAAGTGTGCGGAAGTGTTTCATAAACTATTGGTTGGTTTGATTGGTGGCTTGCGGATTAGCTGTACCGAGACTTGTTAAGGCTTGATCAACGGCAGTTCCAATTAAGGCATTAATTTGATCGTCTGAGTATTTTGCAATTTCACTATCAGAGACACCAGATTGTTTTAAGATTGTTTTTTTCTGCTCAATACTCGCGGACTTAATTGAAGCGGCTTGTGCATTCGCAGCGGCTTGTGGATTTGTTGATGTATCGTTTGTGCTCGAAACTTGCAACGCATCTTTCGCGAGTGCAAGCAATGTTGCGTCATCGGTTTTATTCAACACATCATCTGTCACTCCTTTTTCTTTTAGGAATGCGCGGAGCTCTGTAGGATTATCTGATAGTGTTTGTAGTTGGGAGTCAGTTTTTGCGCCAGTGCTATTGCTATTTCGTAAATTACTAAATGCATCAAGTGCGGCCGAACTAATTTGCGCATTCGCATTAGACGCGCTCGCGCCAGATGTTGCGAGACACTCTGCTCCTTCAGGACAATTTGGATTTCCACCAGCCTGCACTTCTTCATTATCTTTTTTTCCGTCAGAATCAGAATCGGCTAAGTACGGACTTGTTCCGTACACATATTCTTCATCAAAATCATTCAACGTGTCATTATCTGAATCTTTTGCCTTAAGCTCAGCGATGCTCGCGGCTTCAGATGAGTTTGTAATATTTCCAGCTTGAGTTTGTGCATCTAAGATGCGTTTTTGCACTTCAAGTTGTGCGGGCTTTAACACATTACGATCATATGATGTAAAAAAACCACGAATTTGCATGTATCCACCAACAACAATAATGACACCAATGATGCCTAAAACGTACAGGGACAAACGATCCATTTGACGTGCGGAAATCTCCATGTTTTATTTAAAAATGATGGCGTGATTATACCAGAAATTGCAAAGGAGCGTCAACAAAAAATTATCGTGTTTGCGCAAACAAATCAATCCAATTTTGGATCGTGAGCTCTTGTGGTCGAATTGCCGGACTTAAATGTGCTTGTGTGATGATTTGTTTTGCTGTTTGACTATCAACTTGAAGGCCATTGCTTAAATTATTATGCAATTGTTTCCGTTTTGATGAAAAACCGATATTCACAAGACGCATCAACTCCTCTGGCTCAGTAGATAGCGGCTGAGGGCGACGCTCTAAGTGAATGATAGCGCTTTGGACTTTTGGTGCTGGATAAAAACTTTCCGGCGGTACGAATCGAACAATATGTGGGATGGTGTACAGCTGGGTTGCAACTGCAAGAACGCTCATTGAGCCAGGCTCTGCAGCCATTCGCTCAGCAACTTCTTTTTGAACGAGCACTGTGAGTGATTGTGGGACTGGAGATTTTTCTAAAAACTGCCGAATGATCCATGATGTAATACTATAGGGAAGATTCGCAACAAGTTTGTAATTCCCATCTTGGAGTCCTGCGGCAATGAGATTTGCCGTGCGCACATCTTCATTAAGAATTGTCAGGTTTGGATAGAGCGCTTTTTGTTTTGCGAGCCCTCCAGCAAGAACACGATCCTGTTCCACAGCAATCACCTTTCCAGTTGACCCAACTGCTGCGCACAGAGCAGTTGTAAGCGCGCCAAAACCAGGACCAATTTCAAGAATAAGATCCCCTTCTTTTACTTGAGCGGCGGCAATGGAATCTGTAATCACAGAATCATCAAGCAAAAAATTTTGCCCCTGCTCTTTTCGCGGATAGATATTGTAGTGTTTGAGGAGCTGTTTTACTTCATCGATTGTCATATGTTTTATCACCGTAATTGGTAAGTATCTTGCGATGACTACGTTTCGCTTGACGGCAAGTCTGCCGTCGTCACTGCAACGACGTCATCTTAAGATCCTACCAACAACTACTATTAAAGAATACTGCGCAGCATCTCCGCGCTATCACAGCACGTGTTTATAAAATAATGTTCAAAATTTTTCCTGGGACGTAAATGATTTTTTTCGGTGTTGCATCTCCCAAATGTTTTTGAATAGCCTCAGTATTTTTTGCTGCCTGCATTGCATCGTCTTGCGACGCATCTGGAGCAACTTCAATTGTCCCACGCATTTTTCCGTTGACTTGCACGCCAATCGTCACAACATCTTCAATTAAATCTGCTTCATTCACCATTGGCCACGGTGCCGCGCTAACAAATGATTCATTGCCAAGTGCGTGCCACAACTCTTCTGTGATGTGCGGCGCAAATGGCGCGAGCAATACTAGCAGCTGCTCATATTGAGCGCGACTCACTGCTTCAGCTTTTTCCATTGCTCCAACAACAATCATCAGCGCACTAATAGCTGTATTGAATTTCATTGCTTCAATGTCTGTCGCAATTTTTACATTCGCACGTGACAACGCCTTATCAAGCGCGCTATCACCAGAATCACTCACCCGCGATTGCAATTTCCAGACACGCTCCAAAAACCGACGAATACCATTCATCGCGCCAGTGTCCCATGGATAGGTTCCGGGCTCGTTGTATGGCCCAATAAATGCCAAATACATTTTCACGGTATCAGCTCCATATTTTGCAACTTCAACATCTGGGTGAATCACATTGCCTTTTGACTTACTCATTTTGTGACCATCGGGCCCAAGAATTAATCCACGATTCATGCGATTCACATGTGGCTCTGCCACTTCTGAAAGACCAAGATCATGCAATGCTAAATTGAAAAATCGAGAATAGAGCAAA
>CAZBLE010000025.1:0-3453 GCA_964492735.1 uncultured Gammaproteobacteria bacterium
GCAGTTGTCATTGGAGTTTTCCGATATGGTAAAAATAATGGAACAAACCATCGACACTTCCTGTCGTTTGCGCCTCAGCTGCCAGTGTCACATAATCAGTAAGTGTGATTTCCCGTACTCGCAAAAATTCATTTTCATCGAGTGACTGCTCGGAAACCTTTTTGCATCCAGTTGCAAGAAATGTGTACTTACGCAATGTTGAATACCCATCTGGTTTTGTTTCGCCGATGAGCTCAATCTGCTCCGGCGTGTAGCCCGTCTCTTCGAGAAGTTCGCGTTCAGCGGCAACAGTAATATCTTCCGCATCTTCAACATATCCCCCTGGAATATCGGACATAATCGCCTCAGGACCTGGTCGGTATTGGTCAACGATTAACAAATGTTCATCATCCGTAAACGCAATCACTTGCACAACAGTTTGTGTATTTGTAATGTCCATCACCACTTCTTTTCCGTTTGGTAGCACAAAATTACGCGTCATCAAACGACGAAATCCGCCGCGCGCTAGATAGGCTTCTTCACTGATTTTTTTCCATGTGAGCTCTGCGTCTGTCGTCATATGAGTATTATATTATTCTATTACCAGCTTCCACCGCCGCCGCCGCCAAAACCGCCACCTGAAAATCCACCAGCACCTGAACCGCCATTCGATGGGGCAACAACTGCTTGCGTAACGGTTTGCAACTGCTGCATATGAGACACAAACACAAGTGGGGTAAACGGATCTGAACCGCTATACCACCCTGGTTGCGCCGCATACAACCCTTCAAAATGTTTCGCCCATTTTTCCTCAACACCCAGAACCATTGCAAATGGGAGTACTGACTCAAATAATTGTTGGTATTTTTTAGGATCATTGAAAAATTCAATGCGTGATTTTTCTGCAACTGCTAAATATTTTTGATACCCTTTTAATTGTCGATATATTTCAGCCCCTTTCGCTGTACGCTGTCCCATGAATGGTGCGAAGAAAAAACCAATAAGCGGCGCAATTGGCAATAGCAACCACGCACCTCCAAGTCCTTCGCTAAATAAGAAGATGGTGAAAATAATCGCACCAACGAAGCTTACGCTATGGATCGTAAAGTCAATATTCCGTGCTTTTTCTGGACTACGACGAAAATATCCTCGCTGAATAACTGAATCAAAAACTGCTGTGCGCAATGAGACAATGTGTTTCACTATTAGAGGACGAGAATCAAGTAGCGTAGCTTGTGTTCCAACAGCAGCAGCGCGATCTGCGAAGATCATCTCAAAAACAATTTCATCTACACGACTCACAACATGCTTTTGTAAACTTTCACCAAGTGCCGGCAACTGCTGTACCACTTCAAATGTATACGTTGGTTTTTGCAACGACTGAAACATACCTTCAGGATCTTTTTGGATAATCTTAATGCATCCAAGTGTTGCCAAAAATATTAAATGACTTGAAACAGCTGTCGATTCAACTTTTTGTTTTAACACCGCTGAAACTTCTAAGGGCGACAACTGATCTGGTACATCAAATTCTGTAACAATCACTTTTGACGCGTTCGGCTCTTTTCCATAGCGCAGAAATACCCAGACAACAGCGATGAGGTAAGTAATCAATACTAGCACTGGCACAACATATCCAAATACAGTATATGAAGCCTTTGGTTTCCATGGAATAACAACGTCGTGAATCTGCCCTGGAGTAAGTGTTACTGTTTCATGAAATGCTTCAAAAAATGGTCGGCGCGCTTCAATGACATGCACTCTCGGCGAGACAACGTATCGGCCCGAAGCTGAATTTGATTCAATCACAACACCATCAATAGATGTACTGCCTGAAAGATCGTCTGTTATGGCTAATGCAGCCGCATCATCTACCGCTGTTCCTGGCAAATCGACTTGAATCGTCAATCCCTCTCCTGCGTTAAGGCGACGCTCAAGTGTATATATGAGCGCATTTGTTTCCGCATCCACTGACGTTGCACATCCATCTCCAATGCCCAGGCCTGCCATGCCAACAAAACATCGTTGTTCAGAAACATCTTGTGCCTGCACTGTATCTGGCAAATGAAGTGTTACAACCGAAGCTTCTGTAGGCACCTCCCACTCCGTTCCAATGGCATTCCATGCAAAGCGATCCATTTTTTCACTGAACAATCCGACCGGAGCTTGAAATGAATAACGCATGATGTATGTATGCACTCCAGTAATTGTTTTACCTGGATCACCAATTTTCCAAACCGCGTTTTGCGCATCACTTTCATCAGAATATGGATACGTAGAACCTTTTTCATCTGTAATCGCAGTGAGTTGCAATGGATGTGCTCCATCTGAAAATTGAATAGGCACATGACGAAAAATACCATGGCGATCTGGCGTTGAACCAAAATCATATGTAATCGTTTCAATCACGTCGACGGTATTTTCTGCATTCAGCGTCAAATCAACCCCGTATGATTGAATTTTTTCTGTTGCAGCAAACGTTGATGTTGGTAGCAAAACAAACGCAACGCTCACAATGAACAAAAAAAATATTGCGCGATAGGTGGATGAAAGGAGTGAAGATAGATATTTCATAGAAAGCATTTATGACATTCGAAAATATAAACGAATTAAGGCCGCGTACAGACGCTGCGGAATAATCGCATGAATAAACAATAACAGTCGAGCATTTTGACCTACTGGATAACGTAATTTTGGAGACGTGTCGCTCGCTGCCTGCACAATAGTCCGCGCAACAACACTCGGGCTTGTGCCGTTTGCCCCCGCGGTGTTTAACACTGGCATGGCTTTTGCAAGTAGTGCTTCATACTCTGCAATACCATCAGCATTTGAGTGCGCCATTGAACGTGAATAAAAATCTGTTTTAATTGCGCCCGGCTCGATTAATTTCACGCGGATGTTTTGCGGCGCGAGCTCAAATTGCAATGATTCTGTAAAACCTTCAACAGCAAATTTTGTTCCATGATAGACACTATAGAGCGGAAACGTCACTCGCCCGCCCATGGATGCGATGTTGATAATTGTGCCACCGCCGTTTGCTCGCATGTGCGGTAACACGGCTTTTGTCATGCGCATGAGCCCAAGAACATTTGTATCAAACTGCTGTGCAATTGCAGTGTCGTCCATGGTTTCAAATGGACCGGTGAGCGCATAGCCCGCGTTATTGACCAGCACATCAATATGCTGGAACCGCTCAATGGCAGCGGCAACACCGGAAGTGACGGTTTCGGCGCGGCCCACATCAAGCTCAACGATCAAGCAGTTTGGATATGCGGCGAGGTCCGCGACCTTGTCTTTTGAACGCATCGTCGCGACCACGTTCCAACCATTCTTCAAAAATTCTTCGGCCGCAGCTTTGCCAATACCACTTGAAGCGCCAGTAATAAACACTGTTTTATTGTGAGTCATAGAGATCATGTGTTATATGCGATAGGTAAAATAAAAGATAGATCTAGTCTACCTTTTATTTGTACT
>CAZBLE010000025.1:3553-8916 GCA_964492735.1 uncultured Gammaproteobacteria bacterium
GTTATATGCGATAGGTAAAATAAAAGATAGATCTAGTCTACCTTTTATTTGTACTTTTTCAAACGTATGCAAATTGCTTAGTAGCTTTTCGCAAAGAGCCAATCATGCTTCGCTTCCTTGCCTGTAATAAAGCATTTCGCATTTTTTGGCGCGGCGTCCATCTTGTCTTTCGGCAAGACGCGTGACACCATTGAATATTTTTCTTTCAAAAGCGCTTCGGACGCGGCGTCTTCTGACCAACTGGCTTCAAAAAAACCAACTTGATCACCAATTTCATCAATGCTTTCGATCCGATGCACATGCGTGCTTCGGAATTCAGATAGTTGATTCCACAATGTTTCGTGAATATCTGCCATCAATTGCTGCATGCCACTGACTGCTGCATCAGCTGTAAGATTTTCTTTTGTATTGAGATCACGACGGAATACTGTAACAGTTCCCGCTTCCGCTTCTTTGCCGCCAATTTCGAGACGCAATGGAACACCTTTGACTTCCCATTCGTTGAACTTAAATCCAGGGCTCATGTTGTCGCGCACATCTACTTTTACGCGAAAATTTCCTGCTGCTTTCAACTGCGCTTCAACGTCACTCGTGTATTGGAGCACAACATCTTTATTCTCTTCTTTGAAAATCGGCACAATCACAATTTGAATCGGCGCCACGTTTGGTGGCAATCGCAACCCGTGGTCATCCCCGTGCGCCATAATCACCGCACCAACTGCCCGCCAGGCAAATCCCCAGCTAGTTTGATGCGCAAAATGATCTTGCTCATCTTCACCGCGATATTTCACATCAAATACTTTTGCAAAATTCGTTCCAAGATAATGACTAGTTGCACCTTGAATCGCTTTTCCGTCACGAACCATAATTTCAACAGTTGTTGTCATATCAGCACCAGCAAATTTTTCTACTTCAGATTTTCGACCTTGAAACACTGGAATAGCCATAAATTTATAGACCTGCTCATATAAATCCAACATCTGCCACACCTCAGCACGAGCTTCCGCTTCAGTTGCAAATGCACTGTGACCTTCCTGCCACTGAAACTCACTCCAGCGAATAAATGCGCGAGGTCGTTTTTCCCACCGCACGACATTACACCATTGGTTTAAACGGAGTGGTAAATCGCGATAACTTTGAATCCATTTTGCATAGGTTGGGTACATCGCCGCTTCTGAGGTTGGGCGCACAGCTAGTTTTTCTTTAAGCTCTTTGCCTCCACCGTGTGTCACAACCGCCAGCTCAGGAGCAAAGCCTTCAACATGATCTTCTTCTGCTTCGAGATTTGCCATCGGCACAAAAATTGGAAAATACACATTTTCTGCGCCTGTTGATTCGATTAACCGAGCCATTTCAGCGCGCATTAAATCCCAGATCTTATAACCATACGGCTTCACAATGCCGCAACCGCGCACTTCTGAACTTTCCGCTAAATCCGCTTCTCGCACCACATCTTGATACCAGTCAGCAAAATTGTCACTTTGAGGAGTAATTGTTGTCTTTTTCATAGAAATTCATACTACCACGTTTTCGGGGTTGTTCAAGTTTAGCAGTGCGTTCCTGCAACAAAACCGGTTGTCCAGCACAGCTGCAACGAAAAACCGCCAGACGGTCGATTAATGTGGAGCAAATCACCAGTCACAAACAAATTGCTGATTTTTTTTGACCGCATCGTTTTCATATCAATTTCAGAGAGCGCCACCCCACCGTCAGCCACAATCGCTTTTTCAAAACCAGCCAGCGCAGACACAGTCACCGGCAGCGCTTTTAAAAGATGAATCAAAGCGCGACGCTGGTCTCGCAGAAGAACACTCCCTGTCAGGGTCGCGCTGTCCTGCCCTGTCTCAGTCGCGAGCAATGCAAGCACCGGAGTAACAAGTGTTGCGGGAATCATTTCAGTCAAAATATTTTTTACCTGCTTACTTGATGCGAGCGCGATCATATCACGCAAGCGGGCATCAAGCGCTCCATGATCAACACTTGGAAACAGATCAATCGCCGCTGACACCTTTGATCCTTTTTTAAGTGGATGCACAATCTCTCCTGAAAGATTTAAAATCATTGGTCCGGAAAGTCCTTGGTGCGTGCACAACACATTGCCTCGCTTGCGCGCTATCTTCGCACTATCAACAAACACTGTAACCGAAACATCTTCGAGCGTTACACCAGAAGCCTTTTTCATCCAATTATCAGCGCAGAGCCACGGGACAAGTGTCGGTGTCGGCGACACAACAGTGTGCCCAAGCGCGCGGAGCCAATCAAAACCATCACCAGTTGATCCTGTTTCCGGGCGAGAATTTCCACCCGTTGCGAGCACGTATGCAGCAGCTTGAAGAACCTCTCCACCACACACAACTCCAGTAATCTCACCACCTGCACTTTCAATCTGCTTCACAATCGCCTGCGTGCGAATCTCGACACCCAGCCGCTCACATTCTTCGCTGAGCACACGCACAACATCTGGCGCAGATTCCGAAACTGGGAACGCGCGATTATTCGCCTCAACTTTTATTGGAAGCCCGAGCTCTTCAAAAAACTCCACTGTATCTTCATTTGAAAATTGCGCGAACGGAGAAAATAAAAATTTTGCGGCTGCTCCATAATTTGCAAGCAGCGCATGTCGGTCTGACTGCACATTTGTGATGTTACATCGACCTCCGCCCGTAATCGCGAGCTTTTTTCCGACTACAGCATTTTTTTCCAAAATCAAAACCCGCTGTCCGCGACGCGCCGCAACAACAGCCGCCATCAAACCAGATGCTCCGCCGCCAATAATAATAAGATTGTATTTTTTCATTCATTGTTATACTGCCGAAAATATGGTAAAAAAGCAATAAGATCATTGTTTTTTTCATGTCTTTCGAAACCCGCCGTCCAATTGAAACAGAGCCAACGCCAAATGAAGTGGTGCGTGTGTTGTTGTTTCAATCAGCGAATCCAGACATGCTACCTGATGACGCTGATCCAAGAACAGTAGAACTCACCCGCATGGTCATGACCATTAAAGGCGGGAAGAATGCAAATGGCATGTTGATGCCAGTTGGTGGTGGACGTGAGCGAAAACCAAATGGTCAATTCAGTGAATCTGTGATTGACACTGCAATTCGAGAAATGATTGAGGAAACACATGCAAAAACAAAGAAAGACCGACTTGTTGAACTACCAATACAACAGCAGTATACATTTACTCATAAAGAAAGCAGCGAGCAGCGCACACAAGTGGCTCGTTATTGCATCGGCCGACTGCTTCCTGGAGATAGCATGTATTCACTCGATCAAGTAGAAGATAAAATTGCTGGCTTTGCCTATCTTACTCCATCGCAATACAAAGATCTGGTCATTAATGGTTCAGTAGAACTCAATGGAAAAGCAGTCCCACTTGTTGAGCACATGCAATACAACCAAAAGAACCGCGAGGACATCGTTACTGACGACACTCCTGTTCAAGAGGTACATCAGCTCACGAGTTATTATTTTGCTCGCATGGAAGCGATTAAAAAATTGAAGGTATTGGAATATCTTCTGTACGGAACACGACCAGAAGACTCGCACATGAACAATCCAGCACTCAAAGACACACTTGATGCAGCGCGAGCGCGAATGCCCGAAGCAAAAACAGTACTCGAAACCCTCCTCGCTGGCTCAGAAACATCGCTCGACAATGACACGGTAGCTGCGATACATAAAACCAAAGAGCTCTGGAGTGAAATCATCGACATGATAGGAGCAGATATTCCAGACATTCGACAAGCATTAGAGTATTCGAATACAGAAGGCGTGCTTGATAATGTTGCGGAGCATTTCGATATTGAAACCGGCAAGGGAATCCCATCGATTAGTTTAATTTTCCCGCTGCTTGCAGGTGATAAAAAACTGGATACAACAGAGCTCCGAATTTTATTAAAAAATCCACAAGCTGCTCGATTGTTAAAAATTGTTGGGGCCGTGCGAAAATATACCCTTGATCCACAGTTGCGAACCCCTGCAAATAAAAGTCGGCTCGTTAATGACTTGTTCGAGCGAGGACTCATTCCAACCAATCGTCTTTCCGATATCAATCGTCACACCAATGATGTTGATGGATTTTTTGAAATGCTTCAACAACAAGCTTCAGGGGTAGAGATTGCAGGCGCTGAGCCTGTTGTGATTTCTGTTGCGGAAGAGATCCGCGGTCGCAATGTTGACGAATTACTCAACATCATTTTTCACCCGGACACAGTACTTGCTCACATTCCGTCTCCCACAAAGCGTGGAGTTGTATTATGGGAAGCAAAGCGCAAGCTTGTATTAATGCTTTTAATGGCAGAGGTTGACCAATCACAACAAGAAATTATTGAACTTGGTACACAGTTATTTCACAGCATTGAAGAAGCACTACTCAAGGTCGACTCTGGTCGTGGTGATCGTGTGTTACAACTCGGCCCATACCATGAAGAGTTTCCCGTTCAAATGTGGAGCCCACCAAAAAGTCTCGCACAAGCACTGCGTAAGGTGATCGCACGCGATCGGTCTCGGGGGGATAGCCGTACAGCACAAGAATTTTTAGATGATGCAAATCGATCAGCCTATGTTTTTGACATTGTACCAAGAGACAATGTTGGTAATGTTGATATCGTAAAAATTGCCACGGGTGGCGCTGTTTTTGATGCAAATGGGAACGCACTAGAAACAATCACAACACAAAAACAAATTGCCTATCTTATTCAGGGAATGTTACGCACAGCGCGTGAACAAGGGATTCCCGCACGCATTATCAATTACAAACCACTCCCAAAGCCCGGCGAAGGCTTTGCAAGCTCTGGCGGTGGAGGCAAGGGTCGCATTCGAATGGCCAAATTTGACCTTGAAGTCACGCAATCAGATGGCACAAAACAATACAAAGAGTACCAAATTTTCGTTCCAAGTATGCGGACTATTGAAGAATCGGGAAACAGAAAAAAACAAGAGCTGTACGGAGGTGAAGACGACTATGAAGATAAAAAAGCAGATGACAAAACACGTTCCATGCTACGCTTATTTGACACTCAAGGTGTTCGGTCTGCCATGGAAGCCCTTTTCCCTGTTTCTGTCTATGGGGACGATATTCGAAAAATTTACCGCCATCGAGTTGGTAGTGGCGACAAAATTCGCACAAAACAAACACCACCTCCAATACATCGAGCGCGCACTGGAAGCTTTATGTCCGTAGAAGAAATCAAGCTGTAAAGTCACTCTACCTGTAGAGTTGACGCAAGTGTCAGCGAGAGATAGTCTGTATGGACAATAATGCACAATGGAGAGGTGGCAGAGTGGTTGAATGTGGCGCTCTCGAAAAGCGTTGTGCCGCAAGGTACCGAGGGTTCGAATCCCTCCCTCTCCGCCAA
>CAZBLE010000026.1:0-2403 GCA_964492735.1 uncultured Gammaproteobacteria bacterium
GACGATTGCTACCTGATCGCCAGCGATGGCTGGAAGGCAGACACCTATCGCATATTGGTCGAAAATAAAAAGAAGAAAAAGATTGAAGATAAAGGGTGGACTTGTGATTTGCTACCTAAGGAGTTGGTGATTAATCGTTATTTCACCAAAGAGAGCACGGCTATTCAACCTTTGGTGACTGAAAGTGAAAACCTCAGCAGTCAGATCACAGAATTAGAAGAAGAACACAGTGGCGAAGATGGCTATTTTGCCGAACTCGACAAAGTGAATAAGGCCAATGTCGCTGCACGTCTGAAAGAAATCAAAAGCGACGTAGAGGCAAAAGAAGAAATTGCTGTTCTCAAAAAGTATTTGGACGTAACCGAAGACTTAGCTACGACCAATAAAAAAATCAAAGAAGCACAAGCCAAATTGGACGCCGCAGTGTTGGCGCATTATCCGACACTGACAACTGAACAAATCAAAGTCTTAGTGGTGGATGATAAATGGATGACGACCATCGCCAAAGATATTCATACCGAGATGGACAGAATCAGTCAGCGATTGACGTACAGAATTAAGGAACTGGCGGAACGCTATGAAACGCCCTTGCCTTTGCTCACGCAAGAAGTGATGGATTTAGAAAAAGCTGTACAAGCGCACTTAGCCAAAATGGGGTTTATGCTATGACTAAAACCTTGAAACATTTACCTCATATTGGTGATATAGAAAGCAAAATTGTGCTCAAAAAAGTCGCTAAGGCACACCAAGCCTTAGCTGAGCTAAAAGGTGTCGCAGCCAGTATGCCCAATCAAAGTATCTTGATTAGCACGCTGTCCTTGCAAGAAGCAAAGGATAGCTCTGAGATAGAAAACATTATTACTACCCATGATGACCTCTACCGCAGCGACAGTGCAAGCGCATTCTTTACCAGCCTTGCGGCGAAAGAAGTGCACAGTTACGCCACCGCCTTGCGTAATGGATTCGAACAAGTCAAACGAACAGGGCTATTGACCACCAATGATATTCTGCAGATTCAAGCGACCATAGAAGAGAACCGCGCAGGTTTTCGTAAATTGCCAGGAACTGCTTTGAAGAATCACCAGACTGGTGAAACGGTCTATACCCCTCCACAGCATCCAGACGAGATTGTGGAGTTGATGCGAAATCTGGAACAGTTCATCAATGATGCAGATGCTTGTGATTGGGACCCCTTAACCAAGATGGCGGTCATGCACCACCAGTTTGAAAGTATCCATCCGTTTTATGACGGTAATGGACGCACTGGACGCGTCATGAATATCCTGTACTTAGTGCAGCAAGATTTATTGGGCAGCCCCGTACTTTACCTATCACGCTACATTAACCAAAACAAGGCGGACTATTACCGTTTGTTGCAATTAGTACGCGACGATGACAAGTGGGAAGAATGGCTCTTATATATGCTTGATGGTATTGAACAAACCTCTCGTCAGACCACGATCTTAATCAATGACATCAAACGTCTTATGCAGGCACACAAAGAACGTTTGCGTCAAGAATTGCCCAAGATTTATTCACAGGATTTATTGAATAATCTGTTTAGCCATCCCTATACCAAAATTGAATTTGTCGTCCAAGCTTTGCAAGTGACGCGCAAAACAGCGGCAAAATACTTAGAGGAATTGGTGCGTATCGGCTTACTCTCCAAACATAAATTAGGCAAAGATAATTATTATCTCAATAATGATTTATTCATTTTATTGCGCAACGTAGGTTTGCGGCAGGAGCTAGCATCATGAGCGCAAAATACCTCATTTTTACCCATATCCAACTCTATATGGGTAAATTATTCAATTCATTACCCTTGTCAGGTGATTCATGTTCGCGAAATGCCCATTTGGGTGACATAAGCCAGTGTTTGAATGCGCAATGTAAATTAATGGATGTGACTATTAACCAGGACATTCATACTGCGATAGATAGAATTAGGCTGAGATTGACGCACAGAATTAAAGAACTGGCGGAACGCTATGAAACGCCATTGCCAGTACAAACCAAAGAGGTGGCAGATTTAGAAAAAGCTGTACAAGCACATTTGGCGAAGATGGGGTTTGTATGGAATTAAAAGTTGGTTACAAAAAATCGGAAATCGGGCAAATTCCTCATGATTGGGATGCTGTTCCGATGGGAGAGATTGGTCAAAACATAATTGGCTTAACTTATAGTCCTACTGACGTCAAAGATTACGGAACTCTTGTACTGCGCTCTTCAAATGTTCAGGATGGTAAATTGGCATTTGATAACAATGTGTTTGTAGATATGGACTTGCCAAGTCGCGTCATTGTGGAAAGGGGCGACATTCTCATATGCGTGCGTAATGGTAGTCGGCAGTTGATTGGTAAATGTGCGTTAATCGACGAAAGAGTTGCTGGATGTGCGTTT
>CAZBLE010000026.1:2413-7373 GCA_964492735.1 uncultured Gammaproteobacteria bacterium
GCATTCATGTCTATCTATCGAAGCAAGTATGCGAAATTTGTCTTTTTTCAATTTCAATCCCATGTAATCCAAAGACAAATTGATGAAGTGATGGGTGCAACCATCAATCAGCTCACTAATAAAGATTTGGCAGTGTTTAAAGTAGCATTACCAAGATCCGAAGTTGAGCAAGCCAACATCGCGAATGCCCTAAGCGATGCTGATGCCTTGATAGGCTCGCTGCAAAAACTCATCGCAAAAAAACGCCAGATCAAACAAGGGGCGATGCAGACCTTGCTCAATCCCTATGAAAATGGGGTGTTGAAAACTGGATGGGAATTTAAAAAAGTTGGTGAATTTACAGACGTTACTTCTGGAGGCACGCCAAGCACTTTGATCGATTCATATTGGGGCGGAGATATCAAGTGGATGGCGTCAGGTGAGCTGAATTACAAGAAAATCTTTGATGTGGCTGGCAGGATTACTGCAGATGGATTAATAAATTCAAGCACAAAAATTATTCCCGAAAAGTGTGTACTTATCGGTTTGGCGGGTCAAGGAAAAACCAGAGGGACGGTTGCTATGAATTTCGTTGAGCTTTGTACAAATCAATCGATAGCAGCTATATTTCCAAGCAAGACTGTTTCAAATCTGTTCCTTTATTACAATCTCGATGGGCGATACGACGAGCTAAGAGCACTTTCAACTGGAGATAGTGGTAGGGGTGGGTTAAATCTAACAATAATCAAAAATCTTGATGTTGGTATGCCAAGGAATTTTAGCGATCAAGAGAAAATAGCGACCGTCCTATCCGATATGGACGCCGAAATAGCAGCCCTAGAAACCAAACTCGCTAAATACCAGCAAATCAAACAAGGCATGATGCAAAACCTGCTGACAGGAAGGATACGCTTAGTATGAGTCCCACCCCATTTTCTAGCGGTGCGATCGGTAAGCCAGAGCGTGCCACACAAAATCGTGTGGTGTCTTTGTGCCAGAACACCTTAGGTTATATCTATCTGGGCAATCTGGAAGACAAGGTTGATAACAGCAATATTGATGACGGCTTGCTGACCACGTATCTGCGTAAACAGGCATACACCCCTGAACAAATCAGCCGAGCCTTGTATGCGTTGCGCATCGCCGCAAATAACCATAGCCAGAGCCTGTACACCAATAACAAAGCCGTGTATGGCTTATTACGGTATGGGGTGGATGTCAAAACCGAAGCCAGCGCACCGACCGATACGGTGCAACTGATTAATTGGAAACAGCCGCTGCAAAATGATTTTTATATTGCCGAAGAAGTGACGGTGTATGGCAATCATGAAAAGCGCCCTGACATTGTGCTGTATGTGAATGGCATTGCGATTGCGGTGCTGGAACTTAAAAACAGCCGTGTCTCTATTGGCGATGGCATACGTCAAAGTCTGGTGAATCAAAAGCCTGAATTTATCGGTGATTTTTTTAGTACGGTACAGTTTGTGTTTGCTGGTAATGATTCTGAGGGGCTGCAATACGGCACCATTGGCACACCCGAAAAATTCTTCTTGAAGTGGAAAGAAGACGAACAAGACAACGACGGCTATAAGCTGGATAAATATCTAGCTAAAATCTGCAACAAGCAAAGGCTGATCGAGCTGATGCATGATTTTGTCTTGTTTGATGGCGGTGTGAAAAAGCTACCGCGTGTGCATCAATACTTTGGCATCAAGGCGGCGCAAGAGCATGTACGTCGGCGTGAAGGCGGCATTTTGTGGCATACCCAAGGCAGTGGCAAAAGTATTTTGATGGTGCTGCTGGCCAAATGGATATTGGAAAACAATGCCAAAGCCCGTGTGGTGGTAATCACCGACAGGGACTAGTTAGACAAGCAGATTAAACGCGTTTTTACCGACGCCGAAGAAAAAATAGAACAAGCCAAGAGTGGTCGCGATTTGATGACCTTGCTTGCTAGCCCTAGTCCACGTTTGATTTGTTCCTTAGTGCATAAATTTGGCAAAAAAGACGTAGAGAATTTTGAGCAATTCATCAAAGAATTGGAAAGCCAACCTACCCAAGCCGTTGGTGAGTTGTTTGTGTTTGTGGATGAGTGCCACCGCACCCAAAGCGGCAGATTGCACCGTGTGATGAAAGCTTTATTGCCTAATGCGGTGTTTATCGGTTTTACGGGCACACCTTTGCTGAAAAAAGACAAATCCACGAGCCTGGAAGTGTTTGGCAAATACATTCATACCTACAAATTCAACGAGGCGGTAGAAGATAAGGTGGTATTGGATTTAGTCTATGAAGCACGTGATATTGACCAAAAGCTGTCATCGCAGAAAAAAGTCGATGAATGGTTTGCCGCAAAAACCCGTGGTTTAAATGACTTCCAAAAGTTTGAACTGAAAAAACAATGGGGCACGATGCAAAACGTGTTGAGTTCACGTTCACGCATGGAAAAAGTCGTTGCCGATATTATTTTTGATTTCGGAGTTAAACCCCGTTTAAGTTCGCAAGCAGGCAATGCGATTTTAGTGGCATCCAGCATTTATGAAGCCTGCCGCTATTACGAGTTATTTCAAGGCACTTCACTAAAAAATAAATGCGCGGTCATCACTTCTTATAATCCACAGACCAAAGATATCACCACCGAAGATACGGGGGCGAATACCGAAACCGATAAAGAAACCATTTACAAAATTTATACCGAGCTATTGAAAGATGTCGCTGCCAAGCCGAGTATGAATAAGACCGAAAGCTATGAAGAGACTGCGAAAGAATTGTTTCTGAAACAGCCAGCTAACATGAAGCTGCTAGTGGTCGTCGATAAATTATTGACGGGCTTTGATGCGCCAAGTTGTACTTATCTTTACATTGATAAGCAGATGCAAGATCACGGCTTGTTTCAGGCAATTTGCCGTGTCAATCGTCTAGACACGGACGATAAAGAATTTGGCTACATCGTTGACTATAAAAAACTATTTGAAAAAGTTGAGAATGCGGTCGCCGTGTATACCTCAGAGCTGGACTATGACGGTTTTGAAAAGGACGATTGCGATATTTTGTTGAAGAATCGCCTTGAAACAGGACGTGAGCGCTTAGACACTGCCATTGAAGAACTGGCTTTGTTATGTGAACCAGTCAAGCCACCCAAAGGCGATCTGGAACATATTCATTATTTCTGCGGCAATACTGAGGTCGCCAGTGACTTAAAGGAGCGCGAAGTACAGCGTACCTCACTTTATAAAGCCATCGTTACCTTGATTCGTGCCTATGCGAACATCGCGGACGAAATGCAAGAAGCTGGATACAGCGAAACGCAGATTCAAGACATCAAGGCTTTGGTGGATCACTATCTGAAATTGCGTGAGTTAATCCGCCATGCCAGTAATGAAGTGCTGGACTTAAAAGCCTATGAAGCCGATATGCGGCATTTGATTGATAACTACATTCAAGCCGATGTGCCAGAAGTGATTTCACCTTTTGGTGAGATGCCTCTGATTGATATTATCGTCAATAGTGGAATCGCAGCGGCAATCAATGCCCAGCCTGACGGTATTAAGGGCAATAAAGACGCGGTGGCTGAAACCATTGAAAATAATGTACGTAGCAAAATCATCAAAGACCATTTGCTAGACCCTGCTTATTTTGAAAAGATGTCTAAGCTGTTGGATGAAATTATCAAACAGCGTAAGCAAGGTGCATTAGATTACGAGGACTATCTCAACAATATCGCGGAGCTTGCCAAGAAAGTCGCACAAGGTTTTGCACCGACTACACCACCAGCTTTAAACACCCAAGGCAAACGGGCAATCTACAATAATCTGGGACAAGACGAAGGTATTGCCTTAGCTGTTCACCAAGTGATGGCAGACTATGCCCCCGATAATTGGAAAGACAATCGGGCAAAAGAGCAGATCGTCAAAGGCAAGTTGTACGAAGTCTTGGGTGATGTAGAAAAAGTGGAAGCGATTTTCCCGATATTGAAGCAACAGCATGAGTATTGACGCATTTTAAAAATAAGTAAGCATGAGAACCGCCACACATCAATTCAAGCTGGGCAATATTCCCGTTGCCGTTAGCATGAAAGATATTAAGAACGTGCATTTGAGCGTACACCCACCAGAAGGACGGGTGAGTGTTTCTGCGCCGTTGGGGATGGCGAAAGATACGATACGTGTGTTTGTGATTTCTAAACTGGGGTGGATTAAACGCCAACAAGCCAAACTCAGGCAGCAAGAACGCGAAGCACCAAGAGAATTTATTAATCGTGAAAGCCATTACTTCAATGGTGAACGATACCTGCTAAGAGTAGTGCCTCTCGCACCCTCGCAAGGTGCTGCACATGTTCAACTCAAACACAAAACCATGGAGTTGCATATACGCCCCGATGCCAGTATGGAATCACGAGCGACAGTTGTCAGTGAATGGTATCGGCAACAATTGAAACTAGCCGTGCCAGGCATCATCGCCAAATATCAAAAAATGATGAAGGTAGAAGTCGCGGAATTTGGTATCAAAAAAATGAAAACCAAATGGGGCACATGCAACCCGAATGCCAAACGACTCTGGCTTAATTTGGAACTGGCAAAGAAGCCCCCAGAGTGCCTGGAATATATTGTTGTGCATGAGATGACACATCTGCTTGAACCGAGCCACAATGACCGATTTGTCGCACTGATGGACAAGTTCATGCCGAAGTGGCGGTTTCACAAGGATGAACTGAATCGTTTACCTGTGCGACATGAGAGTTGGGGGTATTGAATACGAACAATATTGATTTGTTTGCGTTGTTCGTTTTGCCTTTATATGTACTAGCTCAAACCAGATCTTACAGTTACCGGTTTTTATAGGGTTTATGTCAGATCGGGTCTGAGCTAGTACACCTAACCAATAAACACCGTCACCTGCACATCCAACTCATGCTCACCACCACCCAGAACCACCCCGCGCATCGGTGTGACGTCGCTGAAATCGCGTCCCCATGCCACGGTGA
>CAZBLE010000027.1:0-5079 GCA_964492735.1 uncultured Gammaproteobacteria bacterium
AATCATTTTTTTTGCACGGTATTCTTCACGTTTTGCGATGATTTCTTTTTCTTTCGCAATTTCTTCTGCTGTGCGTTTTTTCTTCTTGATAATCATGAAACGCGCAACATCTTTACGAATACGCAATTTTTCATTGAGCTCAGGAAGGAGTGTTGAAACGAGGTCAAATTCCGCAATGAAATATGATCCCATTTTTGTATCATCGATCGAATACGAAAGCGCTTTTCGACCAACAACCTCTTCATGAGTAATTGTTGCTTTACCTGCTTCAAACAAGGCTTTTACTTCGCCAAATGTTTTCGCAGCTTCTTCGTCAGTTGCATTTCCGGAAACGAGTAACATTAATTCATAATGTTGCACTTTCTCGTCTTTTGCTGGAAATACAAAGACTTCTGGGACAGATGTGTCTGTCATAGTGAAAATTGTTTAAATTGGGATTCTGACATCATCATCCAATGCCGTAATGCATGTGGCCGATGTCTTGGGCAGAAACCTGCGTTTCTGGAATTCCAATGTTCGATTTAAGTGCTTGAAAACTACCGTTTTTCAGCATTTTTGTCAATAGACACAAAGCAGCGTATACTCTGCCTATGAATACTACAACTCTCTTATCAGAATGGATTGACGATCACGCGGCTCAGGCGCATCCATCTGAATCAACGCAGCTCTATACCATTTTTCATGATATTTCTACTATTGGAAAATTACTTTCTGAGCTCATCCGGCAAAGTGGGGTTGATATTCTTGGTGCCTATGGCTCACAAAACAGCTCAGGCGATAGTGTTCAAAAACTGGATATTGTCGCCAATGAACTCTGTAAAGATGTATTACGTCAACATGCACACTTTGCTGCAATTGCCTCTGAAGAAGAAGCAGATATTGTACATATTCCAGGTGGCGAGTACTCTCCATACGTAATCGCCTTTGATCCGCTTGATGGATCAAAGAATATTAACAGCAATGATCCAATTGGAACGATCATGACGATTTATCGCAGATCTTCCCCTCTCGGCACACCGGCAACGGCTGATGACTTTTTGCCAGGTGGAACAGTTGTTGGAAGTGGATTCGTGCTCTATGGGTCACGAACGTTATTTATTTTTTCTGCTGGGGACGGCGTGCATACTGCGCAACTGGACCCAGAAACGAAAGAGTGGATGATTGTGAGTGAGCAATTAGAACTCCCAACTGCTATTGAAATATATTCTCATAATGATCGATATGTTCATGATTGGGACGCGGCATCTCAAGACTATTTTGCAGAACTCAAAAACCGACACCCTCGTGCCACTGCGCGCTATGCCGGCGCATTGCTTGCAGATGTCTATCGTATTTTAATTAGCGGCGGAATATTTTTACGACCGTTTGATAACGCTGTGCAAAAAACCACAAAATTACGCCTTGTCTATGAACTCCGCGCAATGGCCTTTATTATGGAACAAGCTGGGGGTGCGGCAAGTGATGGTCAAGAACGGATTCTCGCTATTGATGCAAATGACATTCACCAAACCCATCGATTTATTGCTGGAAATGCAGCTGAGATAGCGGAATATGAAAGAAACTATACGGCACATGCGTAATACCCTATAGATGCCAGATATCATTCACACGGAATGGTCAGAGATGACCGACGAACAACTGGCTGTGCATTCTCTTGTGCAACAGTCTGCTTTTGGTTTATTGATTGAGCGGTATGAAGCAAAAATCGTACGGTATGTGAATCGACTAACAGCAGCGAGTACAGAAGACCAAGAAGATATTGTGCAAGATATTTTTATTCGCTGCTATCAGCACCTCGCTGATTTTGATTCGTCCGTTTCATTTTCTTCGTGGCTCTACCGCATTGCCCATAATATGGTGATTGATTCGTATCGCCGGTCAAAAGCACGGCCTCATGGCAATAGTATTGTCTTGGCAGATGATGAATATCATAATCTTGCATCAGATTTTGACCTTGGCACTGCCATTGACCACACACTCTTACAAGAAACAATCAACACTGCACTTCAGCACATGGACACAAAGTACCGTGACGTTCTTGTACTGAAGTACCTTGAAGACAAAAGCTACGAAGAAATTGGTGACATTCTAAAAAAGCCTGGCGGATCTGTTGCAACACTTCTCCACCGAGCCAAAAAACAATTCATGAAATACTACTCCTATGACAATGCCTAATCAACAACCAGAACGCCACACAAAGTCATCATTGCGTGATAGCGTCTTAGAGCAGATCGCAGCAAAAAATATTACGCCAACAAAACATTGGGTATTTATGCTTCGTGAAATTGGCATTTGGGCATGCGCGGTGATTGCTGTTGTTATTGGTGCGCTTGGCCTTGCAGCTACCCTACATTCATTGAGTCAAAGCGATATTGCATTTTATGCGAAAGGTCCTGGCCCACTTTTTGGCTTCCTGTCTTCTTCTCTTCCAATTATTTGGATTCTCGTGTTGCTTGCCATGATTTTGTTAACACGTTTTCAAATCCAACATGCAAAAAATGGGTATCGCTATCGCTTTGTTGTCATGCTTATTGTTCTTACAACTATTATCCTTGGACTCCTCTTTCACCTACTTCATGCTGGACGATTTATTGAACGTCAATTATCTCTGCACGCACCACGCGCTGTTGAATGTTTTATTCCGCACCAAGCTCCATGGCAACGACCAGAAGATGGTGTGCTTGGAGGCGTAGTCACGCAGACTGATGAAGCAAACGAACTGTTTGTTATTCATACAATTGAAAATACGGACTGGACCATTGATGCAACGGAAGCAGAAATCCGTAATAAAAAAAATGACATCATCGTTGTAGAACCAGAGGTATCTGTCCATATGTTTGGAACAAAAACGGGTGACCAAACATTTCAAGCAGACACTATTCGAGTTGACGACACAATGACGGCGCAACGACCGGACAGTGCTCCTTGTGGAAATCCTTTGAAAAAAGGACAACGTCCATTGCCACCGAAGCCAATGATGCAGCGTGAGTAAGAGTGGTGAAAGAAATTATTGTACACGTGCGTATTACTCTATAGAAGCCTTCGCTTCTCTCCTTGATCAAGAGTATTCATCAATAAACACACTTGTACTATGAACAATAAAAAAACCACATTACTTGCAGCAGCGGCAGCGGTCGGCCTTACAACGACACTCCTTGGCGCAACCGCATCATTTGCAGCAGACAACGCAAGTACGCATACAACCACCGACTCTACTCGTGAAGCAATGCATCAAGAAATGGATGCCTTTCGAGATGCTGTAGACACAACAATGAAGGATGGTGACTTCAATGCGTGGAAAGAAAAAATGCTCGCACAAAATCAGAAAATGAAAGATCAAGCTGACGCGCAAGTTACACAAGAAAATTTCGACACGCTGAAAAAAGCGTATGATTTAAAACAAGCCGGTAAAGATGATGAAGCGCGACAAGTTATGAAGGATAGTGGTATTCGCGGACCAGGCATGATGGGAATGCAAGGTCACGGTGGTGAACATCGCGGCGAAAAAGGTGAACGACCAGCAGACGCTCCAGCTGATGCACAAAAATAAAACACCTCACCCTATCATTATACAAAAAGAACCGGTTTAAACCGGTTCTTTTTTATTGCTGGGGAGGAGGGATTTGAACCCCCGCATGGTAGGACCAGAACCTACTGCCTTACCGCTTGGCTACTCCCCATTATATAGTGCGGCTCAAGTACCATACCGAAATCACTGAAAAAACTCAAGATGTCACCGTCGGGCCAAAGTGCTGGGTCGCCAAATCCCACACATTTGTCGCCTCTTCTTCTGTTGGCTGCTCAATATTTTCCACTGTTGCATTCACATGCTCTTTTGCAAAATCTTGCGACACCACAGCGATTACACGATGCGCACTACCGAGTACAGCAGACACCGCTGTCTCGACTTTTTTGTGATTCACCGGCTCTTCTAATCGATCTTTATAAAACTGATATTCAAATCCGAGCGTTAACTCCCCTTCTTTCACTTCCACGAGAGTACTCACTTTAAATGTGAGATACAACGCATGATCTTCTGTTTGAATCGCTTTTAAAATATCATTCCACTGAGCTCGCACACGATCCATTGGACTACCGTCAGCAGGAACAGCTGCGGCTGGAGCTGCTTGAGGCGCAGAAACAACTTCTGCGACCTCAACTGTCACAGGTGCTGTCTCCTCAATGATTTCAACGCTCACCATCTCTTCAACAGGAACAACTTCCTCTTCAAGGGCAACCTCAACTTCAGCGTCAGGCGGGACAACATCATCACTCTCACTTGTCGGTTCATCTTCTTCAAGCACTGACGCTGGAACATCATCTTCCACTTGAATCACTGGCAACTGCTCAGCCTCTTCTTTTGCTTCGGCACTTTCAATCTTTTTCTTTGGCGTCGGAATTGGCTGCCCTGCTACTGGCAAGGGTGTTTCTGTTGCTGCGGTCGGAGCTGAATGAACAGGCTCTTGTGAGACAATCTCAGGAGTTTCAGCAACTGGCGCTACTACGGCCGGCGCTGGCGAAACTGTCTCAGTAAACACCCCTTGTTCACCCGCAAGCGTTGCAACAACGATTTCCAATGGGACTGTCGGCACAGCAGTTGTTTTTTGTGACTCTAAGCCTGCGACAAGTAACTCAAGTACACGAGTCACGCGCCGTACATCTGTTTGACCAAATAATTTGGCAAGAAAATCAACCTGAGCCGGTTCTAATAATAATTGCTCAAGCATTTCACGTTTATGTGTTAACCGATACAACATTCCAGCACGAACCACTTCAATTAAAGCGATGATATAGTGCGGCATTTGGTTTCCTGCTGCATGCCACGCGCCAATGCGCTGCACTGCTTCAGCAAACCGGCCCGTAAACACTTCTGTCACCCACGTTAAAATTTCTTTTTTATCTGCGTGCGGCAATACTGCTTCAACTGTTTTTAGTGTGACTGGATTTTCTGGATTCGATAACACTTGGCCGAGTAAACTTTCAGCATCACGCAATCCACCATCTGCTCTGCGAGCAATCGCGAGTGCTGCAAGCTCCTCGAGCGCAGCGCCCGCCAGCTCAAGGCCGCCGCCGACGTGC
>CAZBLE010000028.1:0-4463 GCA_964492735.1 uncultured Gammaproteobacteria bacterium
CCCATCTCTTTTTTAAGCCCTGCATCAATTATAATATTTTACGACGCTTAATATGTATAATAAATAAAAGGTATATTTGCATAAATGCCATATTTGTTGTATACTAGAGTTCAAATATGAATAGCGAGCTGTTTTCTTTTTTATTGCTTTTGGGCCTATCTGGATTTTTTTCCTGCGCTGAAATGGCGCTTTTTTCTTTGTCCGATGCCAAAGTTCGTACATTCGTAGAGCAAAATAAAAAAAACGCAAAAGTACTGACGGAAATTAAACAGCGCCCACAGCAGCTACTCATTGCTTTGCTGATTGTTATTACATTCGTTAATGCCGGAGCAACTGCCATGGCGACTGTGGTTGGAACAGAAATTTTTGGCTCAAAAGGTGCAGGAATCGCCGCAGGTTTTATGGCATTTTTGATTTTATTTTTTGGAGACATTATTCCAAAAGTAATCGCGCAAAAATATGCCTCAAGTATCGTCCTTGGAATTGCGCCGTTGCTAAAAATTACAATGCTTGTCTTAACTCCTGTGATTTTTTTCATGGATGGCCTAACCAAAATATTCTTGAAAGTATTTGGCCTAGAAGAAGTTCGCTTCGGTGTTTCTGAAGAAGAAGTAAAAGCCTTGTTAACGCTTGGACATGAAGGCGGAACAGTGGAAAGTGGAGAGCGTGAAATGATTGAACGTGTGTTTTTGCTCAATGACATTACAGCAGAAGACGTCATGACCCCTGAAGAATATATGGTTGGGTTTGACGCTGACGCAACTTTGCAAAAATCATTACCACTCATGGAAGATACTGGGTATTCTCGATATCCGATTTTTCATCCAGAAACAGGGCAAGTTGAGGGTATTGTGTATATTAAAGATGTGTTTGCAATTCTTGCGCATCAGCCATCAATTGAAGATTTACAAAAGCGTATTGATGCGATCATGAAGCCAGCATCGTTTGTTCCGGGCACAATGCACATTGATGATTTGTTGAAATTTTTTCAAAAAAAACATCAGCACATTGCAATTGTGGTTGATGAATACGGAACAGTACTCGGGCTTGTCACTCTCGAAGATTTGCTCGAAGAAATTGTCGGTGAAATTATTGATGAAACAGATGTCGACTCTGACCTTATTCAACGTATCGATAAAAACAGCATCATCGTTGACCCGCGCATTACCATCGGTAAGGTGAATACATTTTTTAATGCAAACTTAAAAGGTTCGCGTCACAAAACAATTGGCTGGTTATTGCTCCGTGAGTTTGGTCGCATTCCTGAAAAAGGAGATTCCATTGTTGTGAATGGATATAAGTGCATCGTTGAAGATGCGGACGAGCGAAAAATGAAGCGCGTGATGATGATTAAGACGCCGTCTGTGCGTTAGTTGACCGAGAGCGGCGCTTCTATTATTATAGTAATCCAAATAAACAATAATTCTATTTATGGCAAAAGAAGTTACCGACGCAACATTTCAAGCAGAAGTATTAGAATCACAAGAACCTGTATTGGTTGATTTTTGGGCACCATGGTGTGGGCCGTGTCGCGTTCTTGGGCCGATCGTTGAAGAACTTGCAGCAGAAAATGAAGGAAAAGGTGTGAAGGTTCTCAAAATGAATGTAGATGAAAGTCCAGAAAACCCAAGTAAGTATGGTGTGCTTTCAATTCCAACAATGATTTTTTTCAAAGGTGGAGTGCCAGTTGACCAACTCGTTGGTGTACAAGACAAAGCGTTGCTTCAAGGGAAGCTCGATGGTCTAAAATAATATGACAGACGTACAAACAGTGGAAACTGATTACGATGTTATTATTATTGGCGGTGCATCAGCAGGACTTACTGCTGCATTGTATGCGTCTCGCCGAACATTGAAAACACTGATCATTACCAAAGCGCTTGGTGGGCAATTATCAATGACCCCATCGATCGAAAACTATCCTGGAACAAAAGAAGCAAATGGAATGGATTTAATGTTTTCGTTTTTAGAGCATGCACAAGAATATGGTGCAGAGATTGTCTATGAAACAGTAACAGGAATTTCACGCACTGAAGACGAAACATTTGTCATTGAAAGTACTGGTGGAAAGCGAACAGCTACCGCCGTTATTTTAGCATTTGGTTTAACGCCAAAAAATCTTGATGTACCTGGCGAATTAGAATATCAAGGAAAGGGCGTGACCTACTGCGCAACCTGTGACGCGCCGCTATTTAAAAATAAAGCTGTGGCCGTTGTTGGTGGTACGTATGAAGCGCTCGATGCCGCTCAACTCTTAACACGCCTCAATGCAACCGTGACGTTGATTCATGAAAAGGATAACTACCCACAACAACGTGATCTGTTTGCAGAAGTGCAAAAAAATCCAGGAGTCATACTGCAACTCAACTCAACAGTGAAAGAAATTCGTGGTGAGCAATTAGTGAATGCAATTGTGGTAGAAGAAAAAGCAGAAGACGGAGCACTGACAGAAAAAGTGATTGAGGTTGCTGGTGTGTTTGTTGAAAAAGGCCACAAGATTCAATCTGAATGGCTTGGCGATTTGGTCGAGTATGGTCGTGGAAATACAATTGAAGTCAACGACATTAAGGAAACAAAAACTCCAGGCTTATTTGCAGCAGGGGATGTGACACCGCAGCGTGATAAACAAGTCGTTGTATCCGCAGGAGCTGGAGCAGTGGCAGCACTTACTGCATATAAATACATTCAAAAGAAAAAAGGGAAGCCAGCAGTGTTGGTTGATTGGAAGCATGATTAAGAGTTTTTTAGCTCTTGATTTTGTCGCTCACCTGTGCTATACTTTTTATAGATTGAGGCAAAAAGCCGATATCAAACAAAAATAAAAATAACAACCACATATATGCAACAAACGCACAAAGCGGAGCGTTTGATGTTACAATCAAGCGTTGTGTTTTTAAGCGCAGCAATCTTTTCCATTTTAGGATTAGTTGTGATCTTTACGTAAATTGAAGCGGGAAGCCCGTTTCATCTATAAAGCATCGGAGAAAGGCATTTGAAAAAGTGTCTTTCTTTGTTCAATAAAACAATATGTCACCAATTATTGTAGTCATGGGCGTTGCAGGTGTTGGTAAAACAACAGTGGGTCAGCGCCTTGCCGAAAAAACAAACGCTGTTTTTTTAGATGCTGATGATTTTCATTCATCATCAAATAAATCAAAAATGGCAGATGGTATTCCGTTAACGGATACGGATCGCATGCAATGGCTGCGCGATATTCGTGCGCATGTTGATTCTGCTTTGAAGGATCCTGATGCGCATATTGTTCTTGCATGCTCGGCGCTCAAAGAGCAATACCGCCATGTGCTATTAGACGGCATTGAAGGTGTGGTCGTTATTTTTTTAGACGCGCCATATGACGCGATCGCAAAACGCCTTGAAGGGCGAGTAGGTCATTTTTTTTAATCCAGCGTTACTGCAATCGCAGTATGATATTTTAGAAAAACCAACACACGCGATTACTGTTGACGCCCGCGCATCAGTTGATAGTATTATTACAACTTTATTGAATCAATTATCATAACACTATATGAGAACACGAATTGAACACTTTGCCGTTCCAAGCGCACATAGGACTGCCGTGGAGACAGAGGGTAAATATCAAGTAGGTGACCTAGAGGCGCTGCGTTATTCTGGTGATGCAACTCCAAGTCCTGATATGGTGAAATATATCTTTGAACTGCAAGGTCGCGTTGAAAAAGGCAAGCGAGTAGTGGAGGGCGAAGGTGCGGAAAAGGGGATGGACTATCATGAGTATGCGCGGCTATTTTGGACTGAAAAAGCACCAGAAGAAGTGCGTGACAACGAAAAGGCCTTTGCTGTTTTTGAGAAATTATTGATTCATGATTTGCAACATATTCCAATGAGCGAGTTGGTGTATCCAGAGGTTGAAAATTCAATGGTTGAGCTAATAAAGCAATATGGCGATGCGATTAAAAGTGTTGGCATTTGGTCAACTGGTGATGTTGACGCAACAGGGTATCAAGTCTCAAAAATCATGCGGTCGAATGTTATTGGTGGATTTAATCGTGGATTAAGAGGTGCTGTAGCAGCTATGCCAGAGCGACGACAATTTCTAACAGATAAAACACATTATATTGTTGATAATGATAAATTTGAACGATTAACGCAGTTTGTTACCAGTCGAATAGACAAGGTCCCAGCAGGACAGAAGATGAAAATTGTAATCATTGAAGACTCAAAAGGAAATTTTGAAAAAGCAGAAAAAGCATTAAACGCCGCAGGCTTTGAGGGGCGGTTTGAGATCGTCCCAATTTGGGCAGTGTATTCACGCGAAGGGCAAAGCGCAGCGAAGAAAGAAGGATTTGCAGAGGACAAAGCAAGATTGAACGGGATTGATTCTTTTGCGGACTTAACAAGCCAAGATCACTTTAAAGGTCTCTTACAGGATGGATATTTGTTTGTAGATTTCGACGGAGTGATCGGCGACAATATTCGAATGCGCG
>CAZBLE010000029.1:0-4424 GCA_964492735.1 uncultured Gammaproteobacteria bacterium
GCTTCAGTGCAAAATGAATAACTGCTTTCAAATATTCAATTTTATTTCCACAATCACGGTACGTTCCTTCATATTCTTTTGCATACAAAGGCTGAGTTTGAGCAAGTGTTTGCAACGCTTTTGTCACTTGAATCTCACCACTCGCATCTGGCTGTGTTGCTTCTAACAATGCAAAAATTTCTGGGGTAAGTAACCAACGTCCACCAACAGCAAGTGTTGAAGGCGCTTGCTCAACTGTTGGTTTCTCAATAATGGTATGCAATTTATAGACATCTGTTGGTAGTGTTTCAGATGGATCGACGATGCCGTAGCGCACAACATCTGACTGCGGCACATTTGTCACACCAACAACTGATGCATGATATTGCTCATATACATCAACGAGCTGCTTTGCTGCCGGAACCTCTGATTCAACAATGTCATCACCACCAAAAACAACGAACGGCTCATTCCCAATGAGCTCTTTTGCCTGTAAAATAGCATCTCCCAAGCCTCGGGGCTCGTGCTGAATAGCAAATTGAAAATGTGCCATTGAATGTAATCCAGAAATAGTCGCAAGTTCTGTATGCTTTCCTTTTGCGCGCAGCTCATCTTCTAGCTTTTCATTTTGAAAAAAATGACCACGAATCGCCTCTTTGTCTGGAGATAAGACAAAAATGATGTTTGTTAACCCTGCTGCAACAGCTTCTTCAACAATATATTGCACCACAGGCTTATCAACCACAGGCAATAATTCCTTTGGCAAGGCTTTTGTCTGAGGGAGAAAACGAGTCCCCAGACCCGCAACTGGAATAACGGCAGTTGTAACCATGAATGTATTATAACACAAAAATCTTATTTATGATAGGGGTGTCCTTGTAAAATCGTTTGCGCGCGATAGAGCTGCTCAAGCAGCATTGCCCGAATGACGTCGTGCGGGAAGGTCATTTCAGACAGCCCGATGCTTTTATAACCTCCTAAAAGCAATTCCTTTGGAAGCCCTGCTGCGTCCCCAATCACAAACAACATATCTTCAGATCGCAATCGAGCAGCATCTAAAAAGTCACTAAACTCGTGAGAGCTCATCTGAGCGCCATGTTCGTCAAGTAACACAACAACGCCTTTATGGCCTGAGACAAGCGAGAGTAAATCTTTTTCATGACGAACATAGTGCAAATCAACCTGCAACATGCCTTTGAGGCGCTTGAGGTATAACTGCTCTAAATCCAAGCAGCCGGCCAGACTTGTTTTTCCAATAGATGCGACTGTGATGTTCATACTACCACTCTAACTGACTCCACAAATGAACACAATACTTGAATATTGCCTCTTTCGGCGGTATCATGCAGATATGACATTAGAACTACGCCCATCTGAAACCATTGAACGAGAAACTGAAGCGAATCATTATATTGAAGGTAAATTAATGATTGGGCGCTTATTTTTGACAAACCAACGTTTAGTGTTTCGTGCGCATCTCCATAATTTTCGACAATACAATATCGCGATCGAGCTCTCATCTATCACAAAGGTGAGTTACCGTAATAATGTTGGAATCTTTAGCCACGGTATTTGGGTGCACGAAACAGAAGAGATTATTCACCACTTTGCCGTTTGGTCACGTCGCCGCTGGAAAGAAGCCATTGAACAACACAGTGCGCGTATCAATTCTTCATCTGTATGAAACGCTGGTCTGTTGTCCTGACTATTCTTGGTAGCATGGCGCTATTATTTTCGCCCCACCAAACATCTGCTCATGTGAAGTGGTTTGCGGAAAAAGGCGTACACGTTGAGCACTATGAGCTGACAGAAAGCGCTGTTGTTATTTGGCTGAGCGTGATAGCAATGACACTTGTCATTGCGTTTTTTATCGATAAACGCTTTCCAGGAAAAGGTCGGAATCGAAAACGGTGGAGCGCTGGGCTTGTCCGCTTTTTTCACGCTGGAATTGGCCTATGGCTTCTGCTTGGTGCATTGCAAAATCAATTATTTGCACCCGTATTTATTGCAGATTCTCCTTTGCTTACAGGTGTTCGTATTGCACTTATTATTGTTGGCGCGCTCTATATCTTGGGCACATTGACTCAGATTGCAAGCGCAATACTTATTGCGAGCTATGGCGTTGCCGTATGGGCATTTGGTCCATTGGAAATGCTCGAGCATGTATTCGTTGTTGGAATTGCACTCACCTCTTTCATTATTACCAGCTCGCCCGGAAATTTTTTCTACCGCTTAAGTCCATGGTCAGTCACAATCCTCCGTGTAACACTTGGTATCGCGCTGATTACATTGGCCTTTAGTGAGAAACTATTTCACCCTGAATTAGGCGCTGAATTTTTACAAGGGCACAATTGGAATTTTATGGAACTTCTTGGTCTCAATTGGTACACAGACCGCTTGTTCGTACTTTCAGCTGGAATGGTAGAGCTATTACTTGGCCTATTAATTATCAGTGGTCTCGCAGCGCGCATCACAGTCATAGTTATTATTGCTGTATTTTCAATAACCGCAACACTCCTTGGGCCAAGTGAAGTACTCGGACACATTCCAATTATTATTATTTTAATTGTACTTTTTCGCTATAGCGGCGGACGGCTGACAGCTACTCAACTATTTAAAAGATCTTCCAGAACTTCTGCTGAATGATGTTTTGGGTTCACTTTTTTGTAATGCTTTACAATAATTCCAGTTGGATCAATTAAAAATGACTCGCGTACAATTTCAAAGGAGGTAGTGCCGAATAAGGTTTTTTCTTCTAGCACGCCATACTGCTTACATACTGCATGGTCAGTATCAGCAAGTAATGGAAAATTTAAATGATGATGTTGTGCAAATGCTTTATGTGACTGACACGTGTCTGCGCTGACTCCTAACACCTGCAGATTCGCTGCCTTGAGATCATTCAGTGAATCGCGAAACCCTTGCGCCTCAACAGTGCAGCCTGGAGTCATATCTTTTGGGTAAAAATACAAAAGCACATATTGCCCTTGATAATCGGATAGTGAGTGCTCGCGGTCATCTTGATCTTGCAATCGAAAGTCAGGGGCTGGTGAATGAAGGAGTTGGTCCATATAATTATTCTTTAAAGAGAAATAAAACTGTATTGCTGTATCCTACCATAGAGTTGCGACCTTGTTCGAGTAATGATAGTCTGAATAAATGGAACCTACAATCACTGCTGTTAATCGAACAAAAGAAGATGTTATTCAAAGCCTTGATTGCCACCATTGTGTGTCAGTAATCGGCGCTGTTGAGTATTTTTACTATGAGCCATTAGAAAACATCATTGCATGGTTTCCAGAAAAACGGCTGATTCACATTCATTTTGGCAAACCCGCGTGGAACGACGCAATTACATTAGAGGAGGCTGAATGGCTCCGTGATTCATGTGTAGCTGCTTTTGAAAAAGGCAAGCAATCAATGTTTGCTATTGCTGATTTTTCACGTACAGATGACAGCGAGTTCCCGACAAAGGAAGCTATTCGTACATATGGGGAAACAGCAGCCCATGAAATGACCGCTCACGTTGTATGCTTCGGTGTGTCTATTAGTATGCAAATGATCTTAAAACTCATTAGCAGCGTCAGTAAAGGTGTGCGAAAAATTACATTCGAGCCAAATATGATGCGTGCAATGAAAGAGTACGACGAGTGGTTCACAAACGAGCAGCATCGCTCCTTAAACTAGTCCGCGCAAATACTGCTTGCGACGAGCCTGAGGCAGCTTTTCAATCGTATACCGCAACATTGTTCGCGGCATTGTTTTATATCGTGAGCCCAAATAGTCTTCTAGTAGATCACTCCCACCGCGCTTCCCCATTTCACGGAGCATCCAACCGACCGCCTTGTGAATCAAATCATGCGGGTGCTGCATGAGCATGTCCGCGATTGTTTGCGTCCACTCAAAATCATCTTGGGCAATAAAATACTGCGTTGCAATAATCGCGATGCGCTGCTCCCACAGATCTTGCGAACGTGCAAGTTGGAATAACGTGCGTTTTTGCACTGCGTGAGATTGTGTGTATAAAAATCCACCAACGATTTTACCCGCTGACGTATCAACTAAATCCCAATTATTCACAGCGCTAGTGTGGTTCATATAAAAATCGTATAGCTCGCGCTTTGTTGCACTATCAGCTTTTGGAAAACGGTCAGTCAATAAAATCAGCGCGGTTAAACGATGTTCATGGATTTTTGATTTCAATAGTTGCTCGATAACAGAAAGCGGCGCATCAGAAAATTGCCTTGCGATCTTGCGCTGCTCCGGAACTGTCACGCCAATAAATTGATCGTGCGCTCCATATTCCCCTTTGCCAGTTTTAAAAAACCACATCGACTTCAGAGCTTTTTCTGGAGACGATTGTTCAGCTAATGCTTTTTTAATGTCTGCCGCAGTTGTCATTGGAGTTTTCCGATATGGTAAAAATAATGGAACAAACCATCGAC
>CAZBLE010000030.1:0-3620 GCA_964492735.1 uncultured Gammaproteobacteria bacterium
ACGGCGTCGCCTCCTTCGCGTCGACCCACTCGGTCCGCTCGTCGAGAGCCAGCGCGGCGGCTCCCATGTCCTGAAGGATGCGAGCCAGAACGTCCGGCGACAGCATCACGTCGACGCCGTCGCCTGAGATGATTTCGAGCCCCGCGCGGCTCCACACGAGGCGAGTACGCTCGGCTCCGACGTCGATGCGCACGGCCTGCTTGTCGTCACGGAGGGCCTGCTCAATCACATCTCGGAGCTCGCTCAGCTTCTCGCGGCTCATCGCCCACCTCCGTGCAGCAAGATGGCGACGTCGATGGCCTCACGCTCCGACACGGCGCGCGCGAGGTTGTGACGGTGCAACGCAGACAGGCGACAGACGACCCACTCGTGGCGCTCACGGAAGCAGATGGCGCCGGGCAGACACCGCGCCAGACGTTGCTCGAGCGACTCGACCGCCAGCGGCTTGCCCGTGCCACGCTCGGCCCTCGCCTGCGCAACGAGGCTACCCTCGACGACGACAGGCCTGGGCGTGAGGCGCTCTGCTGCGCGCGCGGCGGCGCGACGGCGGTTGGACTCGGAGACGGCGGCGCGGCTGTTGGGGTGCAGGCCCGACCGGCTCATGGCGTCACCTTCGTCCGCTTGAGCGCCTTCTCTCCGCGCGTCGTCAGCGCCAACCCTCGACGGTTCGGCCCAAGCTCCACCCAGCCGGCCGCCTCCAGTCGCGGAAGATGGTAGGTGACGGCGCTGCGCGTCGACAGGCCGAGCTCGAGCCGGACGTCTTCGAGACGCGGAGAGAATGGAGAACAGACAGCGGCCGTGGTGCGAATGGCGCGGAGGATGCGCGCTTGATGCGGTGTCGGGTCCATGACGCCCTTATGCGCGTTTTTGAACGCCGTGTCAACAATCGTCGGACAAGTGCTTGACACTCGGTTCAGTGGCCTATATAACTGTCTTGGCCGGTTGAGCGACGGCACGGGCGGGCGGCGGGTTGGGTGGCGGCGAGCGCAGAGCAACGCGAGCCCGGAAACGACGCAGCACCACGGGGTGGACGATGAGCGGCGACGAGTACATGGACACGGGGTTCCCGATGGACGCGGATGTTCGCGACCCGTCGACGGTGTGTGACTGCGAAGGTGGCGAGGGGCCGAACTGCCCCGGCTGTCTCGAGCAGATGTCGGCGGAGCTGGCCCGCTGCGTCGACGACACGGGCGACACGCTGGAACTGGCGCGGCGGGTGGTGGCGGCTCGCTACGCGGTGCCGCGCATCGCTCTCGACGAGAGGAAGGCAGAGCAGGCGCTCAAGGCGCAGCTGCACTCGCTCTGGAAGCGCGTCGTCGGAACGGCGGTGTCGCTGTGAGCCGCCCGCACATCCTCGCGTCGATGGGCAACGGGGCGAAGGTCCTCATCCGCATGGGCAAGGAGGGCGGGGCCGTCGAGGTGTACCGCTTTCACGGCAGTTGGGAGGGCGACGGCCCGCGCCTCGACGGCCAGACGCAGGTGGGCTTCGACGCGGCCACCAACGTCGTCACGCTCACGCGGCCGTGGGGTGTCGAGCGTGGCGTGAAGATGGACCCGCGCGACGCGAAGCGGCTGCTCGCGAAGTGCCCGCCGCCGTGGGTCGAGCAGGAAGAGGCGTGGGACGAGGGCGATGCGCTCGACGAGAAGGTGCGCGCCGAGCACCGCGCGAACGGCACCGGCGTCAGCCTCAAGGAGCGCCAGATGCGGGTGTCGAAGGCGTGCGGGGGTGGGTCTTGAGCGCTCTCGTCGTCGAGATGAACCGCGGCTCGTCGCTCCTCTGGGTGGAAGGCGGCAAGCTTTGGCGCGCCGACCGGATGTGTCGCGGCGCTGGCTTCACGCCGTGGGTGCAGGTGTTCGACGTGGTGCCCGGGCAGAGCGGTGTCGTGCTGTCGGACGAGGAGCGCTCGCGGTTAGTGGCGCCGCATGGCTGTGAGGCCTCGAAGTGAGTGCGCTCCGTCGGTTCCTCTGTCGTCTCGTTGGCCACGCCACGCCCGAGGGCGTCTCGCGTGCGCTGTCGATTCGCTACTGCTGCGCGCGTTGCTCGGCCGTTGTGCCGGGCGGATTGGGGAGAACATGAAGCTCGAACTCGACAGACCTCTCGTGGTGCTCGACCTCGAAACGACGGGCGTGCGCATCGGCGTCGACCGCGTCGTCCAGGTGGCGGCGCTCAAGATTCACGCCGACGGCTCGGAGACGCGTTGGTCGACGCTGGTGAATCCGCAGATGCCGATTCCTGCGCGAGCCACCGAGGTGCACGGCATCACCGACGAGAAGGTGGCGGCGGCGCCGTCCATGACCGCCGTCGCGCCTGTCCTCGCTCGCGGCCTCGTGGGTTGCGACGTCGCTGGCTACAACGTGCGCCGGTTTGACTGGCTGTTTCTGATGGCCGACTTCGAGCGCGTGGGGTTCGTCTTCGACTGGCAGCCGAGACTCATTGACTCGCTGGCCATCTTCTACCGCTTCCACCCTCGTGACCTGTCGGCGGCGCTCAAGACGTACTGCGGGCGCGAGCACGACAAGGCCCACGACGCTGTCGGCGACGTGGAGGCGACCCGGGACGTTCTCCTTGCGCAACTCGACGCGCACGCGCTGCCGACGACGGTGGCGGAACTCGAAAAGACGTTCGTTGACCCGGATGAAATCGACCTCAGCGGGAAGTTCAAGTTCGAGGGCGACAGGGCCGTCATCACGTTCGGCAAGTACGCAGGCACGCCGCTTCGAGATGTCGACCCGAGCTTCTTGCAGTGGATGCTGAAGCAGGACTTCCCGCGTGACGCGAAGCACATCGCTCGCGAGGCGCTGGCCGGACGGCTGCCGGAGCGTGCGTCATGAGTCTCACCGACGCGCAGCGCGCCCTTCGTCGCACGGGAATCGGCGGCTCCGAGGTGGCGGCAGTCCTCGGCGTGGCCACCCGCAAGACGGAGGACGGCTCCCCGAAGACCTCCTTCGACGTGTGGTTCGCGAAGGTCCACCCGATGGAGCAGCTCAACACCGTCGACGCCGAGCGCGGCATCTACCTCGAGCCCGGCATTGGTGACTGGTACCTCTCGCGCACGGGGCGAGCTCGCGGCATGGCGCCCGGTACCGTCCGTCACGCAACGGAGTCGGTGGCTCTCTGCACGCCTGACTTGCTGGCGCTCGACGAGAAGGGGCGCGCTCGGCTCGTCAGCATCAAGGCCCCGCGTCACAGCTTCGAGTGGGGGCCTGATGGCTCCTCCGACGTGCCCATCGACTACGTGCTCCAGCTTCAGTGGGAGCACCTGGTCTGCTCGTCCTTCATGCCGGCGGGCGCGCTCGATGACGGGCTCGACCTCGCGGCCTTCGTCGGTGGCGAGCTGCGCACGTACCACTTCCGGGCTGACCTCGAGATGCAGGCGTGGATGCTTGAAGGCGCGAAGGCGTGGTGGGCGGCGTACTGCGGGCCGACTCCGACACCGCCGCCGCTCGACGACAGCGCAGGCGCGCGCGGATGGCTGAAGCAGCGCTTCCCCGCGTCGAAGGGCGACGTCAGGGCGGCGACGCCTCACGAAGAGGTGCTGCTCCTCGCGCTGCGAGAAGCGGAGGTAGCGCAGAAGGCAACCGAGGGCGTCTACGACACCGCGAGGCGGCGCGTCGAAGAG
>CAZBLE010000031.1:0-1688 GCA_964492735.1 uncultured Gammaproteobacteria bacterium
GTAATGTTCAATCATCTGCAACGACTGCCCGTTCGAACTTGGCCAGCGTCAATTCGCAGTAGCGGGCAGCCGTTGTGCGGCGCATCAGGCCGGGCCATCTGTCCACTACCGGGACGCTTGACGCGCCCCGGCTCCCTGTGGATTCCTGTGTCATGCGGCCAACTCTCCTTCCCGCATCAACTCTTCAACCTTGACGCCAAGCCATTTGGAAAGCGTGGCCAGCGCCCATGTTATAAATTCCGCGCGCTCCGGTTCCGTCATCTTGGCGAATGATATGCTGTCATAATCCTTGAAGTCCTGCCCGCTTGGCAGCTTCACAATCCGCACCAATCCGGCGCGGTCTTTCAGTATCTTGTGCAACAGATCGACCGTCAGTGCGTCACCCTCGATCCGTTCGGAAAGCATCGGCGCGGCAATGGACAAGCACGCCCAATATAAGCCGTTACGGCGCACGTTCCCGCGCGTCTGGCGTATCTCTACCTTCACGCGGCCTTGCACCGCTTCTAGGGCGTCCTGTGAGGCTTTACAGGCGGGGAATAATCCGCCCAGGCGCTTCTCAAAGTAGAGTGGGGGCTTATCCGCCATTGGCCTGTTCCCATTTGACGCGCCCCGGCCAAGCCCTCCAATATGAATTGGCGACCGATAGCAGATTGATGCTGTGGCGGGCTTCGAACGTCTTTTCGCCAGCCATGTGTTGCTCGGCATGGTGCGCACTGCACATTGGCACCGCGTAGCAGTCGGACGGCTTTGTTCCAGTTCCGCCATCAGTTCCGACGCGGACATGCGCCGCCTCGATACGTCCCGCGCACGTTCCGCCGATGCAGCAATTGCGGCCCCTCAACCATTTTAGGAAAGCCGGTGCGCTCTTGTGCGCTGGCCTGCCGCTGTTGCGGTGACGGGGAGCCGTGTTGACCCTCATTTGCCGCGTCCGGTGTGTGATTGAGCGTTACGCTTTGCCCGATACTCGGGGTCAATTGCTGCCCGTTCGCGCCGTCGATCAGCATTCGCCTTCAATTGTTCCGGCGTCCTGCTTTTGCGCTTGTTCCTGTAAGCGGGCAGCGTTGCGTAATACCATCGGCGGGCGGTGTTTTGCTTCTGCTGCTTCACCAGCCGTGCCAGTTCCGCCGTCTCCTCGCACGTCAGTTCGCGCGAACGGGAAACAGCCTCAAGATAGGCAATGCTTGTGTCCGTGTAGTTCATGCCGCTTTCTTCTCTTCAATCGCTGCAACGCCTGGAATGTTGCGGACGCCCGCGCGAACGTCCTGATCGGCGAGCCGCTGGATCGTGGCCACAAACTCATCCGGCGCGGTTTTCAGATAATGGTTCAGCGCAGCGCGGCGGTCTGTGATTTCGGCGTGCCAGACCGTCCGCAAGCCCGTGGGCGCGCGTTCAATCTTGTTTGCCGTCTTGGTCGCCCTGTCAGCCTCTTTCAGAAGGATTTCAGCCTCGGCGCGGGCGGATAGGTCTGCGGACGCTGCGGCCTCTTGTGCGACCTTTCTGGCGGCCTCGGCCAGAGCTTCCGCCTCGGCTCGCGCCTTGGCTGCGGCTTCGTCCTTCTGTCTCTGAATTTCGAGATTCCACGGCGTCAAAGCCTTGAGGGCGGTTGATCGTGCAAGTTCCGCCTTCGATATGAGCGGCGTCCACTTGGCTTGCACCGCTTTTGCGGCTTCGTCATGCGGGCGCTTTTC
>CAZBLE010000031.1:1788-3404 GCA_964492735.1 uncultured Gammaproteobacteria bacterium
TTGATTGCCGTTCCCTTGAAGCCGCCAGCCCGTGAAAAGCCTTTTGTGTGCTTCGGGTCGGTCTTGGAAAGCGTATCCCAAAGGTCGCTCAATTTCGGTTTCACTGCCACTAGAGTGCTCCTTCAACAAATTCTGGGGTGTCTTCAGATTCGGTGCGAACGTATTCGCCGCCTGTTTCTTCAGGGAAAAAGCAGTCGATCTTTTTGCCCTCAAACAGCGCCTTATGACACCATCCAAAGCCGCCGATTTTCTCGATGCCAATCGCTGCAAGTGCTTCGAACAATCCGCTCTCGTTGATTGCCTCAACTTGGCGAATGCGATAGAATAGCAAGTCGCAATCTTTACGCGGCCCAGCCTTGTAAAGCAGGCCACCAGTCAAGGCGACATGGCAACCAAAAGCGGGGCAAATGGCCTCAATCTTGGTGCAAAGCTCGATAGCTTCATGCTGTGTCCACGTTTCCGTCATCAAAGCACCCACGCAATCGCGCCCATGCAAACCACAATGCTGGCAAGCAGGAACTGGCCTGTAGACAGCCGGTAAGTGCCGCTCTCGCTTTCATCCCAATACTCGTAGCCAAGCAGTTGCTCGGTGGGCGGTTCCGGCGCTTCAATACGTGCAAGACGTTCGCGCTGTGTTTGGTCTGTGGGGGTCATCAGTCAGCCGCCCGCTGCCAGCCCGCAGGCGAGTATTCCCGCTGCCGACGAACTTCATAAATACCCGGTTTGATTTCCAGAGATTCATGCGTGTCAGTCGGGCGCAGATGCTCAAGCACGGCGGGCGTATCTTCAACCACCAGGTATGACCTAAACACATCCATTGCGGAGAAGAATTTGACCGTTGGCCGCTCCATCACGATATGGTGATGGCCAGTTTCGGAGTGCGTCAGGATAAACGCCCCACGCTCCGAAGCGACGGGCTTTGCGTCAGCGGGAAGCGCGTCAATGCGGATGAGCATCATGTCGCCCTGCGCGGCGATTTTGTCGAAAGTCTTCATGTTCTAATCTCCAATTGATCTAGGATTTGAGGCGCAATTCCATATGTTGCGGCGTTGGCCTCACGCGCCGTTGAAAATTCCATGCCCACAGGAATTGCGAAGGTGCGGCCTGTCCCGCATTTGACTTGAAGAAAGCGCTCCTTGCCGTGATCGGGCAGATCGCCTTGCCAAAGTTCGCCCACTTGGGGGTTCGGATGCTTGTCGATCAGCTTTGCATTTGGCAGCTTGGGGAGAATGTTGTGCCAACCACGCATTTCGCACGCGATGCGGCGTTGTTCGATGTTCTCAACCCGAAGGCATGAGATTGCGTCTGGCGGACCGTCTTTGATCCACTCGGGAGGAATTCGAATCCCGCGCCAAGCATAGACGCCAAAGCCGTCGCGATATTCAACAGCCGGACCGTTTTCACAATGCAGCCGTTTTTCGCCATCAAACTTGATTATGCACGGGCGCTCGGTCGCAATGACTGCGTTTTCAAACGGCCACCACCATCCGACATTTTCGGAAACGGCTGCGATGGTGTCCGCTGATTTTGGGAGATTGACGCCAATGGCTTGCATTGAGCGAAACCACGCAACCCAGCCCATATCTTGAACGCCGTAAGCAGCGCGATAAACCTGA
>CAZBLE010000032.1:0-3086 GCA_964492735.1 uncultured Gammaproteobacteria bacterium
ACCCTCATGAATATGGCAGGATTTTTTGTAGAGTTTTTGGCGAGTTCGGTATACCCGCTAGGGAAAGAGAACTGTGTCATTTTGACCCATATTAGTGTATCATTTTGACACAGTGTAGGATATATAAGTATAGCGAAATAACCGTACTAAGTTACACTGTTCTATCCGTCCCTCAATTCAAAAGCCCGCCTTATTAGCCACCTGATCCATATCTAGCGTATATCCTCATAACTATATATAGTGCTATTAACTGCGCATAATGTCCGTTATGTTACCTATGTACATAATACCACTATATATAATGTTATACAATATATAACATACTATGCAATAAAAGCCATATGATGCTATCTATAGCGTGCCTTAGTTATGGGAGCGGAGACTCTAGGGACTTATGCACAAGCACTAGATATGGTGTAGGAAAGGTGCACCCCCCGTATGGGTAGGGTGTTTATATATAGTGCCGAGCAATTCTCGATACAATTTTTCACTCCTTATAGGCGAATTCTCTACTTGACACACCGTCGCCCTTCTGCTATAATCCTTAGTATCTTATAGGAGGCATTATTATGGACAGCATATCATTTATGCCTGTTGTGGATGTGGAGTATGATTTCTTTGATGATGGTAAGATCAGGGAATCCAGAAAGGGGTCAGTTATAATAACGGAAGTTATTCCGTTTAAGGAGATTGATGCGGTCACTAAGAAACTCTGGGATTCAGAAGTAGAGTCGTGTTACTGGCTATATGCTCCTTTTACAGACTACTTTGTTAAAGGGATTATTGATGGAGATGAGAAAGCTGTATTTGTACGGACTAAAGACAATGGATGGTTCAGTTTAGGTTTTTGGGGAGGAAGATTATATGAAAAATCATTTTGGGAAGAGTGTCAGAAAAAGTACTAAGGAACTGATTTTTCTAAAAAATTTCAGTTTTATCCCTTATAGGGGGCTTTTGTCGTCTTGACATCCTATAGGGGATATGCTATAATGAGATTATAGTTAAGGAGGTGTATATGATGGATGAAAAGATTATTGATGCAGAGTTCAACAAGGACGACTGCAGCCCGTTTGATTCTCCTATTTCAGCGTACAAGGCTGGTTTCCGCGCCGCCGAACGTCTAGCCAAAATCGAGGTGCTGGAGGAACTGCAATCGTTTTATCGTTGCAACGACCCAGAGCAATGGGAGCTTGCGTCGTGGGTTGAATCAACCATTTCAGACCTCAAGGCAGGCCAGTAATGCGCAAGATAAAGGATAACGGGAGAACATGGATACCGATTGATAAAAACGACAATAAAAATTGCCATATAGAATCGGACGCACAGTGTATGGTTTGCTTTGTGCAGTTTCCACACTTTTGGCGTGAAACTCTTCCCTCGCGCATATCAAGGTTCATTAAAAGGATGGTGAAGAGATGAAACCGTTTAGGGTAACGAATGAACAGGTACTAGCAGAGATTAAATGCTATCAAGGTGAGGGTTGTATAGGATGCCCGTTTTATGGGTTGGATGATTGTGATAGTGCGCGGGGAAATGATTTTAATATGTATCACGATCTTCTCGACTCCCGTGAGCTTATCGACAAGCAGGAAGCGCTTATCAAGGAAATGCGGAAATATTTTGAAGATTTAAGCTACAATTCAAATTACCCAACACAAACATTAACTATGGTTGAACTTGAAAAGCTAACAAATATTAATCATCAAACTGCATTGTTGTTTCTCGAAAAGACAAAGGATTATGCTTAATTCAACCGATTAAGTAGAAAAGACCTGTTTTCAACTAAAGGAGTAGAATAATATGTTTTTACTAATCCTCTGGATAGTAGTTGTTGCCCTAGTCGAACTCTTTTTTCTTGGATCTAATAGGAAAATGGGTAAATGACTCTTGACAGTGTAAATAGATTTATGGTATAATACATTCAGTTACAGGAGGTGAATTATGAAGAATATTATTATGGTTGTTTTAACGGTTATAAGTCTTTCGAGCTGCAAGCAGATGGTCGATTATGGCACAGATCTTGCATCTGCTGATAGGTATAGGCATATTCCAATTTACTACAATTCCTTCTGGGGTATGACTGATGAGAAGTGGATTCCTTTATGGATGGATGCACATATCACCTACAAGCAGTCAAGTGATCTACAGACTCCAGCAGAATGTGTGGCTTCGGGTTATGGAGATTGTGAGGAATTTGCCCTTATGTATCTTAATATCATGTATGTGATGTTTGGTAAGAAAGGGGAGCTTTGTCTCGTAGAAAGTGGGCGTACAGTAGAAGCTGGTGGTAGAGATTGTAATCATGCCGTAGTTCGATATGGATCTACTATTATCGAGCCTATGACGGGCAGAGAAGTGCATTATGTAGTTTGTTACAGCTATAGATTCGACGATATATTTAACTAAGGAGATCTTATGGTTTCTGCAGAGTATGATGAGTACCGCTCCTATGTAAGAGGCATTTCTGATGAGGAGCTTTACTATGAGGCTGAGGATACATTTTCTCAGATCAATGATGAGGATGAAAGTATTAAGTATGCTGTTTGTGTAGAAGAACAGAATGTACGAAGGAGAAAACATGGCAAATAATGACGATTGGCTAGAGGATGCCCTACGGGAGGCAACCGGAAATGTAACGCCCTATGAAGAATTTGAAACTGCTTGTTTTGATGTGTTCAAGAAGCTACGGGACAATGGCTACCCCGATATGATAATCATGTCTATGGTTTGTGACCAGACTAAGATGCCTATGACTATTCCTGCTCTATTTGATAAATGGAGGAGTCAGCAATGAATGAACTGCCAATGTCAGATATTGTCTTTTGTGCTGCTGTGGCTGGTGCTTGTATCGCTTATGCCGTGACCCATTGGTCTGATTTCTTTCCTCATTAAAAGGATACGTAGTGAAAAAGTTTATAGTTTTTATTCTCTTAGGGATGGCTATTGCCTATGCAGAATGTCCTAAAGATTGGGTAGAATCAGAGTACATTTATAATGTCTTAACTATTGCTGGGGATGAAGCTGGGTTGCCCATTGGTTTGTCTCATTGTGTAGCATACAGTGAGTCTCGATTCAAACCAAACGCA
>CAZBLE010000033.1:0-2969 GCA_964492735.1 uncultured Gammaproteobacteria bacterium
TGTCGCCTCTGCCAACTCTTTATCTTGCGCCCATTCTTTACGGACACCAGACTCACCGGTCACAAGTCCTGAAGCCTGGTTCCATGCAGTTTTCAACAATGAGCTCACATTTAACGATTCACGAAAATGAATCGTTCCTTCCACTGAAGATGCTCCTGCTAAAATGCCAACAGTCCGTTTCATTATTCCTTGATCTGGACTCGCCAAGCCATCAACAAGCCCTTGATAACCAGCATCTGAAGCTGCTTCATCTTCTTTTGTTTTTCGATCTAGATTATTTGAAATGCGCTCAAACGCTCCCTGTGGGTCAAGGACATTATTGGCTATTAAATCTAACCCTACACCAAAATTTCGATACGCCGCACCAAACCGACTATTTGGATCTGCCGCTGCTTTAAAATCCGGCGCAGCAAGGCCAAATATTGGTATCTTGCCACTTCTTACCTCACCAGCACGATGGGATGCCCAGCGATTCGCCACACCAACAAGAGGAGGCGCAACAGAGCCTACTTTATCAGAAACAGTACTGACATAACTCCCAATTTCACCTGACATTCCAGATGCAAAACGCAGCGCGCCAGACATCATCACAAGTGCAATCGCAAAGTTGGCAAGAATATTTGGTTGTGTTACTTGAAACGCAGAAATACTGGATAAACTTGCTAATGTTCCTGTGTTATTACTACCACTCGCTGTACTTCCTTGAATTTTTGATAACGCATCAACCTCTGTAAGACCTTGCACTAGCGGTGTTGCAGCAGCACCACCAATACCATTTGCATCCGCGCCTGTCGCGCTTCCATTCAGCATCGTCAACGTGAGCCACAAGAAAAACACAATAAATGGACCCATAACGACGTAACGACCCCACATTTCCCACCACTGACTAGAATATCGTTTTGTAATATCTAAAATGCGAGTCACATATGCAATCGGAGACAGTACAATTAAAAACCAGATCATGACAACACGCAATGCGATCATTACAACAAATGCTGCAATAATTGCGAGTGATAAAAATTGCAACACAACCATTAAAATAATTGCGCCGAGCATATTGATAATTCCATCTTGACTTGATGCCTGGCTCGACACCTGACCTTGAGCAGTTGAAATATCAGCAAGGCCACCAAGAGATGGCAAGCCAAAGCCTGCAATCAAGCCAGTTCCCCAAGAATATCCAAAGCTCCCACCAAATGTCGCCATTGCAACTGTTGCGGCATCAGTAAAAAATCCACAAATGGTTTTACTAAAGTTAATCAACACTGCGTACAATACAAATTTACGCAATAAATCTTGCCACTTGTAACTTTCAAGATTTAAGACTGCGGCCAGTGCAATGATTAATAAAATAATCGCAAAGAAGAGATTGCAAATATCACGCACAATCCGCCACCCAGTCACAACCGCACTCACATTCACAAACCCACCACCTGTTGTGCTAGATGTTAAGATCGGATCTACCCAACTTGGACTCCACGGATAGCCAATCACCATATCTAAAATTGCCGCAAAAACTGCTGACAAAATACCGAGAACAAAATAGACCGGAATAAGAATAACTTGTGCAAAAAAACCAGCAATACTTGCGGCCGCATCTGCTTGAGCCGGCTCTGGAAATGGTGTCACACCGAACGCCACCATTAACGCACTAATGACAACGAGACTTGTGACTCCAATTCCTGTGCCGTATGCAGCTCTTTTTAAAAATCGTTTTGTTTTTTGTGTAACGAATTGTCGAATATGATCAATATCACCAATTGCACGAAGCAGGTGTTCACGATTCAGTAATAGACTGAGTCTTTGGAGAAAAACAAGCATGGGATATCATTCAAAATGATGTCGTGATTATACAATATTTTTCTATTTTGCGCCAAGCAATGTTGCGGCAGTCTTTGCTACGATTTATAACGCTCTGCTTCTGTGTTGAAAATATCTTGCACAATTCCAAGACTAATTGCGTAGGTTGCATTTAATCCTTCCCATGTGAGGCGTTTTGCACCAAGCGTTGCCTCTGTTCGCTGCGGTGTGTCTGATACATAATATGCCAATCCTAATCGAAAATCAGTATTGATTGACACTTGGCTATTTTCTGGGTAGCGCATTGGATTGATCATTTCATAAACCGCATTCAAATATGGCCCGGCTTCCATTTCGACAATGCTATAGCCATCAGAAAAATCTTTGGCGAGACTGGCTTCATTTTGGAGGTAGGTCCCTCGTACTGTAACGGCCTGCTGACTATCAAGAATAGAATTTTTCTCAATATATGGCTCAAATGTACCCCGATGAAAATCGTTGTAGACAAAAAATCGATTATTCGTGTGCTTGTCATACACTTGATGTGGAATTGTAATATCCCCCAACTGTCCATTCAATGACGCTGCCTTCCCCATAATGTACATACCGCGCAAACTGTCGATATTGGATGTAACTTCACGCAAAATACGATATGCTGCCATGCCCAATGGATAGGCAATATTAAGAATAAGCGCATTACTCTTTCGGAGGGTTTCTTTTTGTTCCTCTGTAAGATTCAACCGAGAGTCTAAATGTGGATTATCAATCACATCCGAAATAGAAAAGACTTGCGCTTCAATATCGATATGATGATACGGTGGTAAACGATGCAGTCCCCATTTTTCTTCATGTTCAATTTTTTCTTCTTGGAATTCAGGGTGTCGTTTTTCTGAAAAGCGAGACAAGTAATACAGAATATTTTCTTGCGGGACGCGCTCGTGCTCAAATGCGCTTTGCTCGTCTTTTAAGCGTGCAGCGTTATCAATTTGCAGGAACTGCTGATTCTCTTGTGCATAACCAGACAATACATTCATCAGTGAGTGAGAATTTGATGAAACAAAATACACTGGCTGGTCATAGAGATTGTATTTTGCGGTTTTTCGAATACTGGCAATATGAATCCACCATTCTTGAACTGCTTTTGCATAATCAATATTTGACCCTGCGAG
>CAZBLE010000034.1:0-2916 GCA_964492735.1 uncultured Gammaproteobacteria bacterium
GAAAGAAAAAGAAATCATCGCAAAACGTGAAGAATACCGTGCAAAAAAAATGATTGATAATGCGACAAAGGATTCAGCTCCAGCTGCAGAAGTTGTCAAAGCTGTTGAATCACCAGCCAAGCCAGAAGCTGTTGAAAAAGGAATCGATAAATTACTCGGTGAAGACGTTGAGGTATAAAATAATTCAACCACTATATTTATGGACTTGAATAAAGTACAACTCATCGGCCGCCTCACTCGCGACCCAGAAGTAAAAAGCACTCCAAGCGGACAAAATGTTGCAACATTTTCTGTCGCAACATCACGCAGCTGGAAAGATCAGCAGTCTGGCGAAAAGAAATCAGTCACTGAATTTCATAACATTGTTGCATGGCGTAAGCTGGCAGACATCGTTGGTCAATACATGAAAAAAGGAAAGCAAGTATATATCGAAGGGTATTTGCAAACTCGTTCATGGGATGATCCAACAGGTGGTAAAAAATACCGCACAGAAATCGTTGCTGATAATATGATCATGCTCGGTGGCGCTGGAGATACTGGCAGTGCGCCAGCAGGCGGTGGATATGCAGCTGCTGCGCCAACGCAACCAGCGGCAAGTACACCAGCGTATGCGCCAACTCCGCAACCACAAGCTCCAGAAGAAGAAACTATTTCAGTTGAAGATATTCCATTTTAATGAATTTTATGCAAAAGAAACCACAAAAACGCGAAAAATTCTGCTATTTCTGTGTAAACAATATTCCACAAATTGATTACAAACGTACAGATATCTTGCAGAAAATGACCTCAAACTACCAACGCATTTTGCCTCGAAAACGCATGGGCTCTTGCGCTCGTCACCAACGTCAATTGACCGTTGCTGTGAAACGCGCTCGTGTGATGGCATTGCTTCCATATACAAACGACCAAAAATAAACGCGTATGTTATCAATGAGTGATATCAAAGTTGGAACAGTGATGACCTACCAAGGTGCTCCGTTCCAAGTTGTGAAAGCCGAGCACAGTAAACAAGCGCGCAGTGCGGCTGTGCTCCGCGTCAAAATGAAAAATTTGATTAGCGGCGCGATGCTCGAGCAGACGTTTCAAGGTGGTGATGCTGTTGAAGAAGCAGACCTTGTTCGTAAGCCAGCGAACTATCAATATCGTGAAGGTGAAGAATATATTTTCATGGATAATGATACGTATGATCAATTTACCTTAAGTGGTTCAGCTGTTGGAGAAACAGCAAACTACATTAAAGAAGGTGAAGATGTGCAGGTGATGTATTATGAAGGAAAGCCTGTGTCTGTTGATGTTCCACCAAAAGTTGCGCTCGTGGTCACTGAAGCACCTCCGGGTGTTCGTGGTGATAGTGCTGGAAATGTCACAAAGACAGTGAAGCTTGAAACCGGATATGAAGTGAACGTTCCAATGTTTATTAATGAAGGAGAAAAGATCCGCATTAATACTGAAACAGGGGAATACGTTGAACGTGTCAACGATTAGAATTTTTTGAAATAAAAATGACAAAAGCCCGCTGCTTGATGTTGCGGGTTTTTTGTTTGAACATTGCATCGTTTATTCGTGTTCACAAGATTGATTATTCAATCAACCCTTTGAACACGATGCGACGACTCTCCTCCGAGATGTCTCAGTCGTCGCGTTGTTGGATTGGACAGCCGCTGGGTTCTCTGCAGATCGGGCAGAGGACCTCAAGGCACGTCGCCTCATCTTCGAATTCGGGAGGGCAGGCGACAGACGCGAGACGTCCATCGATGGTGACGCCTGAGTCGGGGTTGAGCCCGACTTGGGTTCCGCCCGGGACCTGGGTCGGTGTCGTGATGTCCCAGTCTTCCGGAGCATCATGCCCCGGAAGACGGATTGTCACCTCGCCCTCGGGCAAGAGCGTTGCGAAACACTCCGCGCCCGGCATTTCACTGCCCTGAGCGTAGGTGCCGCCAGACTCATCACAGCCCGCAAAACCAAGAGAAAGGACAAAAAACATCGTACGCATGGGAACTCCCAGGAAGTTGTTGTTCCAGAATACCCTATGTGCTATTGTGTAAAAAGTCAATAATAATAGTGATTTTATGGGAGAGCGACCACCACGACGCGAACTGCCACGTCCAGAAGGAGTGGGGCCAGATTGGCTAACAAAGAAACAAGTGATGGAGCGGGTGGGCATTGGTAGTGATTATTTATTTCGTAAACTCGCAGCAGAAGCTCAAAAGACATTGCCGGAAGGTATTGTTGAAGAAGGAAAGTCAAAGCCAACTTGGGTGTCTCCAGAGTTTTGTCGATTGTTGAAAAAATTCAATGCTGCTCCTGAGGCGACACCAGATATGGTTGCAGAAAAAAGATTAGTTGATATTGTTGCTTGTGGATCAGAGTATATTTCTGGTTGGATTGCCGCTTGCCCTCCAACAGACGAAGAAGCCTATGTTATGAGGGCTGGTAACGGACAAGCAGTGATGCATTACTCTCTTGTGTATGCAAATCGTTTACGAGATTTTAAACAGACTCATCCAGATATAGTCATTACTCGAGCTTCAAAATCAGAAGCACCGATGCACATTGCGCGAGAGCGATTGGTGACTAGTTGCACGTCCTTACAAAATGCTACTCAAGAATCGCTGAATCAATCAATAATTCCTGAACGTAGGTATTTCTTGAGAGGAGTGATCGAAAATATCAAGCAGTTGATTGCTGATGTTCAAAATAGTGCAGATCCACGAGACGGTTCTTTTACTGAGCGCCTTGAGGCAATACAAGAAGCTGTTGACACTGCAACGGATAGCGTTGTTTCAATAAAAAAAGCTGCACCAGCACCAAATAATCCCCAGCAACTAAGCCCCACTGTTTTTGGGCCTAGTCAACCCAACAAAAGACAAGAACCTGCTTTATCAAGCACCGCAGGGGAAGATAGACGTCGCTTGA
>CAZBLE010000035.1:0-1405 GCA_964492735.1 uncultured Gammaproteobacteria bacterium
GCACCGCTTCCAAAGTATATTTTGTTAAGGTACATCTCTAAGATTTCGTCTTTACTGTAACGACGTTCAATCTCTACTGATAAAACAAGCTCCTGATATTTTCTCAGAAAACTTCTTTGTTCTGATAGCAAAGCATTTTTGACCAATTGTTGAGTTAGTGTAGACCCACCGTTTTTCAGACCACCTGGCTTAATATTTTGAAAGACCGCGTTTGTAATACCGATAGGCGAAAATCCAGCATGGCTATAAAAATCCTTATCCTCTGAAGCGAGCACTGCTTTCTTGGCGACTGGGGCAATCTGGTCCAGTGGTACATAGGTGTTTGAATGAGCATTGTAAAAGCTATAGAATGGCTTGTCGTTTTGATCAAGAAGCGTAACTCCCGTCTTATTACGATTCATAATACGCTCTTTACTACCGAGCGTCCCTGCAAAATAAATCGTGGTAAATAGTCCAATTACTACTAGAATAGATCCGCTCGTCCAAAGTACGAGTACAAGTTTACGTTTTCGTGTCATTCGGGTAAATTTCTGTACTAATGGGAGACGTGCTAGCCAAAGAGGTAGATGACTACTATGTACAGAGCGACGTGGTCGTTTTGCATGATCGCGTTTATAGGGCTGTCTGGGTTGATACTGTTTTTTCTTCATATATTTACAGGGTACTACCGGGTAATAATTATATCATTGTCAGCAGCCTAGTGTGGCTTTACTACTTTGGAATCACTCTTCGGACAATAGTTAGTTGACTCAACTTCCAAACAAGCAGCACGGTGCCAATCGCAAGAATAGTATTGAATGTAGAACTCAGTGTCAAAGGGATAAATGCTTGAATTGGGAGCAGTATGAACCCATGCAGTATATAGGCAACCAGGGAGTACGTGCCGAGTGGTAGCAGTAGCCAATCAGTATACTTGGCGATGTAACGGCGAGATTTATGTACAATAATGTAGAGTCCGGAGAAACAGAGGAAAGCAAGTAAAACACGACCAATACTCAACTGTATTTTATAAAAGTATGGGTCAATGATTCTTCTGACAGCAATATAATCATCGAAGGACATCACTGCATGAGGACCTTTGACGAATACCCACCCAAACACCCAAAAGCTACTGATAGCAAGAGTAGCAAGCGTTAAGATAATGATCGACCATTCAATAGTACGGCGCTTCCTCTGTGAAAGCTTGCGCCAGTATGATTGAACTGATTCTAAGTGGTAGCCAAATACTGCAGGCACAAAGAAAAGTATTTGCCACTGGAGCCAATCCTGCTTAATGTGGTAACCAATAAGCCAGAGCGAGCAGGCAGCAATAATTGCCACTATGCTTTGATTCTTGCGAAGCAGCCAGATAAAGAACGGTGCAATTAAAAAAGAGGCTATATAGAATTTTAAGAAGTACACCCAT
>CAZBLE010000035.1:1415-2862 GCA_964492735.1 uncultured Gammaproteobacteria bacterium
AGTATTTGGTAAATAGCAGTAGCGAGCGAATTTCGGGGTACTACTATCGAGGGCTGCAAGGCAAGAGGAAAATGGGTATGAAGGGTTAATAAGAGAAGTAGCGAGCTTGCGGTAATGGCACATAGGTAGAGAACGAGTGCACGGGAGTAGAGTAATTTTACAACTTCCTTCATTGATTTGTGACGTTTCTTAAATCCACGAGTATAGCCAACTAATAGTCCAGAAATAATGAAGAAGCCTTCCCCAGCAGATACCCATAATCTACCCTGTCCTGTCATCCAAGCAAACCAAGAAGGAAATCTATTGAGGTGATCGACAATGATAACTAATATGAAGAATCCTCTGAGTACATCCAGGGTTGGGAATCTGGGCTTTTGCATAAGTCGGGACATTAATTTTAAGTGTAACATAGGTTTTCTGAGGCTAAACTGATGACTCGAATTAATTTTTACTTGCTTCATTTTGTTACAATGGATTACATCAGGGTGCGTTAAAAGTCAGTCGCAAGAAACGAGAGTAATTATGTACATCACAGACTATCTAGAGAAGAATGCCCACGAGACGCCTACAAAAACAGCAGTCGTATTTCAGCAAACCAGATATACCTGGAAAGAGTTATATGACCGAGTCATCGTAGTGGCCAATTATATTGCCAAAAGACTGCCGACTCATGAGCAAGCAATTGTTGGACTTCTGCTTCCTAACTCATCAGATTTTCTAATCATATATTTAGGTATTATTCATGCGGGTCATATTGTTATGCCTCTTGATCCTAATTTTAAGAAAATGGAAGTACAAACTGTGCTGAGTCAGATGGCACCGAGCTTTACTATCAGCAGTCCCTATTATCAAGAAAGTTTTAATGATATGCACGAACTTGTCTTGGCTAAAGATTTGTTGGCTATGGATAACATAGACTCACAGGATTATTACCGTAGCAGTGAAGATAAACAAGTTGCAACCATGCTGTTTACCTCCGGCACTACTGGAAATCCAAAAGCCGTACCCTATACTCATACAAATCATATGTGGAATATTCCGGCAGTCTCAGATATATGGCACTGGAATACAGATGATACGATTTTACTCTCGCTCCCCCTTTCTCACTGGCACGGTTTGGTTATGGGTGTTGACGGGGCTCTTTATCACGGAAATACGCTCTATCTTCATGAGCGTTTCGATGCTGAGGCAACAATAGAAGCCCTGCAGAGCGGTGACATCTCACTTTTTATGCATGTACCGATCGCCTATTCAAAGTTAGTCGAGTATGCGACAGACAAGATAATTGATATTAGTAAAGTTCGACTCTGTATCTCGGGTTCCTCGTACCTTCCGCCCAAGGTATGGGATGATTTCAAGGCACACTATGGTCAGGAAATACTGGAGCGTTACGGTGCAAATGAAATGGGTCTTATTGCCTCCAATACTCCCGAGAAAAGATTATCTG
>CAZBLE010000036.1:0-2757 GCA_964492735.1 uncultured Gammaproteobacteria bacterium
TTATGCAGGTACTTGATCAGCTCTGGATGGAACACCTTGAAAACATGGAGGATGTTCGTAATGGTATTGGTTGGCGCTCAATTGGACAAAAAGATCCATTGGTGGAATATCGTCGAGAGGGTCAACTGTTATTTGAGCAGATGCAGGCAACTCTTCGTTCAGAAGTTATCCGTGGACTGAATCATCTACAACCACATCAGGTTCAGCATGCGGTTGAAACAGAACTTACTAAGATGGCTCGTCAGGCGACAGATAATGCAAATCAGATTACTACTGGTGTTGCTTCAAATGCAGAAGACTTTGAGGGTACGGTAGTTAAAAAAGTGAAAATTCCAAATCATAAAACTAAAATCGTGGAACGGAAAAAAAAGAAGGCACAACGGCAGAATCGTAAAAAGAAGCACTAATTTTAGTAGCGTCAATAAGATTGAAAAGGTACAATTGGGAATATGCAACATACGGTTTCTGAAGTTTGTTTAAAAAATGGTGTCACAGGACTTCTTATAGATGTACCGCAGGCCACGGTGATGAGTTATGACTTTAATCTTCGGGCAGGGTATTATCTAGCACAACCCGGTAAATGGGAAACACCACACATCATGGAACACTTACTTTGTGGTGCGAATCAAGACTTCAGAAAAGCACGCTTATTTGAAGCGGAAGTGAAGCGTAATGGTGCATATAGTAATGCTTATACAAACACATATAACGTAGGGTATGTAGGTGAGTGTGCAGACTTTGAGTGGGATCGAATGTTAAATCTAATGATGCTCTCAATCTCAAAACCCCTATTTTTGCAGGAAGAATTTACGGCTGAAGTTGGTAACGTTCGCGAAGAGCTTACAGGCTTTCTGAGTAATTATTTTAGACAGCTAGGTGTGGCGTTATCAGAGCGACTCGGTTTTCAAGTGCAGAACTATGAAAAATCGCTCAAAGAACTAAAAGATATATCAGTAAGTGACGTCAGATCATTCTATAAAAAAACGCATAATCTACAAAATGTCAGATTTGCTATCGCGGGCAATCTTGAGGGACGTCAAGACGACATCGTACATACGATAGAAAGGAAATTGTCGCTTCCAGAAGGAGTTCGCATTGAACTGCCAGCGACTGTGCTAAAAAGACAAACAGAACCTCTATATGTTGAAAACAAAACAGTTGAATCACTCTACGTTAGTTTTAGTATGCTCATTCCACGCCGAATCTCAGAACCCGAAGTCGATGCACTAAATGCCGTGAATAATATCTTAACATCTACGATGGACTCTCTAATACTAGGCGAAATACGCGAGAAAGGTTTGGCGTATTATATTTGGTCTAATGGAAGTAGGGGTCACGATTATAGTGTGTGGGACTTTGATTTTCAGGTAAGTCCAGAGAATGCTAAAAAAGCCATCAAGGTTATAGTCAAGCATTTAAAAACAGTACTTGAAGGTGGAGTTACGCCAGAACTTCTCAAAACTTCAAAAAACTTTGCACTGGGTGGTTTTCAGATGGGTGCACAAACTGTCGGCAGCATCTTAAACGGCTATAGTTATGAATACGCACTAACTGGTGATGTAATGGACTACTATCGAGTGCCTGAGCGAATCAAGGGAGTAACGACTAAACGTGTGACAGCAATTGCCCAAGAGTTTCACGACGAGGCATTATGGGATTTTGGTGTGCTTGGTAACTGTGGGCAGGTATTTGTTAATGAGCTCTACGAAGAACTCTCAAAACTCTGGAGTTAATATGAAGGTAGCAATTTTAGGATACGGAGTAGAAGGTAGGGCAAGTTACCACTACTGGCTTGCTCAAGGGGCTGATGTCACGATTGTTGATGAAAATAAATCACTCAAAAATATTCCAGAAGGTGCAAAAACTTTACTTGGCAAGGGAGTTTTTGAAGAACTAGAGGACTTTGATCTAGTGATCAGAACCCCAGCCCTTCGTTCGGACGATATTAAAACTAAGAACAAGATTTGGTCAGCCACGAATGAATTTTTCGCGACATGTCCTGCACCGATAATCGGCGTTACTGGCACAAAAGGAAAAGGAACAACCGCAAGTCTGATCTCGGAAATTTTAAAAGCAAGTGGTAAAAATGTACACTTACTTGGCAATATTGGTGTACCGGCACTGAGCGTACTCCCAAACATATTACCGGATGACATCGTTATATTTGAACTTTCAAGCTTTCAGCTTTGGGATTTACAGAAATCACCTGAAACTGCAGTTGTGTTAATGATAGAACCTGATCATTTAGACATACATAGTTCCCTGGAAGAATATGTGCGAGCAAAGGCAAACATAGCAGCTCATCAAACAGCAAAAGATTTGCTTGTGCTGCACCCAGTAAATAAATACTCGGCACAAATTGGCGAGAGTTCACCAGCACAAAAGAAGCACTATATGACTAAAGAAGGCGCTGAAGTCTTAGATGAAAATATTGTCATTGATGGTCAGAAAATTTGTAGTGTCTCAGAACTAGGACTTATTGGTCCGCATAATCTAGAGAATGTTTGTGCTGCTATTACGGCATGCTGGAGATATACCCATGATATAAATGCTATTCAAAAAGGAGTGGTTACATTCAAAGGACTACCGCGTAGGCTTGAGTTCGTACGAGAAGTGAATGGAGTAAAGTATTACGATGATAGCTTTTCTTCAGCACCTGGCGCAACAATCGCTGCCATTAAATCATTCGAGCAACCTGAGATTTTGATTTGTGGTGGTTTTGATAGGGGTCTCGAATACACTTATTTTGCACAGACG
>CAZBLE010000037.1:0-2599 GCA_964492735.1 uncultured Gammaproteobacteria bacterium
TCACGTTGCGGATGTGCCACTCGGTGATCCGCCAGGCGTGGATGCCGAGCCAGCAGAGGATCTTGTTCATTTCAATCTCTCCAAAAGAAAGCCCGCATCAGCGGGCCAGTTCATCAACGCGCCATGCAGGCGTCTCGAATCTGTCGATAGGCCAGAGCCTCGGCGTATGCCCCATCAATCGTGCCTCGCGCCCCGTAGAACGTGCCGCCAGCCGTGGCCTTGGTCGCCTCATAGTTGCACTCCCTCAACTTCGGAGAATCAGGGTACGGTGTCGCGCAAGCAACAAGTGCCAAGCAGATCAATGTATATCTCATGATTCATCCTGTAGTTAAAGGGTTGCAGTGTACTACATCAGGCGTCCTTCGGTGAGAATACGCATTTCCATGTGGTGACATCACCGTCGATCCAGTAGGCGTCACCCCACTGGTTGTGATGGTCGGGCAGTTTGTGGGCATTGCCCTCGATCTGGAGCACAACGGAGCGCCCCACCTTGCAGGCCCACGCCATTGCGGCTTGAAGCGTGGTGAATCCCCGTACCGGAGCGCAGATGCGCCTGCTCTGGTGATATTTCTGCACCTTCTTTGGTGTCGTGGCGTGATAGAGGATCATACGCCGCACTCCATCGCATCCCGGAATCTGTTCTCAATGCGCTCGTCTTCGGCGTCACGTTCAGCTTCCATCTCTGCCTGATACTCCCGCTCCCGCTCCGCCGCGTTCTCGGCCATGCTGTCGGCGCATTGCGCGGCATCGACTTCATCGAGGAACACGTCGTAGTCGACGTAGCTGCTCATGCCCTTGCCCATTGACCAGCCGGCAATGAAGCCGCGATTGTTCGGCAGGCGCATGACAATGCCCCGGATGGTTTCGTCCTGATACTCGTTGCTATACCACCCTTTGTGTCGAATGCGAGAACACGCCTCGTCCGCCCATTTCCAGCGCAGGTCGGGCATGAAGTCCGACTCAAGGTAGAAACTGGTCCCAGAACGGTCGGGTGTCGGAGCACAGTAATAGCCTCCGGTGACTGGCCGGCGCATGTGCTCCAACCGCTTCCGCCACGGACCCTTCGGTAGCGTCCAGACGTACTTCGGGAAGTCGAACCCGGCGAACGAAAACTCCTTCTCCAACTTTCTCACGACTCTCTCCCTTCCTTCCATTTGCGCTCAACCATCTGGTCGAACTTATCAATTTCACGCTTGGCGTGCGCCCAAAACTTGGCTTTCCACGTCGTGCCGAACGTGTCCGTCCAGGTCACGACCTCTTCGCCATCCACCATGACGCCGTTGATGGTGCAGTCTTTGTAGGTTTCACTGAGGGTCATACGTTGCTCTCCTAATTACGTGATTGCGAATGTGTTCGGGAAGGTCAAGCCAGCGGACACGCCATTTGGAAGGACGCCAAGCGGCGTCACACTCTCCCCACATGGAATAGCCGAAAGCGGGGTGCTCCGGGTTGTCGCTCAACCCGAGGAACAGGATCTTTCTGTCTTTCAGCAGGTTGTCGTCAAACAGACTGCCGCCGAAGAGGATGGCGTATCTGTCACACCATCCCGTGTCGAAACAGTCGAGCACGTACTCGGGCGCTCCCTCAAGCCAGCGTTTGCTGGCTCGGCGTGGTTTGTATGGTCTATGGTTCATGCGTAATACACCCCCACAATCACGCTCTCCCAATCCTCGGAGAACTTGTACACCATCGCGCTGAAGAACGTGTCGGGCAGGATGGCGTCCCACTTGGCCAGGATGTGGTCCTTTGCGACGGGCATATCCCACCCCATGCGATAGGACTCGGTGGTGATTCGTTGCGTGTCAGCGGTGTCGTACCACCCATCCTTGTACTTGACGAAGCGGAGGCTCACATCTTCCTCGTCGACATAGTCGAAGTCCTCGGCGGCCTTCTCTGGCAGTTCAAACAACGCTTTCAAAGGTCGGTACTTGTGGTCAGTCTTGATTTCCATCAATGTTCTCCTTGGAGATGTCGGTCGCCGCCTTCTCGGCGTAGGCGATCAGTTTGGCGATGCGATCAGCCCTTCTGCCTGTGTGGGAAGAACACACCGTCTTCGGTTCATCTCGCCACATGTAGCACCAGCCTCCTATGCTGCCCATCTTCGAGTAGTCACAGGTTGTGCAATTGTTCGGGTTCATCACGGGTTCTCCTGGCTGCTGCCTGTGTTGATGTGCGCCGCAATGCCCTGAGCATAGAGCCACAAGTTGTCGATGGACTGCTGTTGCTTGTAGATCGAGTCCGAGTGGTTGTCGATGCAGGCGAACGCCTTACTGATCAACCCGTCGTGGCGGTCAAGTGTCGCCAGCATTTCCCGTTGAGCAGCACTCAACGTTTCTTTGTTCTGGTCAACGGCCTCGCGCACTTGCAGGATGGCGGTGCGATGCTCATCCAACACGTCTGTGTGCCCGTCGAGCAGCCACCGCAACTCAACCACCTTGACGCGCTGCTTGTTCTTGCGCCTCAGGCGTTCGATTTCTTCATCCTGAACCTCCTCGATTTTCAACCTGTTGTAGTACAGTTCTTTCACATCGTTGAGTTCCGTCCTCAGTTCGTCGATCCGATTCTCGTAACCATTACGGATACTCTCCAACTCGTTGTC
>CAZBLE010000038.1:0-2561 GCA_964492735.1 uncultured Gammaproteobacteria bacterium
GCCGATCCGCTGGTCGCGCCGGTGATTACCTCGCCATTGGTGAACTCCTTGGTGATGTCCTTGAGCGTCAGCGTGCCGGTGCTGCCGCTGTCGCTGTCCGCGATCACCCGTGCCTTGGCGCCGCTGGTGGCGCCGGTGATGATGTCGCCGACCGTGAAATTGGCGGTCTGCGTCTGGTAGGCCAGCGTCGAGCCCGGGCGGTTGGCGCCCTGCGCGAAGTGGTAAACCGCGTAGTCGGTGCCGTTGCGGGAGCGCGCCACCACGGTCGCGCGCAGCATGGCCGCGCTGCCGTAGTCCATCGTCATCCGGTAGCCTGGCGTCACCGTGGCGTCGGTGGTCACCACGGTCGCGCCCGGCCGCTGGCCGAGGGTGCGGGACTGGCGCAGCCAGCGCACCGCATCGGCGCCGGTCAGCGTCACCGTGCTGTCCTCAACGCAGTCGATCGCCACGATGTTGTTGCGCATCGTGGCCAGCGTCAGGGTCGGCGAGTTGTAGAAGTCGACGCCATCGAAGATCACGCCGTCGCAGCGCCCGGTGAAGGTGGAGTTGCCGCCCGACACGTAGCCGCCGACGTGCTGGAAGCCGATCACCTCGTTTTCGTCGGCGTGGCTGGTGTCGCTGCCGTCGCGGATGTCCAGGTCGGTGGTGTTGCCCAGGTACCAGCAGCCCGGCGTGCGCGTCAGGCGGGCGCCGTTGACCTTCAGCGCGGTGCCGGTGTTCGATTCGAAGCCCACGCCCTCGATGTCGTTCGACTCGACCTTCTTATCGACGTAGCGCAGTTCCACGCCCGTCGTGGTGCAGTAGGACACCAGGCCGCCGATCCAGGAGTTGCCGCGGAACTCGGCGCCGCCGCTGCCGTTGGCGGTGTCCAGGTCGCCGCGCCACAGCACGCCGGTGGCACAGGTGTCGACGTAGGTCTCGCGCCAGTGGTTGCGGGCGCCGCCGCGCTGCTCGATGCCGGTCTCGAAGCGCCGCACCGACACGTCGTTGATGCGCAGCTCGTTCTTGCCGACCGCGTAGATGCCGACCGACCCGGATTGCACGTTCACGCCGTCCAGCGTGAGGCCGCGCAGGCCTGCGGCATCCCCGGTCACGGTCACCACCTTGCCGGCGGCCTGCGATTGCAGCACCGTGACGCCACGCCCCGCCCCGACCAGTTCCACGCGGGCCGGCAGGCTGATCTGGTTGAAGGCGATCGTGCCCTCGGGCAGCAGCACGGCGCCGCCACCGCGCGCCGAGGCCGCGCCGATCGCGTCGGTCAGGATGGTGGTGTTGCCGGACGCCGATGCCGTGAAGACGCCGTAGTTCTCCGCCCAGATCACGTCGGCCAGGATGTCGTCCAGCGGGCGCGCCACCGTGCCCGGACTGGCCTCTGCGCTGCTGACGTCCTCCCCGGACAGGTCGGTGATGGCGGGCCGGAAGATGCCCGTCTCGTCGGTGGAGTTGATGCGCAGGTAGTGCGCCTGCGCCGTGTACAGGGGGGCGCTGAACTTCCCGTAGTTGATGCCCGCCGCCTCGTATTGCAGCAGGGTCTGCGGGTTGTCGGCTGGCGTGGTCAGCGCCTCGTCGGTGTAGACCGTCGCCAGCGTATCGGTGGTGCCGGCGACCACGATCTCGACTTCGGCGTTGGCGTAGTCCGGTTGCCAGATGTCGAACAGCCCGTCGGCGACGCGCATGACCATTTCAGTGTTCCCCTACCGGTTCAATGGAAACGGGGCGCCGAAGCGCCCCGCCTTGAGGGCGTGCTGCCTGCCCCTGCAAGATCGGATCACCCCCCTTCGATTCGCTGACACGCGCACAGGATTCCAGGCGGCGCGTGATCGCCTGAAGCACGTCGGCCGTCATCAGCACACAGCCACGCGCGCAGGCGCGGATCTCATCGGGCGTCAGGGTGATGCGGCCCCGCTCGTCGACGTCCGCGGCTCGGCCGCCCAGCGCGACAACGAGCGCTGCCGCGCCGCACAGTCCCCGTACTGCTCGACCACCTGGATTGCCCATGTCAGCACCTCACCGAGAAGATTCCCGGCCGGCTTCGGCAGGTCGGGACAGGGTTGCGTCAAGTCGGCCGGCGCGATTCGCGGCGTCGATGGCGGCGTCGAGGCGCAGGCGGCCACCGTCAGGCAGAGCGCAGCCCAGATCGCGGTAGACCGGTTTTTCGACGATTTCACGCTGCACCTCGTTGCGGATGGTGGTGAACTGCGGGCGCAGGCCGGCGAGCGCCTCCTGGAGGCCCTGGCTGATCTGGCGCGCATCCTGCTGGTCCTGCTGGATGCTGACGATCGCCGCGGCAAGCTGGTCGCGCTCCTCGGCCTTGTCGTAGACCGTGCGGGCGTGCCAGCCCCCTCCGGCGGCGGCGGCGAGGGCTGCCAGCGCGGCGAGGATGAGCCAGGGGTTCATGCTGACGGCATCACGGACAGGTCGACATGCCCCAGACCCTTGATGCCGTAGCAGCCTTCCCATTCGGCCCAGCAGACCGGCATGGACACCGCCCAGCGTCCGAGCGGCTTCTGGGTCCACCGATACGTCTCCATGCGCAGTCCGCAGGCGGCGATGTGGATCGC
>CAZBLE010000039.1:0-2482 GCA_964492735.1 uncultured Gammaproteobacteria bacterium
CCATTTCCTCCGCCAGTACGATTACTATTTGCAATATTTTGCAAAATGGAACTAAACGAGATATCAAGGTCAGCGTCTGTATTGTTTTCAACAGAGATCGCACCACCATTTCCATTCGTAGTATTATCAATCATGGTCACATTCGTTAAACGAATCGGCAAGCCAACAGATAATGCTCCACCATTCGTTCCAGCTTGATTACCTGTGAAGGTTGTATTTTCCACTGTAATAGTAGTTGCCGGGGATCCTGTATCATTTAAATAAATTGCCCCACCAGCAAAGGTCGCTGTGTTATTTGAAAATGTACTATCCTCAATTAAAATTGTATTTCCGACCACATTTAACCCTAGCGCACCACCACTCCCAGCTGTATTATCACTAAATGTAGAACGTGTAATTGTCAGATTACACAAATTTGCATTCATCGCGCCTCCAAGACGAAAACCCGCAACACTATTGCCAGAAATTGTTGAGTCTGTAATCACGAGTGTATTACTGTCACAGCGAATACCACCACCAAATCCATCTCCAGTCATTGCACTGTTCGAGACTGTCACATGATCAAGTGTTGTCGTTCCAAGAGCTTGAATGCCGGCGCCATCACTTATTGTTGTTCCGTTTGTCAATGTAAGCTGACTGATAACAGACGTTGTTCCTGCAATAGTGTGCATCACGCGATCAATATCATTTGCATCAATGATTGTTGCTCCTGCTCCCGCGCCAGTAATGGTCAATGTACCGCTAGTGTCAGTGATATCTAAATCGCCGGTCGCCGCGGAATCTTCACCAGAGCCAGTCAACGACAGTGTATACGTTCCGGCCGGAACAATAATTGTGTCAGACCCACTATTTGCATTTGCTGTTCGAATCGCTTCACGCAATGAACAATCTGTCGCACTGCCTGTTACACAACTTGGTGAAACATCCGCTTGATCGTCTGTTGTTGTCACGGTATAACTCGCCGCGTGAACAGAGAGCGGTAAAAAAAGACTGAAGGCAAAAAAACAGGACGCCACGATGATTCTTTTAGATAGTTGCATACTCCTCATGCTATAAAAATAGAAATTATTCTTTTGCATTGTAACATGTTCAAAAATATTTCACCAAACAAAAAACCGGCTTGTGTAGCCGGCGAAATGTTATTTTTTCTTTTTACCTCGGCCATATTTTTGACCATCAGTATTCGGTTTTGCTTTTGCGGCTTTCGCTGCAAGCATTTCAGCTTTTGCTGCTAAGCGCTTCTTTGTTTTTGGTGGATGCTTCCCTTCTTTTGTTGCTTTACTACTAATTGCGCCACGTCGTTTTGCCATAAAATTACACTCAATGATTATTTCCATCGAAAATTATCATAGAAAAGCCAAAAAAGCAACTATTGTTTATAGTGTAATGAAAGAACGCATCCCGACGCTCCCCATTTCAATCTCTGTATTAAAATATGACAGCTGTTCATCTGGATCCAGCAGCGCCATTGCCGCAACCATTGGTCGATAATGATCGTCTGTTGGAACTGCTAACTGCGTGATGGCGCCGAGCTGCTCGGGGCGCGTGATAATACTCATGCGTTGCTCGCTCATCGCATCTGTCAGGCGCGCATCAAACTCTTGTGCCCAATCAAGCGGCTGTCCGTTCTCCCAATCAATCGCGCCAAGGTTATGGACGATATTTCCGCTGCCAATAAAAATCACACCGCGATTGCGCAAGTGTTTTAATTCCGCGAACATGGCGAGTAGTTGCTCCAGTGATTGATTCACATCCAAACTTATTTGCAACATCGGAATGTCATGCTGTGGTTTCATTCGCATCATCACCGACCACATCCCGTGATCAAAGCCACGTGTCCGATCAAGTTCCGCTTCATACGCAAGCAAGGCCTGTTGCAGCTGCTGGGCAATTGCTGGATCTCCCGGCGCTTGATATTGAACCGCGAACAACTCTGACGGGAAACCGAGGAAGTCATGAATCGTGTCAGGCTGCGCGACCGCTTGAATAAATGTGCCGCGAGACAACCAATGCGCGCTAATCACCACAATCGCTTGCGCTTCAGGCAAGCTCGCTCCGATGCGCTCCCATTCAGCAGCGAACGGATTCTCTGTAATCGCATTCATCGGATTTCCGTGCCCGACAAACAAAACCGGCATACGGACTGACGGCGTGAGCGTCTGTGATAATTCGCGCAATGAATCAACTGGATGTTTCATGTATCTATCTAACCAAAGAACAGGCGCAATAGCAACTGCATGATCTTTGCAAAATATCGAATATCTGATTAGATATCAGCATATGGAAAAATTCCCCCGCAAACAAACCCACGAAAAACCTTTAAACGAACAGCGTGAAGACGTACCACAAGAACGTGAACTCAAAATTGTTGTTCCTCGCGCTGCAATTGAACCGTTGATCGCAAGCGCTCCATCAGCGCTGATTGATCAATGGTATTTTCCAAAAGACCTCGAACTCTTTCAACGAATTGCGCGAGACTGCG
>CAZBLE010000040.1:0-2468 GCA_964492735.1 uncultured Gammaproteobacteria bacterium
CGGAAATCAGAACCCCTTTAATGATGTACTTGCTTTATTTAACAGAAGCTCAAATTGATGGCCGTCGGTTTATTTATTCGATGGCGGAGTTCTGGAAACCTCTAGGGGATGAAGCATTCAGTGATTTTGCAAAAAATAAGCAAAAAACAATTCGCAAACAAAACGGTCTCGGCATATTTGATACACAATCGCCAGATGATGCACTCTCTAGTCCTATTTCAAGGGCACTGATTGAACAATGTTCAACGTTTATTTTTTTGGCCAATCCAAGGGCCACGAAAACGGATTACGTTGAAGGCTTCAAACTGTCTGAGGCCGAATATGAAATTGTTCAAAGCTTGGGTGAAGCAAGTCGAATGTTCCTGATAAAACAAGGGCATCAATCGGCAATTGCCAAATTAGATCTATCTGGATTTGGCTTTGATCTCGACATATTGTCGGGCTCAACGGACAACGTCGAATTACTTGATCAGATTCGCTCAGAAATTCACAGTGATGACCCCGAAGACTGGATGCCGGTCTTGCAAGAAAGAATCGCAATACGTCGCACGCTCGGTAAGCGCGTCAATCAAAGGTCATTAATAGAGACTACTATAAAGAATTAGCGATGAGAAATGGTTTTTTAATTACGTTATTTGCTAGATTCGCATCTGATTGCGATAACACCTCTGTATACAACGCGCAGTCGTCATTTGAAAATAAAAACTTGGTAGTAACGGAAAATATAAAATGAATTCATCCGGTATTTTCTCTTACTTGGGCGGCTCTATCGACTCATTCTTGCATGCATTCGTAAGCAGTGTATCGTCGACAATTTCTCTTGCAATTACTCCATTGGTTATTACTGGACTGACAATCTGGATCATGCTTTTCGGTTTTGCTGTAATACGCCATGAAGTAAGTGAACCAATTGGCACATTCGTTGCCAAAGCAATCAAAACCTCAATCATTTTAAGCTTCGCGTTAGGAGCAGGCATTTACCAAAGTGAGATTGTTGCTGGCGTACAAGCATTGCAAGATGGTTTTACGACAATTGTGGCACCAAATGCAAGCAGTAACATCTATGGCGTGCTAGATAAATTTGAGGCCCAAGGCACAACATTAGGATTGGTAATTATTGGACACGGAATGACACTATTACCATTTGGCGGATGGCTCGATATTCTTGCTGGACTAGTGGTATTCGTAGGAAATAGTGTAATGCTGATTATATGTGGAGGCTTTTTAATCATGGCCAAAACAGCAATTGCTTTTATCTTGGCATTAGGACCGGCATTTATTGCAACGCTAGTATTCCCTCCAATAGCAAAATTTTTTGATGCATGGTTCGCACAAATTATCAATTATACATTTTTGATAATTATTCTCGCTTTTCTTATTGGCCTATCACTCGCCATTACCACTGATTATATTTCACATTTTAGTGAACTAAGTGGCAAAAGCGACCCCCTTACGAATCGAATTGCAGATGCGTTTGCATTAGTTATTCTGGAAGGCTCGCTTTTAATTTTATTATGGCAATCACCAAATATAGCATCCAGTCTGGCTGGTGGAGTCGCACTTAATGGTGGTGGTTTAGGCCGATTTGCGACAAACAAAGTATTGAGCAGCAAAAGCGGCAAAGATAAAGATACTAACAATAGTAACAATGCTGATGGCGGGTCTATAGAAGGATCAAAGAAAAATAACAATGCTGAGTCAGGATATGTTCCGCTATATAGAAGAACAACAATTGATCGTCTTGGACGTCACAATAAATAAGTGGTCAGGCGTACTGTAAGTTCATCCATATAATAGAAAATAACTTAATGAAGAATTTCCTAATAATACTGAGCGCAACATTAATATGCTTTGCTTCATTGAATGCGACCGCACAAATTCCCGTGACTGACGTGGCCAGTATTTCACAGCAAATCCAACAAGTCGCCGCATGGGGACAACAACTTATTCAGATGAAAGCGCAGTTAGAGCAACAACGACAGTTGTACGCATCAATCAGCGGTAGCCGTGGGTTAGGTCAACTATTAAACGACCCAGCTTTAAAGAACTTATTACCGCAAGATTGGCAACAAGTATATAACGCAGTCCAAAAAGGAGGATATGCAGGGTTAACTGGGGCTGGAAAAGCAATACGTGATGCAAATGCCATTTATACCTGTGCTAACAAAACAGGATCAAATCTAACTTTATGTAATCGTGACCTCAACATAACAGCGCAAAATAAGGCAAATGCACAAGCCGCAAGAAGACTAGACAATATTCAAAATTTGATGGGTCAAATTGATGCGACCACAGATACAAAATCAATTCAGGAGTTACAAACTCGCATGCAAGCTGAACAAGCAATGATTCAGAATGAGCAAACAAAACTAATGATGTTCAAAATGATGGTCGAAAGTGAAGAAAAATTAATCAGCCAACAAAAACGTGAACCAGATATGAAAAACAGGTCTCTCCCTGATCGTCCT
>CAZBLE010000041.1:0-1584 GCA_964492735.1 uncultured Gammaproteobacteria bacterium
GCGTGCTTGTGTATTGATCGAACCTCCCCCGAGTTGTGAAAGTATATACACCACACCCGTATTCAATGAGTACTTGAGTATGTCTGTCATCGAACGTGAACCATTCACATCTTGTTCAACATTTTTAATTCGCGCATCGTCTACTTGTACATAACCGACATTATTGAAACGAGAATCTTTATTGATGACACCCTCATTGAGTCCTGTTGCCATTGTGAGCACCTTCATGACTGAGCCAGCTTCATACTGATCACTCACGACCCTATTTTGAAATCGCTGATAGGCATCATCTCCAACTTCAAAATATTTTGCAGGATCAAAAGTGGGCAAATTTGCCATTGCTTTAACCGCGCCTGTATTAGGATCCATGACAATGATGCTTCCTTTTGTAGCTTTACTATTCTTCAGCCCATTCGCAAGCGCCTCTTCGGCTTTTGCCTGAATATTTCTATCAATCGTCAGCACTGTATCCTCACCATTCTTTGGCGCCTGTGCAACATTTGTTGCATCATCAAAACTTAGTGGAATCCCGTTCACATCTGTAATTGCCTTGAGTTGACCTGGCTTACCCTGCAATTTTTCATTTAGTGCGCTTTCAATGCCGTACTGCCCTATTCCCTCGTCGTTCACAAAGCCCAGCAACTGCGCCCCTAGTTGCCCTTCTGGATATACTCGTTGTGGAACGGGAGTAACGTTCACACCTTGAAGACTTTTCTTGTCTTTAAAAAGATTTGTTACTTGCTCTTTGCTTAGTCGCTTTGCAAGTACTACATATGAGGTACTCTTTTTTTCAAGTAACGTTTTTGTTTTACTTTTATCAAGCTGAAGGATGCTGGCAAGCTTTGCTGCAACAGTATCTGCATTTTTAACTTCTCTTGGATCACCGTACAAGGTATAGACACTTGCATTTAGTACAGCCGGCACAGTTTCGTCGCCATCTCGGAAGTATAGCGTACCCCGCTCTGCTGGGATTGTAAATTTTTTCTGATGCTCGGCAACTGCCAAATTGTTGTAATGGTCGTGCTTTATAACTTGCAGGTAAAAGAGTCGGGCAATGAGAATCAAGCCAATCACAAAAACAACCGCTTGCATGCGGATTGCCCTATTTGGTACGCCAGTAGAAACTACTTTTTGGGTTGTAGCTTTTGTGGTACTTCGATGTCTATTACTCCGTGGATTCATAATGTTACCGTCTACTTTATCAGGCTTACCAAATGTAATACCCTCACTTGAGTTGCTAGCAAAACCCAACAACCGCTGGTGAATGTACTACTGAATAGACTGCGTTTTTACTGGGTTAACGAGATTTTGTGCAACCGTAGAATTCTTTACCGTATCCAGAGAGCCAAGCCGTGCTGCCTCTACCTTCAGTTGTTGTTGCTCAGCCAGTAGACTGGTACGTTTTGTCTGGAGTTCATTAATTGGGTATGTATAGGCGTTTGTTTTATTAATCTGAGCCAGGTACATAAGTCCCATAACGCTTAGTAGAAGAACAACGACGACCGTGTGTGCAACAGGTCCAAATTGCTTATCACTCAAACTGTGTCGTACTGTGTTTTGGTTTCGACGCCATGATGTTGACGT
>CAZBLE010000041.1:1594-2374 GCA_964492735.1 uncultured Gammaproteobacteria bacterium
AAGTGTTTGTATTAGTTCGTGAAAGCATAAATGTGGTGGAATATGCCATTTTATATCGTAACCTTGTGTTTATATTTGTATTTGTGTTTGGTGGGTGTCCTGAAATACATCAGAACACCCGGCGAAAAGTTTACGCCACTCGGACGATAACTTTTTGCGTTCGGGAACGGCTTTGTACCTTGATTGGCATATGCTGACCCTTTCTTTTATGTGTTTATTTTCACTGCTGCTCGAAGCTTTGCACTTCGGGCGCGCCGGTTTAAAACATCCTCGGTTGCACCGCTTATTGGCTTTTTTGTGAGAACTTGTAGCCGAGCCTCGTAGCCTGCTTGTTTTTCGGTTGCAAAAAATTGTTTTACAAGCCGATCTTCAAGACTATGAAAACTGATAATTGCTACCCTTCCGCCTATTGTTAATAGATCTGGAAGCAATGGCAATACAGTCTGAAGCTGGGAAAGTTCTTCATTTACCGCTATGCGTAGTGCTTGAAAAGTGCGAGTCGCTGGATGAGTCGTACCTCTGCGACCATAAATTTTCTCAACAACAGATGCAAGTTGGAGCGTCGTGCTAAGTGGACGTGCTGCAATAATTGCAGCTGCGACTTTTTTAGCCTTCGGCTCTTCACCATATTCACGCAGAATTTTTGTGAGTTCTGCTTCAGAATACTCATTAACAATCATTGCTGCTGTTAATGTTTGGCGATTGTCCATTCGCATGTCGAGTTTGGCATCAGTTTGAAAACTGAATCCTCGCTCGGCGTTGTCAAGGTGTGGTGACGAC
>CAZBLE010000042.1:0-2274 GCA_964492735.1 uncultured Gammaproteobacteria bacterium
GGCATTACCTGTTGCCAAGCTGAATTGAATGTCGTCAGTGTTATGCTTGGATGCAAAATCTTCCACTACCTTGGCTACACGATGCAGCGTTTCAGCCTTATGGTCTTCAAGGAATGCAATTACAGGAGCAAAACTACATTTCTCGTTTGCTAATCCCATATCAGCGATCAAGCCAAATGAATTATCAATTGCCCCCTGATTTCGACCAATCGACATCCACTTGATATGACCTTCAGTCAAACCAGCAATAAAGTTCTTGGCCACAAAAGCAGCCGATGCCGTGGCTTGCACGCCATCAGTATTTTTCATCGCCCATTCAAGATCGTCCATAGCCTCCATGTGTTTTTGCTTAAAGCAATCACCTGGATTACTGGTCACCATCACCACAAACAAATCCGAACTTGTCGCATAGTTTGAAGTAATGTATTTGTTATCTTTGTTATAAACAGAATCCGGACGCAACTCTGGCACACCTTCATTTATATCACCAATCTTCAGGAACTGCCGTTCGTAAATACTATAGGAAGCCAGGGCGCCAGCTAGAACAATGGCTATAACAGCCCACTTTGCTTCAGTAAATTTCGACAGAAATACCCAATGAACGGGATCCTTTCCTTCTTTCATCTGCATATGCCGAACACCAGAAGGCGCTATACCTGAATAAGAAAGCAAGATAGGCAACAGCATGAGCTTCAGCACAATCAAAACGCCAGTGCCGATACAAGCGGTGATAGCCAACTCCTTGATGGCCGATATTGGGATCAGCATCATTGTCAGGAAGCTGAAAGCATTGGTCAGAAGTGCCGTAATACCAGGCAAGTAGTTCGAACGAAAAGCACGACGGCAAGCCAGAAATTTATCGTGTCCATGCGACATCTCAATTGCCATAGCATTGACGTACTGCACACTGTGGCTCACACCAATCGCAACCAGTAAGAATGGCACCAGCATCGAAAAGACCCCAATACCAGCAAATACCTCAACATTTTTACCTGCGACCAGAACGTTGCCGTAATGCACATGAAATCTGGCAATCATGCTGAGTATACCCAGCATCCAAACAACGGCTACCAAAGATGTAAAGAGCGGCATTAATGCAGCTCGCGAGCAGCGTGCGTACATATAAAGAAGAATGATGGTAATCAACATTGCCACACCACCAAATTTGACGATTTCAGTGGAACCCGCAATCAAATCGCCAATCATCTTCGGCTCACCGATGATGTAAACACGATACTTTCCGTTGTATTTTTGATTCACTTCCGTACGAATGGATTCCAGGCTTTTGCCAAAATCACCAAAATCTATGGACTCACCCGCCGTATGCCCATGTTCCAAATCATCACTGGGATACGTCGAAAAAATATAGGCCTCAATAATTGAAGATTTAAAGTTATCCGAAATCAGACGACCAATTTCTGTAGATCGCAGAACATTTATCCTAACCCTTTCCAAGGATTCTGGCGAACCATCATATTCTCCGGGAATCAGTCGATCACCTTCAAATCCCTGTGGCGTTACAGCCTGCCAGCGCACAGAAGGCGCCCACATAGAACGCAAGCTGGTCTTGTCCACACCATTGGTATAAAAAGCCTTGTCATGTACAAACTGGACCGCTTCCAGATAGTCCTTATCAAAAATATCACCCTGTGTATTCTCCAGCGCGATCTTGAATGACAGGCCTTTTTGCGTAAGGTCCTCAAGACGGCTGAACATATTTTGCAGATATTGATGCTGCATAGGCAGCATCTTCTCAAAACGCGCATCAACTTTTATTCGTGATGTTTCGTAGGCGAAATAGACCGTCAGTATCGCAATAATAACCAGCCAGAGTGGGCGACGATTGAATATCAATCGCTCCATGGCTTTCTCTTCGTCACCGTAACGATACGGCTCACCATATTGACGACTTGCACCAGCCATACTACTGAACCCCTATACCCTTAAATCATTGTGTCTGCGTCTCAGCAACAGACAACTTTTCTATCCCAACCTTTTCACTACACCAACACCTAAGTCCACAGGCGCTTAAATCATCAATCTAAATTACAGACTATTTGGCGGCACAATCTGAATGCCGCCCATTCCTACCAAGATGTAATTGCCATCAGCCGCTTCAGCAACCGAAGTAACAGTCAGCCTGTTTTTGCGCACATGGGACTTGAATGTGAGTCCTTTATCCCTACTACGTAATAGCGCCCCATCATTGCCGACAGCAAGAATGGTGTCGTTGCCTGCAAAAAACATAGAATTCATGTTCTTATGTAAATCTTC
>CAZBLE010000043.1:0-292 GCA_964492735.1 uncultured Gammaproteobacteria bacterium
TTTCTTCAATCGTATAGACAGTTGATGTTCCAAGATTTGCAAAGATTGTACGATAGCGACTCCATGCGCTTGCGACTGCATCTTCTAATTTTCCATTTAACGTTGGTTTTGTTGTCGCTGCTTTTTCATGCTCCGTTAATGCTTGGCAACGACTCGCTCGTGCATCTGCTGAACGACATGTTTGTGTCGCGGTTGCATTACCTGGATCACATGGAATAGTCGCATGGTCTTTTACGACTGCAACACCACCTCCATCAACACAAATTCCTTCAAGAGAAATCCATTGTGGCTG
>CAZBLE010000043.1:302-2265 GCA_964492735.1 uncultured Gammaproteobacteria bacterium
GACTACCACCTTCGCGACAATCTGAACCATTGTTTGGATCAAATGTATTTGGTTCATATGGCGTTGTTTGCTGACACACCATTTCAGTACAGCTACCAATACACGCAAACGGCAAGCCAGTTCCAAGACCATTCACTGCATAAACCAATGGCAATGTGCCGGCCTTCCCTGTAATATTTGTCTTTCCACCATTGTAATCTGGACTATTTGGTAATGTACTTGGATCTTGACCTTGGCGCAACGCCAGCATTCCAAACAAGATATTTGAATAACTAGCACTGCCATTTTTGAGCTGATAGGTATATCCCAATCCTGGAATTTTAAAGTCATTTGACCGATTCACCCGTGTGCGCCATGGCATCACACTGACATTTCCACCGGCTCCATCATCTGCACTTTGCACTGCAAAGACGCAGACTTCTTTCAAATCAAATGACCACGAAATATTTTGGAATTCCCGCACATCGGCTCGACGGAAACCATTATAAGCAATAATATAGACATTTTTTAAATAGCCGTTATCAAAATCAAATTTCACCGCGAAGATATTCGCGCCACAGGCATTTGTTCCATCAAGTAGATCTGTTGCACCAAAACAACTAACTCCATCCGGAATTGGGACAATTGGATCACCTGGAATATGCTCCATGTTGCGACCAACAAAATAGTTGAAAAAATCATGCTGATTGTTCCCAGCCGGAGTGTATCCAGCAACAGTGGGGCCGGTTTGTGAAATTTCACCATTACGATTCCAAATGCTACTGCCTGGTCCAAGATCTGCTGCAAACTTACTAAATGGATTTAATGGTTGATTATTATTCGCAACATGATCCTCTTTAAAAAGAATATTAGATTGCGCACTTGGGTTGTCTACTAAACTGCCGACTCCCTTTACATAAATGAAATCAGCATCTTCTAAATCACCTTGCTGAGAATCACGCGCTGAGCATGGATTAGAACCACACCACAGTCCTGTCTGGACCGCGAACACACCCGATCGATCATCCGTCGCACCATCTGTTTGGAAATGCAATGCATCGTCTGGGGCAATTGGATTACTCCAATCTTGGCGGAAAATATCCCACAAATACTTCTCATCCTCAGTAAAATCAAACTTTGTCGCACCATCTGGCGCAGGAGCCGCTGCTCCGTCTTTTTCAATGAACGACAAGGCAGAGGCAAGCTCTTGATCCCCACCATACAATGGACTACCAAGATCCCATGATTTTTTTGCAGCTTGATAATTATTACTACTCTCTGAACCATCAAAAACGGGTGTGCCGTCATACAATCGAATATCTGCAATTTCAGAAATATGCACTAATTGCTCCAAGCGCAATTGTTCTGGTTCTAGCTTTAAGAACACCGCATGTTCTTTATTGTTTCCATCATAGTTGATTTGCGAGGTATATCGATCAACATACAAGGTCTGTAGTGTATGGGTAATACTATAATCCTTACTTTGGAACGTGTGTTTTAATTGATAATCATCTACGTTATTTTGATTTGATGTTGAATACACCATTGGTGATTCAATAAAATTTTGATTATCATCTGTATTGCATCGCACATTCTGATTGTGATATTGATCTTGATACTGTGTACAAGCAGAAGCCTCATTACATAAAACATCATCACCATTATCATCTACTATAGTATCCCACCGAAAAGCCCCACCGAAATTTCCTACTGGAGGCAAATACACTTCACCTTCACATGTTCCAGCTGGTTCATTTGCCACACATTTAATATCTGCCCCACCAACACAATCTGCTGATGTATTACACCACTCACCTGAGCTAATTCCAGGACCTGCACAAAAACCAAGATCTTCATTACCCTTTGCAACCAAACAATGGTAGACCGGCGCTTGATCTGTCCAACGCATTTTGAGCGCTGAACGCGTCAAGTCAGATTCACCTGTAATAGTCGTTACTGGCCACCAGGCAATACATCCGTTACG
>CAZBLE010000044.1:0-2242 GCA_964492735.1 uncultured Gammaproteobacteria bacterium
CCCTCGTTCTTACTCGATATACTGGATAACTGATCAAATGTCGTAGTGAGAAACTGTAAGCTTGCAATACTTGACTGCCGTTCTCGCCCCGCTATCCGCATCACTCGACGTTCGAGTTTTTTTGACTCACAAACCATTAAGATGACTGGTGGTTCACTAAAACTATTTTTCCAGGTATCGTTTTCTATGTAGTCAATAAGCTGTCTGATCTTATACACTAAACTACGATATAACTCAGTATCCTCAAAACAGTCCATGAAATAATGGTCTGAATCGTTTCGACTTAGATACGCGTCAGGTAGCTGCTTTGGCATGTACTTACGCCCAACTAGTTCACTTCTACTAAAGAACTTGAATTCACCCGAGTACAGCCGCTTAAACTCAATATAGGTAGCGAAAACGTGTAAATAATGAGCGACTTGTGTATCTGTAGCCCGTGTATCGTGGTAAATGCTGTCCAGTATCCCTTTTATAGCGTACGGCTGCTGTCTGAGGTAGCGGATACCCTCAAGTCTTAAGAAATAGGTGGCGGGCTTTCCCTTGATCTTATAGCTGCTGTCATAGTTTTGCCCAATATAGCCCTGGTCTATAAGTATTCGTAATCTTGCCAGTATTACTCTTGGATACTTAGCTCCTTGGCTCTTAGCAATTAAGTAACTCGTAGCAAAGCGAAATTTGTAGAGTGTTTGTAGTAACTGTATTTGAGAGGGATTTAACGGGCGTCGGTATTTAGGAGAGGGTTTAGTCATATTGTCTTATATCTTTGGTGAATAGTAGTGTACGTGAACTATATACGTAGTATATATTAATATAGTAACAATAGTAACTTCGTCTAACAGATGGAGATTTCGATTGTAAGTATCCTAACGAAAAGATATCCACAGTTTTATTAAATATGATATTGCCTATAAGCGTCATGTACACCCACTGGGGCTATGTAAAGTACGTATCGGTAGCAATACTCTAATATTTATCATTAGACTGATAGCCAAGCTTAGGCGAAAGTTCAGTATAGCAATTCAAAACCTACACTTTCGAGACATTGATACGATGGACGGCACTACTTTTGAGTACTATGTTGCACAGCTGCTGACCGAGGCTGTTGATATTCGTATGTTTACCTAATTTGACTTATCTTAATTTATATGTATAATATGAATTATACAGGTTTGAGGAAACTATGTTTGAACGACGAAGATTACATACAACACCAAATAAGCTAGTACGTAGAGCTGCAATAGCTGGGCTTGGCCTTACGGGACTATTACTAGCAGGATGTGCCAATGCAACAATCTCAACGGAGAACGCTCAAATCACCACTTGTGCAAGAAGCAGAGGTCCTCGACAGCGCGGTAGTATTGAGCCCATTTCCGCGACCGATGCTCGAGGTAAACTTATTGAGGAAACTAATCGAGACTTAAAAGTGTTGAGAACACGGGCCAAGCTACACAATGATCAAATTAACATCACCGATAAACAAGGGCTGACTACTCTAGGTGATACACGCAATTCTGAGGTAACCGTTCTGGATGATAAGGATGTGAGGCTTACATTCATTCGACCCGATTTTAATACAGCGCTTGTACACGTGATTTACAAGAGCAAAAGCGCTAATGGACACTTTCAGCTAACACCAGGAGCACTTGTCTGCACAGTTGATCAACAGCTTTATCAAACTATTTCTACCGTAGCGATAGCAGGCTACATTGACGCGACCAAGAATATCAAGTAACTGATGTCTGGTAATAAAGAGCTTTATGCAAAATCACACTAGGCATGTCTAAATTTCCACAACACCGTAATCCTAGTTCTCAATGCTACATTTTCACGAGTTAACTGGTGGGAAATTGTCGAACATAGCGAGTGACCGACGCTACCCTGAGCAAGGCGTAAAACTACTCATTCTATATCGACAAGCGATAGAGGCTCATCGTCATCTAAGGCTGTCCAGATCAAAGCCTCATTGTCCATATGCAATATGGCTTTTTGAGTTGTCGTGTAGTAGGTAATCTGGGCATCTGAACGATACAGCTCGCGGCTAATGAGTGATATAACCATAAAAAGTGACGAAAGTCAAAACAAAAATGAAAAAACGACCCCTGTTAAGAAATCGTCGAGTGAGTTGAACCAGCTCAATATTAAGACAGAGAACGCTATTTTGCAAATTTGGCAGGGGTAGCAGGACTTGAACCTACGACACCTGGTTTTGGAGACCAGTGCTCTGCCAACTGAGCTACACCCG
>CAZBLE010000045.1:0-2229 GCA_964492735.1 uncultured Gammaproteobacteria bacterium
AGTGGGTTTTGTAGTGTCGCAGCCTGTACTACAACAGGAAAAAATAAACCCAATCCGGACAAAATCTTAAAAAAATGATGATGGTATTTTTTCATAAAAAGTATATTAATCATTTATGGCAAACTACAACAGACTCCTGCTCCTAAGCCGCCTCGCGTTCCACAAGTAAAAGAATTTCCTTCATATACGGTACCACCTGGAACCTCACATTCTTCTATCGTAGAAACACATTGACCTAAAGTGCCTGTACGCTCTCGAACACGTTCTTCACATTTTGAGACGCAGGCACCTGCCTTACAGTAACACGCACCTGGCGTCGAACATGCCTGACAACTTCGATTATCATCCCCAGCACCACAAGTACTTAATTGGGTTGTTTCAAGATAATTGTATGTACATTTATCATTATGACATAATCCAACATAATCACTCCCTTGGCGATAACAGTGTGTATTTTCTGGTTTACCGACACAGAATGCTGGGGAGGTTGGAGCACAGAAAAATGAGATGCTGTCTTTATAGTCAATAACAGGAGCTTCAACTCCAGGAGCGATTTGTTGTATTGCAACTGACTGCACATCATATGCAGAGACACAATAGCAATCTGTACCTGGTTCGCAGGTAATTGTTGTGTCCTCACTGACACCAATACCACTTTCAACAGTACCGCAAACCGCTCCAAGGTTTTTAGTATTACATGCCGCAGAAAGATCCGCGACTGGAGTAACAGAACCAATCGTGGCAGGATTTTCACAGTATTGATTCCATGGCACAGAACCACCAAATGGTGAAACAATTTCAAACTGCTTTGTTTTACCAGAGCCTCCCAGAAGCGCTACCATTGTGAGATTCACAATCACAAATCCCAAAAATACCATAACACTACCTATAAAGGCACCAAGCATAATTTGCTTACCACGATCAACTCGCTCGGAATTACCAGCAGAAGAAATCCAAAATACCCCACCAATAACAACCATCAAAATAACAATACTTGAGAGAAAGCGTAAAATAAATTGACCAATTTTACCAAAGAAAATTAATACATCACAAATTGTACAAGAACCAGTTGTCAGTGCACATTGTGGAATCAATTTACTCTCATCCTCCTTAGCTGCTGAATCTATAGCTGTTTGTTCCGCCGCATTTTTCACACGGACCGCACATTCTTCTTTTTGCACTTGCAAACAACCTTGATATAGACCACCTTGAGCACCGATTAAAGGACTACACTCCCGCACTGCTGAAGCGGTGCAATCCTCCGCCGCGCTGACAGGTTGCGGAAAAGCACATGCAGCGAGTGTGAGCAATACAAATAAACAGATCGATGTGATTGTTACTTGGTGAAGCCAAATACGGTATTGCATAATTATTCAGTTACTTTTTGCCACGTAATTGCAACTTTTTGTGATGCTGTATCAACAATTTCTTGAATTGGCGCTGTTTTTGCAAGCGTTTGAGTCACCATTTCTGAAAAGGCCGTCACAGCAGCTTTTGGATCTTGTCCATGATACCAACTCCGCGCCGTGAGCGCCGACTTCACAAACAACCCACGATCTGGATCTTCTTGTAATTGACCAACGTCAGACAATCGTGCAGGAACCCTACCAGTCGCCTCTGCAAATGCCGCGGACTGGTCAGATGTTGCGAATGAATGGATAAAATTCCACGCATGTTCAGGATTTTTAGAACCAAGGTGCACTGCTTCAACTGAATATGATGCATAATCAACCCGATTATTTGGATCGATTTGAGGCAAAGACGCAAAAGAAAAATTAAGATTTGGTGCTTGTTGTTCAATGATTTTTTTATCGCGACTATAGCCAAAGAAAAATGCAGTGCGTCCATCAATAAACGCAGATCGTCCATCCGGTTCTTTGTCTGTCCATGTATATGTTGCAAAATCAGGAGTTGCAAATTTTGTATAAAAATCAACAGTCTCCGCACCACGTAAATTACCATTCACTTCTTGTGAAAATGCCACTGACCCAGAAGGCGTGACCATTTGCGTACCATTCTGCATCATGATTACAGAGATAATATCAAAAAAATACGGAACATTTGCTGCAGTCCCGAGTGATGTAGCGGACTGCAAGATTGTCTGATTATCATCAGAACGTTTTGTGATTGTTTGAACTGCATTTCTAAATTCTTCCCATGTTGTTGGAGGAACAGCAATCTGTGACTTTGACAGTAAATCACGATTGTAATACAGCACCATTGTATCAA
>CAZBLE010000046.1:0-2178 GCA_964492735.1 uncultured Gammaproteobacteria bacterium
GCCGTTGGCTAAGTACGGGGACGCCTTGATGGGGGCGCAGGTGCGCGTCGAGGTGGTGAAAGATGGAAACACCGGCACATTCGTGCCGACATACGGAACGTTCACCAACGCGAGAAGCTGGAGCTATCAGAGCGTCACATCCTGGGGTAATTCCGTTTTCCTCTCCCTCGCTGGTGGGCAAGCCATCTGCGCTACGTCGCCTGACGGAATCACCTGGACAGAGCATTCTCTGCCCATTTCCACATCGTGGAAAGGAAACTGCTACGGTGGTTCTGTCGGTCTGTTTGTCATTGCCGACATATTTTCAAACAGCCACGTTTACACATCACCAGACGGCATCACCTGGACTTCGAGATCACTGGGTATTGCGAGGAGAATCCGATCCATCAACTGGAATGGATCGCTGTTTCTTGCCACTACGAATGCAGAGGACTTCGTTACCTCTCCAGATGGAATCACGTGGACTCCACGCACGCACCCGAGAACAGGCAGTTTCGAATACGCTGCATGGAACGGGTCGATATGGGTAGCAACATGCGAAACGCTCGGCATTGTCGTGCGGTCGAGCGACGGAATCACGTGGACAGAGCATGCCATGCCTGGCACGGGTTTCAACATCATCGCCGCCAATGGGTCAACATTTTGCGCTTTCCGCGCGTCCGACAAGCACGTTGCAATTTCCACCAACGGCACCGCATGGACAGAATACGCCACCGGTGTTGCGGCTCCATTCAACTCCATCACGTCTGGAGGTGGCGTATTCCTGGCTTCCGGACTGGACAACGCATTCTGGACTTCTGTCGATGGAATAACCTGGACGGAGCGTGCGCTGTCGCCAACAAAACCATGGCAAGGAGCTTGCTATGACGGCTCCGGGTTCTCGATTGTCGATTCATCTACCGGGTCGTGCTGCTACATCCGGGCAAATGTTCTCGCCATAACCAACCCGACCTTGTCGGCAATTGTCTCGGCTGAGTGCCTGCAGTCCGGCCTTCTCACTGCCGGAGACATAGACGTTGCCGATCTCACCAGCACAGTGCGCGGCTATCTCGTGGCCAACACCGGGACAATCCGGAGTGCAATTGAACCGCTGCAAGCGGCTTGGCCGTTCGACGTGGTCCAGCGCGGGTACAAAGTAAGTTTCATCCCACGCGGTGGATCGTCTGTCGTCAGCATCCCCCTCATTGATCTCGACGCCAGAGGGGGTGCAACAAAACCAGGTATAAGTGTCACGCGGTCGAGGTTGGAAGATTTTCAGTTGCCCAAAAGGGTGACAATCAAGCACGTCGATTATAATAGAGAGTATGCAACCGGAGAGCAGTACGCTGCCAGAATGACCACACAATCCGTAAATATGGAAACCATAGAACTTCCGATAGTCATGACTTCGGGAGAAGCTGTGGGCAAGGCCGAGACATTGCTCTATCTGCGTTGGCTCGAACGCTTCGATGTCAGTTTCTCGATTCCCGGAACGTATAACCAACTGGAGCCTGGAGACGTGGTCACGCTTGAGACTCCGGAAGGTGACATCTCGCTGCGCTTGGTCGCGATCAACTACACCAGTGACGGACGGCTGGAGTGCAAGGCGAAATACAACAACGCGGCAATCTACACGCCTGCTGCGCTGGCATCTTCTCCGATTGTGACTGGCCCAAGCACGCTACCCCTTCTTGGCCCAACGACGCCCATTTTCCTGGATGTCCCGTACATGCACACGGCACAAGCCGACCCATCATTCCTGATGGCGATGTATGGAACATCCGACACTTGGCCCGGTGCTGTCCTTGTCAGGACGGATGACTATGGTTCAACGTGGACAGAAATTCAGGGTTTCTCTTCTCCCGGAGCAGCCGTTGGGTCAGCGTCCAACACGATTGGCGCAGTCGACGCAAGAGTATGGGACAAGGGCAGTGTCCTGTCCGTGACCATGCTTAATGGTGATTTGTTCGACGCGACCGAAATCGCGGTGCTCAATGGGGGAAATCATTTTGCCTACGGTGCTCCGGGGCGTTGGGAGATTATCGGGGTGCAGAAATGCACGTTGGTTTCCGCAGGCAGTTACAAACTCAGCGACATGCTGCGGGGGCGCAAGGGAACGGAATGGGCGATGTCGCTGCACGCAATCGGGGACAAGGTCGTGGCCCTGAGCGAAACCGACGTTACCACCATCGGCATGTC
>CAZBLE010000047.1:0-2164 GCA_964492735.1 uncultured Gammaproteobacteria bacterium
CCAACTCCGCGCATCACGACGAGAACTATGCGTGGAAGATCGAGAACGGTGAGATTGACCTGCGGCCAGTCAACCAGAACGCCGACCGGGTTGTGCAGCGGGGCGCACTCTTCACCCGCAACCGATTCAAGCACATAGGCGCACCGCAACTTGCCGTTCTCAGGAGTTTAGGCGTATGACCACAGAAGTCCAGGCCAGGGACGCCATCGTCGCCTACTTCCATCCAGCGTGGACGACCGCGTATCCGGCCGTACCTGTGTATTACGAGAACACCGTGAAGATCGACCTGGACACGGTCGGTTCGGCATTCCTGAGCGTGAGCATCGACTTCAACGACAGCGTGCGCGAGGGGATTGACGCCTCGCCAATCACGGGCAGTTACGGGGAAGTGACGTTTCGGCTGTTCGCCAAGGACGGCGTCGGTGTTCGCGACACGTTGGGGAGGCAGAACTACATCAGAGAACTGATGAAGTATCGCGACCTTTCCGGGGTGGCACTTGACTGCCCACGACCTGGAAGAAAGCAGGCAAGAGACGGGTGGACATCATCCGACTTGATTGTGCCGTTTCAATTCTGGCAGTGATTACCTGACGCTCCACTCGTCCAGGGCCAGTGTCATCGACACTGGCTTTTTCGTTTTCAAGAGCAGCAATTCCCACGCCATCTCCGGCATGTTGCGGCTCCCCGCTCGCCAGTGGTACACGGACGAAACCGACACGCGGAGTAGTCCTGCGACTTTCTTTGCGTTGAGTTGGGCTTCGCACATCAGTTCCCTTAGTTTTTCTGGCGTCATGGGCTATCTCCTTGAGAGATTTTAGCATTTTTCTACATTGGGCAAAAGGATTATCCCAATAGCGAATCACCGAGGCTCTTGAAAATGCCATTCCGTTAAAATTGAGGTAGGCCAGATTCCTGCGCCACAACATTCTTATTGAGGTAAAAATCATGTCGATCACTATCACAACTGGCTCAACTTTGTCTGTGGCCAAGACCTACGGGCCTTCCATTGCTTTTTCCACCATCACCAACGCTTCGGACGCGGTTATCACCACGTCTTCGGCTCACTCTGTCGCTGTCGGCGAGTACGTTGAAGTGCTGTCCGGTTGGGGTCGTCTGAACAACCGCATTGCCCGCGCCAAAACTGGCACGACGGGTTCCACCTTGGTGCTTGAGAATATCAACACCAGCGACACGTCAAAGTACCCTTCTGGGACTGGTGCCGGATCGATTCGCCGGATCGCCGCTTCGTCCTGGACCCAACTGACCCAGGTGAAGAGTATTTCTGCTTCTGGGGGTACGCAGAACTTCGCCGACGTGACGGACATCAGCGACGTTGTTGAGAAGAAGATTCCGACGACCCGCGCAGCCATCGACGTAACCATTGAAACCTATGACGACCCGTCTCTGGCGTGGTACGCCGATGTGGTTGCGGCCGATGAATCCCGCACCCCTTACGGCTTCTTGCTTGTCCCGGCCAACGGCAAACCGGTGGTCGCCAACGCCTACTGGAGCCTGCTGCGAGTTCCGACCATGGACCAGAACCAGGCCATGATGACGCAGATCAGCTTGTCGTATGCGGCCGAGCCGGTTCGTTACTACTCGTAATCTGCCACAAACGCCTGGAGTGTGCAGTATCGCTCCAGGCGTGCCACACCTTTCAATAACAACACATGAGGATGAATCATGGCATTTACCCTGCAACCGAAACCCACCTTCACTGGTGAAGTCACGATCCCGACCCCGACCGGGGACGGCAAGGTCACGTTCGAGTTCAAGCACATGGGCCGCAAGGCGCTGAAGGCTTTCTTCGAGTCCCTTGGCGAAGGCGAAACGGCGCGACCGGACAGTGAAGCGCTGCTCGACCTAGTCAGCGGCTGGTCTGGTGTTGATGAGAAATTCAGCCCGGAAAATCTGGACGTGCTCCTGGACAACTACCCGTCCGCAGCGAAGGTGATCTTCGAGGCGTACAACAAGGGCTTGTTCGAGGGTAAGCAAAAAAACTCGTAGATCTGGCTGCCCGGATGTATGACTCCGGGCCGTCAGACGAAGAGTTGAAAGCCCTCTTCCTGACACGGGAGGACGTGGAAGACCATAGCGATTTCGAGATCTGGCCTGAGAACTGGATACCGTTTCTGGTTTTCTCCGAAGTCTCAACACAGTGGCG
>CAZBLE010000048.1:0-2083 GCA_964492735.1 uncultured Gammaproteobacteria bacterium
TTTATAACGGCTCTTAAAAAGCGAAGCTTTTGTAGAACGCTTCAAAGTCTTTGTCTGTTGCGCCGCCGTCCATGATTTCAAAAGTCTTGCCGTTTTTTTCAAGATAGATTGCTGTTGTCTGCACTGCAGTGTCGCCGCTGGTGATAGTCACCTTCGTTCCTTTTAATGAACCGACGGTAATGTCTTCTTTTTTCTCTTTGCGATCTTTGGCTGACTTTGATAATTCTGGAATTAAGTCAGCGGCTTTTTTTGAGCTATAAATAGACACAAACCATTCACCTTCATAGCCCTCTTCATCTTTTGAGTCCGTGAGACCGAATGGGTAAAAACCAAGCTCTTCTTTATCGCTTAAAAATTCTGTACCTTTTGGAAGTTTCACAGAAAAGCCATACTTGTCATTTTTGTATGTTGTGCTGGTCGCTGCTTCTGTTGTGGTATTGGTATTTTTGTTTGCGTTCGTTGTCGTGTTTGTATTTGCGTTGCTGTTTGTTACGTCAGTGTCACTTGCTGTGTTTGCGTTATCATTTTTTGTGACGTTGGTATTCTTGTTGCTATTTTTATTGCTGTTCTTGTTTGTGTTTTTGTTCGCAGATGCATTGTAGAGTGTGGTGTTTGTGTTGCTGTTGTCCGCGCCCTCTTCTTTGGCGTCCGCATCAGGGAGTAGGAAATAAGCCGCTCCGCCAATAGCAGCTGCAATAATAAGAATGATAATAGCGATGGTAATTTTTTTGTTCATAGAAAGGAATTAATATATGAAAGTATAGCATTAAATGACCAAGCTGTAATACACATTGCCTCTTTCGGTAAAAGTGTGTTAAGAGGTGCATTTGCAATACAACATAGGGAAGTCAATGACCTCTTCATTTGTTATAAAGGAAGAAGTGTTCGGTGTTTGCTCCCTCTGTCACAGAGGAGATAGAAGTACTCGACTGCTTGTAAGCAAAAAATATAGGCAGAGGTGTTGCAGTAGTTGTCGCGCTGGTAAGTCGACAATCATCTGTGGACGCTGCGGCACTGAGTCTCATATCGCTGGAAACGGCGCACGCGGGCCCGTTTGTGCCGCGTGTTATGAGCGCTTTGAACAGCCGAAAGAGCACTGCTCTTGTTGCGGCGAAGTTCAGGCGCTGAAAGACACAGGGCGGAGGCTCTGCAAAAAATGCCTCACCAAAAAAAACGTGGTGTGCATCACGTGCGAGAAGGTGCGGCCGGATGCAGGTCACGGCATGTGCGGACCGTGCTCCCGCCGTCGGTTGCGTCATCAGTCTACCGCATAACATATGCGACGCCGGACTCGATGTACGCAACCTTTTTTCTTATGAAATTTTTGCTGACATATCGCGATACAGTGCAATCATCCCGATGCTGCGCGCGATATTGTGATCGCGGCGACTGGCATAGCGCGTATCATCCCACCCAAAGTAGTTGTCATTCACAATATCTGTTGCAAACCGAGTAGCAAGTTCGAGGGTGATCATTTTTACAGCTTGCGGAATCAAGCGTTGCTCTGCTTTAGTGAGATTAATGGATGCGAGAATTCCTTCTAGCGCGGGCGTATAGTAATCGAGATTAAATGTATTGTTTGGATTGTCTTCTTGCTCGCCGCACCACGACCGAAGTGCATCACCAATGTCGACGAGTGGAGTGTGCACTATCGTTGTGTCGAGGTCGATCATGCAGGTTGCAGCTGCATCAGTCGCAAATAAAATATTGGAAATTTTTGGATCACCATGAACGACGCGGGTTGGAAGATTTTCTGGAAGGAGATTGGTTTCGAGCTCAGGCACGATAGTTGCAAGGAGTTCCCACTGATCCGTCGTTACAATTTTTTGAGCCTGTACTCCAACTGCTTTCCAATCGTCTAATACGATCTGAGTTTGATGGAGCTTGAGTGGACTTGCGAGCGCGCTGGCGTCAAAGTCGGCCATGCCAGCTAAAAATTCACCCAGAGCCTCCCCGGCTCCACGTGCGATGTCAGCAGAGGGAACTACATGATGTGTCTCACCTGCAATTGCAATCATCAGTTTCCATAAGTAGCCGCTGTCATCTGCAAAGTAGGGCGTGCCTTGCGAAGATCGCAGGAGAG
>CAZBLE010000049.1:0-264 GCA_964492735.1 uncultured Gammaproteobacteria bacterium
GTTATCGTATTGTTGTCTCCATAGTTCTATGACATTGTTAAACTCTGGTAGAGCTGAGGCTGAAAGATTAACTGAAGTAAGTGAACGACCTTGCTCCATTTGGAATATATGTCCGTTATCAATTCCTGTAATAGCATTACCTGAAATCTTTTGTGAATCTGTAGCAAGAACTACCTTACCTGATAGAGTCATGATGTTCTTTATTGAAAGCATTGAATCGTTTGTAGCCTATTGTGCCTCAAATCCTTCTTCAACAACTGCACG
>CAZBLE010000049.1:302-2079 GCA_964492735.1 uncultured Gammaproteobacteria bacterium
ACCCTTTACTTTTTCCCACGGCAAGTATTTGTACTTATCTTCATTTTTCTTTAGAGTCTCCCAATAAAGTAGGAACTTCTTTTTGTTTACTACACCAATATAGAAACATAGCTTAGAGTATTTATATTCGTTAGGCTCTGTGTCTTCGTTATCAGGAATAAATGTATCATTGAACTCTCCTGTTACTTCCATGATTTCAAATGCTACTGGTCTATTCTTGTTAGCCTTAGCATGAGCTTTCATAAAATCTTTTACATCCCATCCAGCATCAGTCTTTTCAGCAAGTTCACTAGCTTGTAAATAGTGTTTTTCTATGATGATTGAATCCTCAATACATGAAGGGTTGAACTCTACATTAGTCCATTCAACCACATCAATATCTAGCTCATCACCTTCCATACACTTCTTAACAAGTAGACCTCCATACTTAGGTCGTGTCTTTCCCATATCATTAAGAGTTTCTGAGAAGTTTGATTCCTTCAGATATTTATAGAGTTCGTGATTAATGAGCATAGCTGGAACTGCATCATCAAGACTATCTGGCTCATACTTTATATCCTTAACATCAATGTCAGTTGCAGTCTTTGCTACTGTTACTCTAAAGTTACAGATATTATAAAATGGCTTCTCTCTACCTAGTTCATCTTTGTTACCTGATAGATATTGGTCATTAGTATAAAACTCTACTGTTCTAATTATTTCTCTTGGATTTCTAGTAAGTCCATCAGTTATTTGTACTGGTTCATTAAACGAATCTCTAATATCGTCTACATAGGTTAAAATCTTATAGTCTTGTTTCATTACGCTATAATAACAAGGAATATAGTCACATTAACGAGCAAAATTACGCCCTGAGTTATTTCTAGCCTGTTGTAGCATATACTCATCAAGCGCTGATAGACTGTTATCAATGTTTAGAGTTTCCATTCCATATCTTCCTGCATCCATAGCATGGTCAAATCCTCCCTCTGGCACATTGATTATTCTTCCATCCTTATCTTCTTCCCATAGATAGTTATTATATTCTTTAATGATATTTTGTGAACGCCTTGTTACCGATATTCTTTGTGCCTGAACCACTTGTATACCTTGATTAACTGAACCTTTACCTTTCTGCGCTGGAAGTATATTGATTCCATAGGATATAAGCTCATCATTACTCTTCGGCTCTGCACTATCAGGAACTACAATAGCATTAGGTACATTGAGTAATATGTCTGCTATTTGTCTATTACTTAATCCCTTTTGATAGGTAATCTCATCCCATATAAAGCCTCCGTTGTATTTATAGATTGCAACAATAGCTCTAGGGTCATTTGAGTAACCATAATCAAGTCCATCGCGTTCCAGTCGTGCTTCGTGCGGTATTGAATCTATAATAGCCCAATCTTTATAAATCTTACGTTCAAGACTATTTGGTTCTCCTAACCACTTATGTTTATAGAGAGATGGTCGCTTTGCTTTATCATCTTCCATTTCAAGTCTAATAACATCTGGCATCCATCCGTACTTCAAAGCTATATCGTAGTTTACATTGATGATGAGAGTATTTGGTCTACCTTCAATTACAAGTCTTTGATGAACTGGGTCATCTTCTAGTAATCGGTTATATGAATATATAATCTGAGAACCTTCCTTACGAACTGTGGGTGTCAGGACTTCAAGACTATTCTTGGTAATTGTCTGCGCCTCTTCTACCCACGCTATGTCAATACCTTCAATAGATTTAATACTCTGTTCATTCTGATGCAGTCCTTTGAATAAAAATTCTGAGTCC
>CAZBLE010000050.1:0-2049 GCA_964492735.1 uncultured Gammaproteobacteria bacterium
GGTTCAAGCAAAGTTAGTTTTCTATCTCCTTGATGGAAGTGATACGCGTCGAATTAATCAAACACCAATCAATGTTTGTGCAGATTCTACGGCACAGCAGTTCACACCGCCACCACTGCAGTCCAATGGTTCTGGTAGCCAATCTTCTGGCATCGTGCAGGTCGCAAGAATACATACTGACAGGGCGTTGCTGACTCAGACAGCCTCTGTGGGCATGAGAATGGTCAACGAAGAGGGCAGTGGCTATGGTAATGATAATGCACTTGATAACATTCAGATTACAGATGCCTCACCAAAGCTGGATAAATCCTTCGAGCCCGCAACGGTCTTAGTAGGACAAACCTCAAGGATGAAATTTACCGTTACAAATACTACCGATTTATTGGCCAAGGCAGGATGGTCATTTACGGATAACCTGCCTGCGGGATTACTCGTAGCCCAGGTGCCAAATGCTACAACTACCTGTACCTCTGGCTCGGTTACTGGCTCGGAAGACAGATTACATGTCTCATACAGCGGTAATCTAGATGGTGGTCAGACCTCGTGCACACTTAGCATAGATGTTACCTCTCAAATACCAGCTACGTATACCAATGGACCATCTAACCTGGGGTCTGTTGTAGGACTGCAATTGCCTGCTGATGCAAGTGTAACGTTTGCTCCTCGTGTACCAAATAGTGGAGGACCACTCAGCCAGATTAAAAGCTCTGCGTTCCTCGGATTAGTGACCGTTGTATCTGCTCTTGGAATAATCAAGAAGTTTAAGCATAAACGGGCTTGACAGGTTAACGTGGCACTAGTAGTATTGTTAACAGAAGTAATTCTAAACAAATACAACAAAACACAAATAACATGGACACTACTACAAACACAAAATCTTTTCGGCGTGTACTCCCAAATTCACGCGACACCAGGGCTCCAAGGCGTGCTTATTTAGATACGTACACAAAACGTCGTGGTGGTTTGAAGGATGTACCAGCTTATCAATCTAGTGTAGATGTACCTATTCAAGAAGAGATTTCCAAACCATTTGTGGCAAGCGTACAGCCTGCCGTTGATCCAGTTCAACCAGTAGCTACAGTTGTGCCACAAGAATATGTCCAGCCCCAACATGTCCAGACTCAACCCGCTGTGGTTACGGTTCCACTACAGACTCCCAGCGAAGCAACCGAAATTCCATATCACTTTGAATCTCAGACGGGTACGCATACCGCTCACAAGAGTTACCTCGACACACTAACGCGTCGTCATGTTGCAGCCGTTGCCCAAGCACCTGCGCTTGAAGAGACGATTTTTGAACCTGCAGAGACTGAAACAACACCATATTTCTTGCAAGACACTGAATCGGAGAAACGTCTCGAGGCAAACCTACGAGCTCTTTATGAAGACCCATCCTTGACGAGCCAGATATCAAAGAACACTCAGAGCGCTTCGGCAGCACATGTCAGAACAATAGTGGCGAGTGCTCTAGCTTGCGGTGTACTTGCGGTTGGTATATTTAGCTTCATGAGCGGATACGGTACTAGTCCAGTGGTTGCACAGCCTATCGGTGCGCCAGTTATTGAAGTAGAAGCACCAGCTAGTCAGCCAGTTGCAGGAACAGCCACAACTCAGTCAAATGGAACTGCGCCAGCAGTTGACTCAACTCACCCAGTCCGTCTCGTAGCGAGTAGTATCGGTGTTAATGCCCCTGTTGAAGGTCTTGGAACAACAAGCGATGGACTCATAGCAGTGCCAAAATCTTATGGCGTCGTGGGATGGTATAACAAAGGTTCTGTACCAGGCAAACCAGGACCTGCTGTTTTGGTCGGTCACTTTACTGGTGGTAATGGTGGAGTGTTTGATAAACTCCAGGATCTCAAAGAAGGTGATCTCATAACTACAACAAATGGTCAAGGTGAAAGCTTTACGTATAAAGTAACGGTAAAAAATGAATATGATAGAGACAAAGTTCCAATGGCGGAACTCTTCAAAAGCAGCAAAGACTCAAAACTACAAATCATTACCTGTGCTGGTAAATGGCAATCTAAAAACTACGACAAGCGCCTT
>CAZBLE010000051.1:0-1732 GCA_964492735.1 uncultured Gammaproteobacteria bacterium
TGTATCGTGGTGAGCGTATTGATGCAGACAAAAAATCAGTAACCTGTCGCATTGTATTGCAATCTCAATCAGAAACTCTTGAAATGAAAACAATTGAGTTGTGGCGTGAAAGTTTGATGCGGGATTTAGGCGCTGAATTTGGAGCTGTTTTGCGAGATAAATAATTTTACTCTATAACTATGGCAACATTTGAAGATTTTCAAAAATTAGACATCCGCGTTGGAAAAATTATTGCAGTTGAACAATTTCCTGAAGCACGGAAGCCTTCTTATAAATTACAGATTGATCTGGGTGAAGAAATTGGCATCAAAAAATCCTGCGCTCAACTAACGCAAAATTATTCAGCAGAAGATTTGAAAGGGAAACAGGTTTTGTGCGTGGTGAATTTTCCACCCCGCCAAATTGGACCAGCGCTTTCTGAGGTACTCACTCTCGGATTACCAGATGCCAGCGATGAACCCATCTTGATTGTGCCTGATAAAGATGTTCCACTTGGTGGCAAGTTGTATTAGTCGCATGCTTACATCGTTTTCTTTGCGATATAGCCCATTTATGCTATAATTTCAGCATATCTGACTAGCAAATTTTTAGTGAATTATGGCAAAAAAAGGTGAAAATGCTGCCTCAAAAGGCACAAACGTTTCGGGGGATTATGGAGCACAACAAATTACCGTTTTAGAGGGCTTAGAACCGGTCCGAAAGCGCCCTGGAATGTATATCGGCAACACTGCGCACAAAGGGTTGCATCATTTGATTTGGGAAGTTGTCGATAACTCGATCGATGAATCGATGGCAGGATATTGTACGGATATTAGCATGACGCTACTTCCAGATGGTTGGGTGTCAGTTTCAGATAACGGCCGTGGTATTCCAGTTGAAAAACATGAAAAAACCAAAAAGTCCGCTCTTGAAACAGTATTAACCGTCCTTCATGCCGGCGGAAAATTCGGCGACGGTGGATATAAAGTTTCTGGCGGTTTGCATGGTGTCGGTGTGTCTGTTGTGAATGCACTCTCAAAAGAACTTGTTGCAGAAATTCGTCGTGATGGAAAATTATGGCGTCAAGAATACAAAGTTGGAAAACCACAATCTGCTGTCAAATCAGTTGGTTCAGCAAAAGAAACTGGAACAACCATTACCTTTTTACCAGACGATACAATTTTTACTGTCACAGATTTTGATTGGAAATATATTGTCGACCATGTTCGTCAACAAGCGTACCTGACAAAAGGTGTGCGTTTTAATCTTCGTGATGAACGAACAGACAAGCACCAAGCGTATACCTTTTATTTTGAAGGTGGGATTGCGTCATATGTTCGCCATATCAACCACTCAAAAGAAAAAGCTCAAGAAGAAGTGTTTTACACTGAAAAGCAAGAAGAGGATATCACTGTTGAAATTGCGCTCCAATACACAAAAGACTATAACGAGTCTGTTTATGCTTTTGCCAATAACATTCACACCGTTGAAGGTGGCTCACACGTCGTTGGTTTCCGCACAGCCCTTACCCGAACACTCAATGCCTACGCACGCAACAACAATATTTTTAAAGAAAAAGATTCAAATTTAACTGGTGAAGACACACGTGAAGGGTTGACTGCGATTATTTCCGTGAAACTTCCTGAGCCACAATTTGAAGGTCAAACGAAAGAAAAACTTGGAAACGCTGAAGTGCGCCCAATGGTTGAATCGATTTTTGCAGAAACATTTGCAATTTTCCTTGAAGAACATC
>CAZBLE010000052.1:0-1650 GCA_964492735.1 uncultured Gammaproteobacteria bacterium
CCAACGCACTCCCTGGCGGCATTGACAATGTCATCGGCTGTCATCTAGCTGCTCCTTCCGACGTGGGCGTAGGTACTTCCGGCTGGTATCCACAAGAACCCGCCGAAGTTCAGGACGTTGGAACCACCAACCCGGTTCTGGCAGTCCACCAACCTCTTGCGACAACCTCGCACCATGGTATAAGTGTTGCCGACCGCCGGAAGGTAGTAGAAGCTGTCGTAAGTGTAGATCGTCCCGTCCGCCGCATAGGACTTGATCTCAATAGGGGGTGTGCCCAGGTTGGGGCCAGATGTGAACTGAATCGTGCCGGCACCGAACGTGTCTGCCGATTCAGCCCGAGAACTGTCACGGAACACGGACGCACTGGCTACATGAGTGAGTGTTCCGGTCACGGTATTGGGATAAGCCAATGACACACCGCAGCCCCCGTATTCCGTACCGCCAAAAGTCTTTGGGCATTGAGCGCCATAAGTCATGCCAACGTTCTGGTTCAGCGCATCGACAAGCGAAACCCCACCGATACTGTATCGGTCATCCATCATCACCGCTTTACCAAACACCCCGGCCGTGATTGGCTCCTCGTCTTCCACAGGACTCGTCCAGTCCGTGGCAAAAACATAGCAGCGTGCCCCGTCAAACAGTCCGCTGGAAATAGCGGCCCGACTGATGCCCGCCACCCCGGCAATGCCCTCGATGTCGATGGATGCCGGGGCAAAGTCCGATGTCGAGTTGTAGCCTGTGAATTGATACCCTGACGTGCTGATGTACGTGTGCCCGCTCATGACCAGATCGGTGATGTAGTCCGTGAGGTAGATCGTGGACGCGGACCTCGGCACAATCTTCATGCACAACACACGATAGCGATAATCGGCAACAGCACTCTTCATGGTTTGACCAGTTCAATGATGTCGATCCCGCCGCAATCCCGCAAGGCGTCGGACATGTGCGAAACCTCGATCTTGCTGTTGAATCGGCAGGGGATGTGAAAGTAGCAACCGCCAGTGATCGTTTCTGTCGTTGGTGCCGGCGTCAAGGTCACTCTCCCCGTTGTGTAATCAATGCTGATCCCGGAACTGATCAACGTGCCGTTCTTCGCCAACACCACCGAACCGGAAATCGGCTTGTACAGGTTCCTGTACGGGAGTCCGATACTGAGTGGGGTGCTGCCGCTGCCGTAGCCCTTGATCAACTGATACACCCCGGACGAAATCTTCGGGAGAACCCAATCATCCTTGGTCGGCACCAATGTCCCGGAGTTGGTACTGTAATCATCCAAGCACTTCACCCGGAACCCGGCGTACATCCCGTAAGCGCGGTGGTACAGGGCCAGGACCTGGTTCGCGAGATCGTCGCGCAACATGGTGAAGTTTACATGAAAACTGCGCACTGGAAACGGATGTGTCAACTTTCTGTACTCGGCACCGCTCGCCGTCGTCGTTATCTCGACCTCGTACCCATCGGTGTACGAGGCCCCCATGCGGACATTGACCGGGAGAATATCTTCGAGAAAAGCAGCCATGTCGATTCCTTATGCGTACCGGCGAGCGCCATTGAAAGCGGCAAGTGCTTCCCGCGCTCCTTGTCCTGCGGCACGGCGCACGTCCGGTGCGTTGCTGTTGCCGTTGACGTGGACCGTGATGTTGATCGGGC
>CAZBLE010000053.1:0-877 GCA_964492735.1 uncultured Gammaproteobacteria bacterium
GGCTTTATCGGGCATAAATCGATCAGCGATATATCGATCGGCCATGTATACTGCATCTTCAAGTACCTCATCACTCAGTGAAACGCCATGGTGTGCCTCGTAATAACTACGAAGGCCTTTGACAATTGCCAGACTGTCTTTCATCGATGGTTCTGGTACAACAACGGATTGGAATCGGCGCTCTAGTGCACTGTCTTTTTCGATATGCTTCCGATACTCATCGAGCGTCGTTGCGCCAATAAGTCGCAGCTCGCCACGCGCCAAGCTGGGTTTTAACATATTACTCGCATCTAGTGAGCCTTCCGCCGACCCCGCACCTACAATCAGATGCAACTCGTCAATAAAAGCAATTGTCATGGGATCGCGCTGCAATTCTGCAATACACTTTTTTAATCGTTCTTCAAACTCGCTTCGCTATTTTGTCCCTGCTACCATAGCGGGTATGTCAAGTTGCACAACGCGCATATCAAACAAACCATCAGGGACATTTTCGGTCGCTATGCGCTGTGCCAAACCTTCGACAATAGCAGTTTTTCCAACCCCGGGCTCTCCGATAAGCACTGGGTTGTTCTTGGTACGACGCATCAAAATGGTGATCATTCGCTCGATTTGTTTGTCGCGTCCTACCACAGGATCTAACTTTCCCTTACGCGCTTTGTCAGTCAAGTCAGTTCCGTATATATCCAGCATTCCACCAGATTTACGTTTTGTACGAGGCTCAGTTGCTACGTCGTCGTCATGATAGGAGTCATGTTGCCGCTCAAAAAATTCCTCCAAATTCGCCCGTACAACATCAACATTAACATTCATGTCTCGCAATAACACTGTTGCGCGCGAACTTTTTTGGTTAAGAATGCTATAAAGAATGTGCTCCGTA
>CAZBLE010000053.1:887-1629 GCA_964492735.1 uncultured Gammaproteobacteria bacterium
GAAACTCCTGATGCGCCTCCTTGGCAATGTCCCAACCCATTTTAAGTGTTAGCTTCGCCGTTTCGGAAAGACCAATCATGCCACTCCCAATAATCACGGTGTGCGGTGTCAGGTTCAATGCAAGCTCGGCACGTTCAAGTGTCACGTCTGCATCGGCCAATACTTTTGCCCCCACACTCGAGCCTTGGCTCAGTACGCCAAGCAACATGTGTTCTGTACCAATGTACGAACTTCCCTGCGCTTGCGCAATCGCTCCTGCCCGCTGCAAACTCGTCCGAGCATTGTCGGTTAGCCGGCGTGCAAATTCTGCGAAGTCGTCTGCCATATATCTATTTTCCTCCTTCCACCCTAGCTGTGTCTAGTCCAAAATCAATTTCAAATAGTGTCTGCGTACCAGTATATAAAAAAATTAGCACTCGTGCAAGTAGAGTGCTAATTTTCCTTTTTTGTCTCTATTCAGCAGTTTCTTCAACTGCACTCAAAAGATCATCTTCGATATTTTTGCGCGCTTTTGGTTCAACTTTCTTCTCTGGTTGAGCAGTCTCGATATCGAGTTCGTATCCTGTTAGGCGACTCGCCAAACGAACATTTTGACCACCACGACCAATTGCAATCGATTGTTGATCTTCGGCAACATATACAGTTGCTTTCTTGTTTGCCTCATCAAGCGCCACCTTAACAACTTCAGCCGGGCTCAGCGCTTCTGTGATAAATTCAACTGCGTTATCTTTGAACGTTATGA
>CAZBLE010000054.1:0-1331 GCA_964492735.1 uncultured Gammaproteobacteria bacterium
GCTCGACTTGGTGTTGATCTGATGACACTCAACGGGGGAAAGATATACAGCGCTAAGCAAAGTGGCTGTCTATATGTGCGAGCGGGTATGGAACTATCGCCATTTGTCTATGGTGGTGGACAAGAGCGAGGAGTTCGCAGTGGAACGGAAAATGTAGCTACGAATATAGCTTTTGCGACGATGTTGCAAAACAATCAAAGTATTCGTAAGACAGAGTCACAGCGACAAAGACAGATGAGAGATATGCTATTTGCGAAACTATCGCAAAACATGCCAGATATTCAGCTCAATGGGGATATTAAAAAGCGCCTTCCCAATAATCTCAATATCACAGTTCCTGGTGTTGATGGAGAACGACTGCTAATGGAGCTGGATCAGGCGGGACTACTCGTTGCAACTGGTAGCGCTTGCACGGCTAGTAATGACAAACCGAGCCATGTACTTATGGCAATTGGGCTCACAGAAATTGAGGCAAATGCCAGTCTTCGCATTACTCTAGGCAGACCAACCACAGAGCAAGAAATTATCGATGCGACTGAAATTCTGATCAAGACCATTAACGCTCATGCCAAACTGGTATAATTAAGCATATATGAAGAAGTTATGGAGTATTTTTGTGGCTATCGGTGTTATCGTAGTGAGCTACGTTATACTGGTGAGTCTCTATCTCCCGATGAGTAATCCGCTGAAAAAATCAGAGGCAATTATTGTCGTGAGTGGTGGCGACACAAGAGGGCGAACAATGCACGGAGTTGATCTATATCAGAAGGGCTGGGCTCCGAAACTGATCTTCTCAGGTGCAGCTCGTGATCCTAAAAGTGTTAGTAATGCCAAGGCGATGATGGCAATTGCAGCTTCTCGTGGCGTACCACAAGAAGCAATTTTGTTGGATGAATCCTCTCGGGATACAAAAGAAAATGCCCAAAGTACTAAATCGATAGCCGGCAACTATAAAACAATTATTTTAGTGACAAGTGACTACCATCAGCGACGGGTTAGTATCGAATTTAACAAACAATATGGTACGCAGACTGAATTTATTAATTCACCTGCTAAAGATAAGAACTGGGGTCGTAAAACTTGGTTCTTGAACCCCTATGGTTGGTGGATTTCATTAACCGAACCTGCCAACCTACTCTTCACGAAGGTCGGCTAATATGGCTCAAAAAGTATATGTCGGTATGAGTGGTGGTGTCGATAGCTCTGTGACGGCAGCATTACTCGTCGAGCAAGGCTATGATGTCACCGGCGTGTTTATGAAGAATTGGGCACAAGATTTACCCGGCTTTAAATGCCCGTGGCGTGAAGATCTTGCTGATGCAAAGCGAGTT
>CAZBLE010000054.1:1341-1613 GCA_964492735.1 uncultured Gammaproteobacteria bacterium
ATTAAGTTTAAAATGTATGATTTCCAAACTGAGTATAAGCAGCGGGTAGTTGATTACACGATTGCTGAGTATAAAGCCGGTCGTACCCCAAACCCCGACATTATGTGTAATCAAGAGGTAAAATTTAAACTCTTTTTAGAAACTGCCCTGGAAGATGGAGCTGAATTAATTGCTACCGGGCACTATGCAAAAGTGGTCGATGGTACGTTACTCACTGCCAAGGACGATAATAAGGATCAAACATACTTTCTCTACCGAGTTACTAAGGATGC
>CAZBLE010000055.1:0-1607 GCA_964492735.1 uncultured Gammaproteobacteria bacterium
CTCATCGCCGCTCGGATGGTCGATCTCGACCGCGTTCGCTCCTTGGTTGCGTCGCTCTCATGAGCCACGCAACACTCTGACTTCGGGTCAGGGCGCTGTGCACATACTTTCCCAAAAGTGTGCGCAGTGTTTTCTTATTATAACTATCAACCGCGAGCATCTTGCTCAGTTTCACACGATGTGTGATAATTTGAGGATATGACTCATCCACAACAAGATCTCGTCCTCAATCAATCAATTAAAGAGCGTTTTGACTCAATTGGTTTTCGATGGTTTTCCCATCAAGAAATTCTTGATCGCGCAAACCGTCTTTCAACAGCTATTCAAATTGGTATTGATCGAGAAGGCACACCAGTCAATACAGATGGCGGCGTTCTTGCTATTCCATCGCACGTCACGGCAATTTCACAAAATCAAATTAAAGCACTTCCAGAAGAAACCATTGCCATTACAGCTGCATGTGGTGGAACAAACTGGATTTTTACACTTGCACGTAAGCAAGCTGACGGAACAGTGATTCTTGAAGAAGCGTTGTCAGATGAAATGCCAGAAAATAACCGCACGCATACCTTTGAGACACTTATGGAGTTGATTGCAGAAAATGTTGCACGGGTTGCGCAGCAATACAATGTGACTGATGTCAAAAATATTCCCATCGGTATTTCATTTGGTTTTCCGCAAACAAATATCAAGCGTGATAACGGAGATATTGATTCACGTATTACGACGCCGAATCTCCCAAAAAAATGGGTTGTCACAGACTGTGACCCAAACCTTCCGGCAGAGCAACAGCCATCGCTCACCGATGTTCTTCGCGCAGAGCTGATTGAACGTGGTGTGAAATATCCAGGGGCAATCACCATTATCAATGACACTGTCGCAGTCAGTCTTGATGTGCGACACACCGAGAATGTAGCAGTTGGATTTGTGTTTGGAACTGGAACGAATGCAGCGCTCTATGTTTCTGAGCAGAAAGGAATTCTCAATTTAGAAGCCGGACACACACCAATGCCAGTTGATGATGTTTGGAATGAAATGCAACGTCGTGGATATGTCACAGAAAAACCAGCCTTTGAACATTGGATGGGTGGAGGATATTTACCGTACCGGATTGCTGCAGCGCTGTATTTACTGGAAGATGAAGTTCCACAAGCAGCACGATTTGCTGAAATGTTTATTCACACTGAAAATCAGGCGCTTATTTCACATTTAGCAGAAGGGAATTTTTCTGATTTACAATTCGCCGGACTGTCTGCTGAAGAGCAAGATTTATTACGGAGTGTGTGCAGACGTGTTTTAACACAAGCCGGACAGGTGATTGGAATTATGTCTGCTGTTGTTGCGCAGCACGCAGGATATAAACAGGGCCTCGCGTATTTCCCATTTGAAGGTTCATTGATGAAAAAAGGCTATAACGTAGAGCGGACAGCGCTTGATACAGCCGAGCTCTTGATCCCTGGTCATCAATTGCAACCATACATCGCGACTGGAATGGTTGGTGTTGCAAAACTTGCGATGGTGCAAACCCACAACCATTTTGTGTAAGTCAAAAAAATGCGGTAGACTGTACGCATGATACAAAAAATTGTTCGTACTATTGCAAGTCC
>CAZBLE010000056.1:0-1559 GCA_964492735.1 uncultured Gammaproteobacteria bacterium
GATGATCATCTTCTGGAATTACCACAGAGCCTTCTGCTTCTTGCTCAAGCTTCTCTCTCATCGCAGCAATTACAAGTTCTTCGGGATTCTCTGTTCTTTGTAGCAATGAGCTGTGTGGTAAGTGGACTATCCTATCTAGAGCTATCCTGGACGCAAATCTACAGACTCGATACTGCAACGCCCGGTCTTGAGTAGGATGTCTGAATTCTCCATTAGGGAAATGGATCGCCTCACGGGCATAAGGAACGGTATCTCGGGCATCATGGGGCATGCTTGCTTTAAATCTTTTTAGAAAATCTTCGTCGAGTTTCAGTCTATTATTGGTGAATATCTGGCTGGCTTGAAATAAAAGTGCGTAACGTAGCCCATCCAGAGCAAGACTCGTCTCATTTTTTTCTGATTCATGACCTTCAACAGTCTCGTCAGTAAGATCAGCGATACACTCAGCAACCTCAAAAAGACCCTGGTATCCAAATTCAATAACCAGTCGAGGGTTTTCAAGATCTACTGCTGATGTAACATCATACTCGTCATAGTCAAGTCGCAAGGAAAGCTGAGATTTATCTCTTGTGTGCTTCCTTATAGGCGGATCAACCAAATCACGCGCGTAAGCAATATCGGCAAAATATTGATCGAATCCACCGGCGGTGCTTAAGTCTTCCACAAGTGTCGTAGTAAATTCGGACATTAAATATATTATAACAGCTAGTTGTTATAATTGCTATTTATTTGTACGCCATTCATTGATAGCTGCGTGATTACCATTCAATAGCACATCAGGTACTTTCATACCCTTAAATTCCGCAGGTCTAGTATATTGAGGGGCTTCGATTGTTACGTCATCTGCCACAAAACTCTCTATTTCAGCCGAAGTTTCGCCCCCAAGCACGCCAGGTATCAGTCGAACTACGCTATCAGTAATAATCATTGCAGGAATTTCACCACCAGTCAGTACATAGTTACCTACGCATACCTGTTGGTCCACTATGCTCACAATACGTTCATCATAGCCCTCATAACGCCCACAGACGATAATTAATCCTTCTTTTGCATCAGCATACTGTTTTGCGATCGATTGCTTCCATGTATCACCACGAGGTGTCATAAGCAGTACTTTTGCGCCTGGGTCTTCTGCCTTAGCCACCTCGACCGCAGCAAAAAGAGGTTCTGGCTTTAAAACCATGCCATCGCCACCACCATAGGGAGTATCGTCAACCGTCTTTCTTGGTCCTATCCCAAAATCACGTAAATTAATACAGGAGTATTCAACAATCCCCTCTTTTTGAGCTTTCCAAAGCATCGAGGTTTTAAACACCCCATCAAACATTTCGGGAAAAAGGGTAATTATTTGTATCTTCATCTGATACAGTATACCTTAAAACAAAAATATCCCGAAAGTCCGGGATATTTTTATCACATATAGAGCTCCTTTTGGGAGACCGCTATTTTGTAAACATCAACCCCACCGACTGGTAGGAATGGATGTTAAATTTTAAAGGTTCTATAAGGATATTAGCATAAGCTATGTTTATTGTCAATGCTACTCAGGATAGCTCAGA
>CAZBLE010000057.1:0-1509 GCA_964492735.1 uncultured Gammaproteobacteria bacterium
ACCCGGTCAATGGCGCCGCGTTGGCGCTGTCGCCGAGTCTCGAGGCCGACCTGGTTGGACAGGGAAAAGCCGAATACCTGCCGCCGGCGCTTGGCGATGTGGCCATCAGCGATGCGAATTTTGCGAGCTGGTCGATGCCGCTCGGCAACGGCGATGCATCCATTGCGCAGTCGACTGTCAAAGGATATGCGGCCCGCGTGAAAACCAACGGCGCCGCCGCCTCGCTGGGCTATGCTCTGGCGCGGCGAGCCATCGAGCCAATCAGCTTTTCGGCCGATGACGTCATTCAATTTTACGTTTTCTGCGAGCACGGCAACAACTCGCGGCGGTGGCGGGCAACTTTCGCGACAGATTCGGCCTATGCCAACAAACTGATGTTCGACGGATTCATCGGATCCTTGAAGCCTGGGCATAACCTTATTTCGTGCAAACTGGCGGCCGGGACGTACGGCGGAACCGGCGCGTCGACGGACGTCTGGAAATACCTCGAGCTCTCGTTTACGGGCCCGACGTATCAAACGGATTTGTGGTTCCACGTCGGCCCGGTCTATGTGGGCAAAGCACCGACCGTTCCCGCCGTGATTGTGACATTCGACTCGGCGCACAAGCAGCTTTACACGTGGGCTCTGCCGTCAATGCGTAACCTCGGCATTCCGGGTAACGTCTACGTGGCCGGGTATCTGTCCCTGACCAACCAGGCGAACTATTGCACGCCAGCAGAGCTGCGGGAGATGCGCGCCGCGGGCTGGGGAATGGGCTGCTATGGCTACATTGGCTCCAAGGCGGCAAACAGTCACAGCGCCACGTCGATCGCTGCGGCGCAGTCTGTCGGCGCCGGCGCCACCTTCACGATCCACGGCACCATGGCCTCCGGTGGAGTGGCGACGCTCGACAAGCCGCGCCCGCTGGCGCTGATCTGTTCCGGGGACGAATCGGCAAACTCGTTTACCGTTGTTGGAACAGCGGCCGACGGGTCGGCGCTGACCGAGAAACTCACCGGCAACACGGCCGCCAGCTTCAAGCCTTTTTCCAAGAACCGCTTTGCCACCGTGACCATGATCACCGCGCAAAACGCGACGGCCGCAAACGTCTCTGTGGGCACCGGATGGCAAGGCGAGGAAACCGCCGCGGATGTACAAGACAACATCGATTTCCTGAAAGCGCAAGGGCTTTCCGGTGACCCGCTGAATTATGCGTACCCGCTCGGAGAATTCAACCACGAGTCGGAAAAGTGGCTGCGCGAAAAAGGCTTTGTTGCCGCGCGCACGACGTTCGCGGGAACGTCGATCATGCTCAACCAGCTCCGCCGAAACGGCCGGGCAAATCGCTACATGAGCCCGTGTGCGGTGACGCTCGGCGATACCGGGGGCTATGCTGCGTTCAAAACGCAAGTGGACAACGCTTACACCAGAGGGCATGACGTCTATGTGCTCGGGCATCTGGACGCCGCATCAGCTACCGATCGGATTGACCTCGACAAAGGGCTTGCCTATCTGTCGATGCTGGAGA